>CAINUX010000095.1 GCA_903853895.1 uncultured beta proteobacterium | reverse complement strand
CCGGTGAACATGCCGGTGGCAGCGGTAACGGAAGGCATTCAAAAAGGCGTAGTGGATGGTGCGTTGGCTCCGTGGGAAGTCCTGCCGGTTGCCAAGATTGATGAGGTCACGAAGTACCACATGGTGGGCGAGTCCAGCTTGCCCGGCTTCGGTCAAACCCCGTTGACTATCTTGATGAACAAGCAGAAATATGACGGATTGCCGGCAGACCTCAAGGCAGTTATTGACAAGAACAGCGGCGCGGCATTGTCTGAATTGGCCGGCAAGGCTTGGGACCAAGGCAATGAAGATGCCAAGAAAGGCCTTGCGACCCGTGGGAACAAGGTTCTTGTCATCAAACAGGATGTCTACGACGGAATGCTGAAGGCCTCCGCCTCGGTGGAAGCAGACTGGATCAAGCAGGCCTCCGCTCGCGGGCTGGATGGCGCCAAACTTGCAGCCGACGTGCATGCCATCGGCAAGAAGTACATCAACAAGTAGAACTCCCATGGCTGAACTCTTACCCGACGTCGACAGCGTCGTCAAACCTGGGCCGAAGGGGCTGGCAGGCCAGCTCGACAAAGTGGTCACCTGGTGGGCGCTTTCCGGTGGCTTTGTCTTTGTGGCCCTGGTCGTCATGTCCATCATCTCCATCGTCGGGCGCAAGCTGTTTTCGGCACCGATTGATGGTGACATGGAGTTGCTGATGATGGGCGCGGCAGTTGGCTCGGCGGCGTTCTTGCCAGCCTGCGAAATGCACGACCATCACATCAAGGTCGATGCCCTGACCACTTGGATGAGCGTGCAGGCGCGGGCGGCGCTCGACACTGTTGCCCACGCGCTGCTGATGGTGGCCGCTATCGCCATCTCCTGGCGCACCGCGCTGTACACCCATGAATGTTATGAAAACACAGAGGTCTCGGCCCTGCTGCTGATTCCCCTGTGGCAGCCGGTTATTTTGCTGGTTCCCAGCTTTGCCTTGCTGGCCGCCGCTGCGTTTTACCGGGTGACAGTTTCAGCACAACAGGCACGGGGAGTTACAGCATGAGCGGCATGACCATCGGACTCCTGATTTTTGCCGGCCTGATGGCACTGCTGGCCATGCGCATCCATGTGGGTGTTGGCATGCTGATCGGCGGCTCGGCGGGTTTTCTGGTTATGAACGGAGGTGACCCCTCGTCCTTGCTGTTCACGCTGAACCACCTGGCCTATGCCCGCTTGTCGAATTACGACCTAGCGGTCATTCCGCTGTTCATGCTGATGGGCCAGTTCGCCACCCATGGTGGGTTGTCCAAGTCGCTGTTCAAGTTCGCTTCGGCTTTCATGGGCCACTGGCGTGGGGGCCTGGCCATGGCCGCCACCGGGGCCTGTGCCGGCTTTGGTGCCATCTGCGGCTCGTCATTGGCGACGGCGGCCACCATGGCCCAGGTGGCACTGCCTGAATTGCGTGCGCATGGGTATTCGGGGCGTTTGTCCACTGGGACGCTCGCCGCGGCCGGCACACTGGGCATCATGATTCCGCCCTCGGTGCCGCTGGTGATCTACGCCGTGCTGACGCAGGAGTCGATTGGCAAGCTATTCATGGCAGCGGTCATCCCCGGCCTGATCGCTATGACCGGATATATGTTGGTCATCAAGATTTTGGTCACGCTGGACCCCAAAGCCGGGCCGGCTGGACAGCGGCACAGTTGGGCCGAACGCCTGAGGGCCACGGTGGCTGTGATCCCCGTTATGGGCGTGTTTGCCGTGGTGATTGTGGGCATCTACGGTGGCTGGGCCAACCCGACTGAGGCCGCCTCCATTGGCGCTGCTGCCTGTGGCATTCTGGCAGTCATTACCGGGGGACTTCGCTGGAAGGGAATCAAGGAAAGCTTGATGGGTACCGCCTATGCCACCGCCATGATCTTCATGGTGCTGCTTGGTGCCGACTTGCTGAACTCGGGTCTGGCGATCACGCAGTTACCCACCGAACTGGCCGAATGGGTCAAGGGCAGTGGCCTGCCTCCGATGGCTGTTTTGGTAGCGATATTGGTTGTTTACGTGTTGTTGGGCTGCGTGATGGACTCGCTGGCCATGATTCTCTTGACCATTCCGATCTTCTACCCCATGGTCATGGGCTTGGACTTCTTCGGTATGAGCGTGCCGGACAAGTCGGTCTGGTTTGGCATTCTGGCGTTGATGGTGGTGGAGATTGGCCTGGTGCACCCACCAGTGGGCATGAATCTGTTCATTATCCAGAAGCTGGCCAAGGACGTGCCTTACATCGAGACAGCCAAGGGTGTCATGCCTTTTCTGGCGTCTGACTTTATCCGCATCGGTTTCTTGGTTGCCTTCCCGGCCCTGTCACTGTGGCTGGTGCGGTCGATGTGATGTATCACCTGTTTACTGAATGATCAAGGAGATCAACATGACTACATCCTCACCTGTTGTCGACGGCAACGCACCGATTCAGGATTTCTCGCAATGCCATGCGGGCATTGTCAAAAGGCTGCACCTGCTGGGTGAGTTGCCCGCTCTGCTGGCACCGGCCGAGCGCGCCAGCCAGATTGCCGAGCAATCCGTGTCCTTTTTTCGGGAGGCCATTTTTGAACACCATCTGGATGAAGAACGCGAGTTGTTTCCTGTGGTGCTGTTGCATGCAGAGAAGGGCGCTGAGCATGCGCTCGTGAATGCTATGGTGAAGCGACTGACCGATGAACACCGCACGCTGGAAAAGCTGTGGAAACACATTGAGGCGGGGTTGAAGAAAGTGACCAAGGGGCGCTTTGACGACGTGAACGCCGACGACGTGCAGCGCCTAGTGGCGCAATATCTGGCGCATGCAGATTTTGAGGAAAAGGAATTCCTGCCTTTGTCGCAAACCATCCTGGGCCGCAATGCAAATCACATGGCTGCCCTGGGCTTGTCGCTGCATATGCGGCATGCACACGAGCCGGTTTCTACCTACCTTTGAAGTTTTTCGTACGACAGGAACATTCGACAGCTAAACCATCCAACGCCAAATATTGGTGACCTTTGAATTGGAAAGACTCGTCGATCGGCTATTCCAAATCGCTCGAATTGCAGGTATCGAGAAGGCACTTGTTGCGACATCCAGATATCTGCCATTCACGAGCGTCGACAGCTGGCCCGATCCGGTGGTGACTTCGGGCGCTTTGCCGTCCCTGGCGCTTCGGACATATTCGGCGGGTGCCACCCATAGCGGCCATTCGACTTGATCTCCATAGGTGTGCAACGCGATAACTCAGGAAAGCGTTCTGGTATCGAACACACGTTTGTGCCGGGGGAAGAACGGCAACACCTCAGCCATGACTCGTAGCCCTAACCGGCTTTAGCCGCCACATTGACCCGTGCCATATGCAGTTTTTTGTAGCTGTCGATCAGGCGCTGGTGCCTGTCGAGCCCATCCAGTTTGATGCTCGTTGGCGTCAAGCCAAAGAAGCGCACGCTGCCGTCCACTGAGCCCAGCACCGCGTCCATCCGCGGGTCGCCATACATCCGGCGGAAATTGACCACGTAATCGCCCAGATCCAGGTCCTCACCCTGCCGCACCTCCAGCACCACGTTCAAGGCCTGATAAAACAAGCCGCGCTCGACGGTGTTGTCGTTGTACTGCAGATAAGCGCCCACCAGCTCGTGCGCCGCCTCGAATTGCTGCAAGGCGAGATGAATGAGCAGCTTCAACTCCAGAACGGTCAGCTGACCCCAGGCCGTGTTCTCGTCAAATTCGATGCCGATCAATGTGGCGATGTCGCCGTAGTCATCCAGCTCGTTGTTCTCCAAACGCTCCAGCAGTGCTTGCAGGCTTGGGTCGTCCAGGCGATGCAAATTCAGGATATCGGCGCGGAACATCAGCGCCTTGTTGGTGTTATCCCAGATCAAATCGTCTACCGGATAAATTTCCGAATAGCCGGGGACCAAAATCCGGCAAGCGATGGCGCCTAGCTGGTCATGGACCGCCGTGTACACCTCTTTGCCCATGTCCTCAAGAATGCCGAGCAAGGTCGCGGCCCCCTCAGCATTGGAATTTTCGCCCTGGCCAGAAAAATCCCACTCGACAAAATCGAAATCCACTTTGGCACTGAAAAAACGCCACGACACAATGCCGCTGGAATCGATGAAGTGTTCGACGAAGTTGTTTGGCTCCGTCACGGCTTCACTTGCAAAGGTGGGCCGAGGCAGATCGTTCAGGCCCTCAAAACTGCGACCCTGCAGCAATTCCGTCAGACTGCGTTCCAGTGCCACTTCGAAGCTGGGGTGCGCGCCAAACGAGGCAAAGACACCGCCTGTGCGCGGGTTCATCAGGGTGACGCACATTACCGGGTAGGTCCCGCCCAGCGATGCATCCTTCACCAGCACCGGAAAGCCTTGCTCTTCCAAGCCCTGAATGCCGGCCAGAATGCCAGGGTATTTCGCCAGCACGTCGTGCGGCACATCCGGCAAAGCGATTTCACCTTCCAGAATTTCGCGCTTGACCGCTCGTTCGAAAATTTCGGACAGGCATTGCACTTGCGCTTCGGCCAGCGTATTGCCAGCACTCATGCCATTGCTCACAAAGAGGTTTTCAACCAGGTTGGACGGGAAATACACCACTTCGCCATCGGATTGGCGCATAAAGGGGAGCGAACAGATACCGCGCTGCACATTGCCGGAGTTGGTGTCGATTAGATGCGAGCCACGCAACTCGCCATCGGGGTTGTAGATTTGCAGGCAGTACGCATCCAGAATTCCCGTCGGCAACGCATCCTTCTTGCCAGGCTTGAACCAGCGCTCGTTCGGATAATGGACAAACGCCGCGTTGGCGATGTCTTCGCCCCAGAACGACCCCGCGTAGAAATGGTTGTTATTGAGGCGCTCGATATATTCGCCCAAGGCCGACGCCAGCGCGCTTTCTTTGGTCGCTCCCTTTCCATTGGTGAAACACATGGGCGAGTGCGCGTCACGGATATGCAACGACCACACATTGGGAATGATATTGCGCCACGAAGCGATTTCAATCTTGATGCCCAAGGCCGCCAGAACGCCCGACATATTGGCGATGGTTTGCTCCAGTGGCAGATCCTTCCCCACGATATAGGTGCTGGCGTCAGAAGCCGGCTTCAAGGCCAGCAGGGCCTGCGCGTCGGCATCCAGGTTCTCTACCGCTTCAATCACAAACTCAGGCCCGGCTTGAACGACTTTCTTGACCGTGCAACGCTCGATGGAGCGCAAAATGCCTTGCCGGTCTTTGTCGGAGAGTTCCGCCGGCAATTCGACCTGGATCTTGAATATCTGCTGGTAGCGGTTTTCCGGATCAACGATATTGTTTTGCGAGAGGCGGATGTTGTCGGTCGGGATATTGCGTGTGTCGCAGTACAGCTTCACAAAGTAAGCCGCACACAAGGCCGATGAAGCCAGAAAGTAATCGAACGGCCCCGGCGCCGAGCCATCGCCCTTGTAGCGTATAGGCTGATCGGCCACCACCGTGAAATCATCAAACTTGGCTTCAAGACGAAGCTTATCGAGAAAATTGACTTTGATTTCCATGGGAGAATTTCAAAAATGGTGCACAAAGTGATGGAGCCGTCATTATCCGTCGCCACGCCGGCGCCTTGTGATGCATCATGCTTTCTAGATATTGAGGTCCCTGTGAATCAATCCGTTGCCCATGCCGAACTCATCGCCTCTTTCAAGCGGGCTGAGGCAGATGCTGCTCACAAGTTCGGCTTGATCAAGGCTGTTGCAAAAAAGGGGCCCAAAGCCATCCAGGTGGCCGTCGAAACAGCTGCGAAGGCAGCAAAGCGCAGGGATTCGTATGCAAAGAAGCTGGATGCCCTGGGGGTGGGGCCTCAAGGATTGAGCGGGGCTCAGCCCAAGTAGCTTGTTTGCCCAAATGACCACTTCCGCTCGCTTCAGACACATTGCGACACATGAAAAATGTTGCCCATGAACAAGTCCGTACACACAGGTGGTAGCGCCCAACGGGCCTGGGTGCGGCTACCCTCGGGACGGCGAATCGATCTGCGTGATCCGACTTTCGCTGATGTGGATGACACCGACCTCTCGCTGGGTCTGGCGCGCACGTTTCGGTGGGGCGGCCATTCGGTGTGGCCACTGCCCATGTCGGTTGCACAGCACTCCTTGTTGGTTCTGCACATACGGCGAACGCAGTGCCATCTTGATCCCGATGCCGAGCTGCGTGAACTGCTGCACGACGCCGAAGAGGGCTTGCTGGGTTTTGATCCGATTTCTCCGCTGAAGCCCATTCTGGGTAGCGGATTCTTAGCCATGATGGAGCAGATGCAAAGGGTGCTCTTTGCACGGTACGGCGTGTCCTGGTGGACCAAGGAAGAGAAGGCGAAGCACAAGAAGGCCGATGTCCTGGCCGCTGCCAGTGAGGCGATTCACGTGGCGGGTTGGAGTCGCGAAGAAGTTCGAGCGGTTTTGAACATTCAGGTGACGCCTTTGATGGACGACCCATTGGTTTGTGTGTACGGGGGAGTTCCCTGGGAGCCGTGGAGTACTGACGTGGCGAACACCCGTTTCCTGAAGGAATTGCACAGGATACTGATGTCCCGACATTGATTGTCTTCGTCAGTGGGAATCGTCTTGCGCTTTCGGCAAACGCCGAAACGACGGACATTCCATGTGGCTAGGTGCTGGGCAGTCAACCGCGTGGCGCAGGCCGTTGCGCATGGCCTACAGCCGCTTGATCAGCGTATCGACCTGATCGGCTTTGGCCGCCAGCATCCTGCGGTCGATGTTGGGCCGTCCATCCGCCGAAAACATCTACGCAATCTCGTCCAGCGATAAGCCGGCCTCCTGCCCCAGCGAGATGAGCGCCAGCTGCTCCAGCGCCGCGGGGTTGAAGGTGCGGCGCAGCCTTCGAGGCCGGCATGCCGGATCGCTTGGCGACTTCTGCAATATCCATATTGAAATGTCTGGATTTCAAGTTGACTTGAATTCGCATATAGCCCTCACCAAATCAATTCGTCAACCAGAAAGGAAGATCCATGACACCATTTGATAAAGCCATTTTGCACGCAGTAGCCATCGGCATAGCCGCGACCGCCGTGATGGAGCTGTGGCTGCTGTTACTCCAATCCCTGAACGTGCCCACGCTCAACTTAGCACTGCTTGGGCGCCAGCATCGCATCGTCGCGCACCAAAACGCCTGTCCTGAACCGCCTGGGGTCGCAACCCGGCATGATGGCGCAGGCCGGGGCGCAGGCCGGGGCGCAGGCCGGGGCGCAGGCCTTTACCCCCGTATTATTCGGCCTGATTCTGTCCGGGCTGATGTCGCTGGTGGTTTCCGCCATTGCTGCTTTCCGCGCGGCCGGCCCGGTGGCCAACTTTCTAAACCTTTGAACCGGCGCCTGGCTGACCGCATGGCTGGTGGCATTTCCTCTGGTGTTACTGGTGGCTCCGGTCATCCGCCGGATCGTGCAGGGACTGGTTGACAGACGATAGCCGGCCTGATTGCGGACACACGGTGGCCGGCGCGCCGTTCACCCAGACTTGCTCTTCCCCCAATCGCAGCGCGGTCGGCGGGTCAGTATCGAAGGCAATCCCAAGTGCTTGTGCAACGTGGGCATTCTCGATTGGCAGTTCCCAGGTCAGGAATACCTGGGTGCAATCCAGTTCGCTGGGGAAGTCGGCGGCGTCGTAGCTGACGCTATGGCGCGGTATGACGGCGTGGGGCTGGCCAGTATCGAAGACCATCACAGTGCCCCTGGTCAGTGGGATGCGCTGGCCTATGACGGGGAAGTGCACGTCCAGTCCCCGGTCCTCGCTCAGAAAGAGATTGCAAAAGGCTGCGCCACCGTACTGCGCTCCATCGTTGTGGTACCGCGCACCGCGGCAAGCCATCAGGGCGACGTCGCTGGAGGCCAGCACGTCCTGCAGACCGAGTGCACGCGTCCAGTCAGACGCCGCCTGCACGCAGTGCTTGTAGTCCGGCCAGCGCACACGCGCTCGCGCCAAGGACAGGGATTCGACGTCTCCGGCTTCCAGCCCCAGGCGCTGCGATACATCCCGTTGCCAATCTGCTACTTGCCTTGCAGAGGGCGCCGGTATGTTGACCGTACCTGAAAGAACGACGCCACTCACACTGCGACTGCGCATGGCATCGCCACTCCAGAAATAGGACGCAAGTTGGTATCGCTCGCGGTGTCGTTGCGCGGGGTGACTCATCTGGACCAGTGTATTCAAACTGAGCAACCCGCATGCTCGATCACCGCAGCGGGAGTATTATTCTTTGCCATGAACACTCGCATTGCCTTGTTGATCCCGCTCGCTTTTGCTTTGGCAGGCTGTGAATCCATGTCTGTGTCCGAATGCAAAGTCGCCGACTGGACCCGTGTGGGAATGGCCGATGGATCGGCGGGCGTGAGCGAGCAGCGCATTGCGAGCTACACCGAAGACTGCGGTAAGGCAGGCGTCGTGCCCAACGCGCAGGCCTATCGGCGGGGATGGGATGCTGGCATCATTCAATTCTGTACTCCGTCCAATGGCTGGCGCGAGGGCGTGCAGGGCAACTACGGCAAGGCATCGGTATGCCAGGGCCAGACAGGCTTCGCCGGGTTCTCGCACTACCTTGACCTGGGCATGCAAGTCCACCGTATGCAAGAGCTATTGCAGCGCAATGGGCAGGAGTCGTCGCGGTTGCAGGCACGCCTGGAAGCGTCCAAGAGCGACGACGAAAAAAAGAACCTGCGTGACGACCTGCGCCACATCGACCGCGAGCAGTTTCGTCTGCGCAGGCTGCTGATACAACAACAAATGCTGGCTCCTTAGGCCGTCGCCGGGCCGCCCCAAGACGGCGAACACCCCCGCGGGGGGCAGCGCAGTACGCGAAGCGACAAGCGTGGGGGCCTAGTTCAGGCGCCAGCCACTCAGCCGGGCATCAGCCGATGTGTTGCGCGAATTGCGTCTTGATCTCGGCCATGGCCTCGGCATTCAAACGATTGCCATATTGTGTGACCACCCGGCCGGCGGCCTGATTGGCCAGCCAGGCTGCCTGCGCGTGGCTGTGGCCATGGGTCACTGCATACAGAAATGCACCGGCAAACATATCACCCGCACCATTGGTGTCCTTGGCCGTGACGCTGGATGCGGGCACGGTAGTGCGCTGCCCACCTTCGAGCAACAGGCAGCCTTTGGCGCCACGGGTCAAGCACACCGTGCGCGCGGCCTGGCTCACCTGCTGGCAGAACACATCCAGGTCCTGCGAACCGCACCAGACCTGGGCTTCTTCCTCGTTACAGAACAGATAGTCCAGACCGTCACCCACCATGGCATCGAGTCCGGCACGGCAGAAATTAATCATGCTCATATCGCTCAGCGTTGCCGCCAATGCAACGCCCGCCTCCCGGGCCATGGCCCGACCCTGCAGCGCGGCATCCAGACCCGTGGGGGATGCGGCCAGGTAGCCTTCCATGTAGTACACCTTGGAGCGCGCAATGTCGTGCGGATGCAAGGCGTGGTGGTCCAGGTGGGCAGTCGCCCCCAGAAACGTGCTCATACTGCGTTCAGCATCCGGCGTCACCATCACCATGCAGCTGCCAGTCTGGCCTGGGGCCGGCTTGGTGTGGGTCAGGTTGGTGGCCACTCCGTTGGCCACCAAGTCTTCCCGGTAGAAGGCCCCCAGTTCGTCGTCGGCCACGCGGCACGAGTAAAAGGCACGGCCGCCCAACTGCGCCACTGCCACCACGGTGTTACCCGCCGAGCCACCGCCCGTGCGCCGCGCATGCGCGCCATGCACATGGGACAGAAGCGCTGCGCGCCGATCCAGATCAATCAGCGTCATGTGCCGCTTCTCAACGCCCATGGTCTGCAATTGCGCATCGGTCACTTCGTATTCGGAATCTACCAACGCGTTGCCGATGGCGTAGAGGTCGTAATGTGTCATGGTGGCCTGGTTTTCAAAGAGCGTAGTAGTAGTGTCAGCGGCTTATTGCTCGGCAAATGCCCGTTCAATCACAAAATCGGCCTGCTTGGTGGTGTTGCCTTCCATGAAGCCGCGCTTCTCCAGCATGTGCTTGAGGTCGCGCAGCATTGCAGGGCTGCCGCACAGCATCACGCGGTCGGTCTCGGGATTGAGCTTGGGCAGTCCAAACTCGGCTTCGATGGTCCCGGCTTCAAAGAGGTCGGGAATGCGGCCCCGGTTCTTGAAGGTTTCGCGCGTGACCGTGGGGAAGTAGTGCATCTGCTTGGTGACCATTTCACCAAGGAATTCGTTGGCCGGCAGGTCAATGGTCAGGTAGTCCATATAGGCCAGCTCGGCCACTTCGCGCACACCATGCACCAGCACCACTTTTTCGAATTTTTCATAGGTTTCGGGGTCGCGCACGATGCTCAAAAACGGCGCCAAGCCGGTGCCGGTGCCCAGCAGGTACAGCGTCTTGCCCGGGAGCAGGTAGTCGATCAGCAGGGTGCCGGTGGGCTTGCGGCCCACCACAATCTTGTCGCCTACCTTGATGTGCTGCAGGCGCGAGGTCAGCGGGCCATCCTGCACCTTGATGCTCAGAAATTCCAGATGGTCTTCATAGTTGGCGCTGACGATGCTGTAGGCACGCAGCAGGGGCTTTCCGGTTTCCAGGCGCAGCCCGATCATCGTGAAGTGCCCGTTGGAAAAGCGCAGCGCCGGGTCACGCGTGGTGGTGAAGCTGAACAGGCGGTCGGTCCAGTGGTGGACGCTCAATACGGTTTCTTCCAGAAATGCACTCATGGGGGCCCTTGCGATGATTCAAAACGAACTTGGGGAAAACCCTTTAGTGTAAATCGTTCTCAAGCCCAACCTGTCGCCACTATTCCTTCAACGCCCATTGAATACCCTCCACCAGAGGCCCCAGCTTCGCAATCAGGGTGGTGCAGTAGGCATCCACTTCAGCCCGCGGTGCGTTCTTGCGCAGGGCAGTATCCAACGATGTCGCCACCTCACTGACGCGCAGCGCACCAATGCTTGCGCCCGATACTTTGAGCGAATGGACCACTTCCTTGATAGCGACCCGATCATTGGCGGCCAATGCGTCGGCCAGTTCGACAGGCTCGTGCCCGTGGCTTTTGAGAAACGCCAGCAACATCAGGCGATAGCGGTCGGTATTTCCGCGCACCTGCGACAGCCCCGATTGCATATCAAGTCCAGGCACGCTTTGCAATCGCCCCACCCAAGGTATCGTGTCGATAGCTACCGGTGGTGTTGTCGGTACGGCACGCGGCGCGTGGGCGGGTATGGCGCGCTGGGCGTTTGCTCGGTGAGACAACCAGGTCATCAGCGTTGCGTACAGCGTGTCCGGATCCGTTGGCTTGCTGACAAAGTCGTTCATACCCGCTTGCATGCAGGCCTGTCGGTCTTTGTCAAAAGTGTTGGCGGTCATTGCCACAATGGGAGTTTCGGCCTGACCCGGCAACAAGCGGATGGCTCGGGTGGCTTCCAGCCCATTCATTTTTGGCATCTGCATGTCCATCAGGATCAGCGCATAGGTGTGGCTACGGGCCTTGTCCACGGCCTCAAAACCGTCGATAGCAGTATCAACGACCAGTCCCACACTGTTGAGCATCTCCAGCGCCACTTCACGATTGACCGCATTGTCTTCTGCCAACAAGATACGCGCTCCAGCGTAGCGCTCCCGCAACTGGGCTTCTGCGTCCTGAACAGGGCTGTTGGTAACAGCAGGCATGACTCCCTGACCTCGCTGGATCCAGGCGGTGAACCAGAAGGTGCTACCGCGTCCCGGCGTACTCGAGCCTCCCGCCTGCCCCTTCATTAGCACAGCCAATTGGCGCGCAATGGTCAAACCAAGCCCTGTGCCGCCAGACTTTCGGGCGTTGGCCGCATCCGCCTGCTCAAAAGCCTGGAACAGGCACGTCACCTCCTCAGGCTCCATGCCCCGTCCGCTGTCCTGGACTTCAAAGCGAACCAGAATATCGTCGCCTTGCTCTTCAAGTAGGACCAAGCGCAGCGCAATGCTGCCCTGTTCGGTGAATCTGAGGGCGTTCCCAGCAAGGCCGAGCAGCGCCTGGCGCAACCGCGCCGGATCGCCATACAACCAGCTTGGAACCCCGTCGGGGTCCACAGATATCGTGAGCCCCTTGGCCAGGGCACCTTCTGCTGTCGCGGAGTGCACTTTTTCGAGCACATCGCTCAGTGCAAAGTTGGTGTATTCCAAGCTAAGGTTTCCAGCTTCCATCTTGGAAATATCAAGGATGTCACTGAGGATGCACAGCAGGTGCGTGGCGGCGCTTTCGATCTTGTCAAAGCGTTCGGTTTGCTCGGGGCTGATCCCCGCACGGCGCATCAGATGTGTCAAACCAACGATGGTAGTCACAGGTGTGCGAACTTCGTGGCTCATGTTGGCCAGAAAGTTGCTCTTCGATATGTTGGCAGATTCGGTCAGCGCCTTGGCCGCAGTCAATTCACCCGTTCGCACATCCAACAGATCTTCCATGTGATGGTTAGCCACCTCTAGTTCCGCGTTTTGCGCTCGCATAGCGCTCAGCTCTTGCAGCAAATCGGCGGTGCGCCTTCGCACCATGAAGCGCAACTGGACGATGAAGCCACCGCCCAGCAATAGCAAAAATAGCACAAACCCGATCAATCGATAGTCCATACAGGCGCTGTAAGGGCTATCCAAACGCAGAGGCATTGGCGACAGCCAAAGCCGTCATGTTGACCACACGCCGCACGGTAGCCGATGGCGTCAGGATGTGGGCAGACCCCGCAGCACCCAGCAGGATTGGACCTACCGTCACACCATGACCCGCGGTCATTTTCAGTACATTGAACAAGATGTTGGCCGAGTCCAGATTGGGGCATATCAGCAAGTTGGCCTCGCCATGCAAGGTGGTATCGGCCAACGCCGATCCCCGCACGGTCTCGGACAACGCCGCATCGCCCTGCATCTCGCCATCACACTCGATATCGGGCGCCAGTTTGGCAAACAGTTCGCGCGCCAGACGCATCTTGCGGGCCGATGGCCGGTCCGATGAACCAAAATTCGAATGCGATAGAAATGCGACTTTGGGCGGCAAGCCAAAGCGGCTGACCTCTTGCGCTGCCATCAGCGCAATGCTGGCCAACTGCTCTGCTGTCGGATCTTCGTTCACATAGGTGTCGGCGATGAACAAGGCATGTTTCTCGAGCATCAGCGCATTCATTGCCGCCAGACCGGGCGCCTCTGCCTTGAGTCCAATAATGTCCCGCACATGCTGCAGGTGAGTATCAAAGCGTCCTACCATGCCGCACAACATCGCGTCGGCATGACCCAGGCGCACCGACAGCGCGGCGATGGTGGTGCTGGAGCGGCGCACGGCCGCCTTGGCAGCATCCTGCGTCACGCCATGTCGGCCCATGAGCTTGTGGTACAGCTCCCAGTATTGTCGGAACCGTGGGTCATCTTCCGGGTTGACGCAATCCGCGTCGTGGCCCAACTGCAAACGCAGCCCAGCCTTGGCCAGCCGCGCCTCGATCACAGCCGGGCGGCCAATCAGGATGGGATGCGCCAGGCCCTCGTCCACCGCAACCTGGGCTGCCCGCAGCACACGTTCGTCTTCCCCTTCGGCATAGGCGACGCGCTTGGCCGCAGGCAAGACGGCCTTGGCGGCGCTGAACACCGGGCGCATGAACATGCCGGTTTGGTAGACAAAACGCGACAGTTGTTGGCGGTACGCTTCCATGTCCTGGATGGGTCGCGCGGCGACACCCGAGTCCGCCGCGGCCTGCGCAACAGCCGGCGCGATGCGCAGAATCAGGCGCGAATCAAACGGTGTGGGGATCAAATAGTCGGAGCCAAACACCAGCTCCTTGCCGGCATAGGCATTGGCCACTTCCTCGCTGATATCGGCCTTGGCCAAATCGGCGATCTGGCGCACGCAGGCCAGCTTCATAGCCTCGGTGATCTTGGTAGCACCACAGTCCAGCGCGCCCCGGAAGATGTACGGAAAGCACAGCACGTTGTTGACCTGGTTCGGATAGTCCGAGCGGCCAGTGGCGATGATGCAGTCCGGCCGCACGGCCTTGGCCAGCTCGGGACGGATTTCGGGCTCAGGATTTGCCAGCGCCAAAATGATGGGCTGGCGCGCCATCGTTTTGACCATGTCCTGTGTCAAAACGCCCGCGGTCGAACAGCCCAAGAACACATCTGCATCCTGAACAATATCCGCCAGGGTGCGGGCGGTCGTGTGCTGGGCGAAGCGGGCTTTCGATTCGTCGTATCCACCGGGTCGCCCTTCATAGATCACGCCTTTGGAGTCGCAGGCAAACACATTCTCCACGCGCACGCCCAACCCCACCATCACACCCAGGCAGGCCAGCGCCGCGGCGCCTGCACCGGACACGGCAATCTTCACGTCCTCAATGCGCTTTCCCACCAGTTCCAGGCCGTTGATCAAGGCTGCTGACGAGATGATGGCCGTGCCGTGCTGGTCATCGTGGAAGACTGGAATGCCCATGCGCTCGCTGAGCTTTTTCTCGATGTAGAAGCATTCGGGCGCCTTGATGTCTTCCAGGTTGATGCCGCCCAGCGTGGGCTCCATGGCGGCGATGATTTCAACCAGCTTGTCGGGATCGTTTTCTGCAAGTTCAATGTCAAACACGTCGATGCCCGCAAATTTCTTGAACAGGCAGCCCTTGCCCTCCATCACCGGCTTGCCGGCCAGCGGGCCGATATTGCCCAGGCCCAGCACGGCCGTGCCGTTGGTGATGACGCCCACCAGATTGCCGCGCGAGGTGTACTCCACCGCCAGCGACGGGTCGGCCTGGATGTCCAGGCAGGGGTACGCCACACCCGGCGAATAGGCCAGCGACAGATCGCGCTGGTTGGACAACGGTTTGGTCGGCGTGACTGAAATTTTTCCGCGCGTGGGGGTGCGGTGGTATTCGCGGGCTGCTTCGCGCAGGGCCTGTTCCGCAGGGGAAAGTTCGCTCATGGTTTTTGTTCTCCAGTTATCCGGTTGTAAGGAAACGCACGGTGCTCAGTCGCCCAGGCAGATCCCGAGATCGCGTGCCGTTTGCAGGGTGTCGCTGTCCATGGGTACGGCCTTCATGCGTCCGGCGACTTCTTCCAGTGCGATGTAGTTCACGTTGGGAAAGGCCAGCGCCACCATGACGCCGGACATGCCTTCCTCCAAAGCGCGTACCGCTGCAGCGCCAAAGCGCATGGCTGCCAGGCGGTCAAATGCTGTCGGACTGCCGCCACGCAGCAAGTGCCCCAGCACCACTACTCGTGTGTCCTTTCCGGTGCGTTCCTGCAGCGCCTTGGCCACCCGCTCGCCCATGCCACCCAGTCGCTCGGCGTGGCCAATTTCAGCGGGCTCCAGCAGTTCGGTGTGTCCGTCCCGCGGCGCAGCGCCTTCGGCAACAACCACAACGGAATACAACTGCCCAGCTGAGTCGCGCGCATGGATGCGATCGACCACCTTATCCACATCAAATGGAATCTCGGGCATCAGAATGGCATGCGCATTGCCGGCGATGCCCGAGTGCAGCGCAATCCAGCCCGCATAGCGGCCCATGACCTCGACCACCATGACCCTCTGATGGCTCTCGGCCGTGCTGTGCAAGCGGTCCAGACACTCGGTGGCGAACGCCACTGCCGTGTCAAAACCGAAGGTTGTCATGGTCTTGTCCAGGTCGTTGTCGATGGTCTTGGGTACGCCCACCACCCGCAGGCCCTTTTTGTGCAGCGCATCGGCGATCGTCAGCGACCCGTCACCACCTATAGACACCAGTGCGTCGAGTTCCTTCCTGGCGAAGTACTCCAGAATTTCACTGGAACGGTCGATCTCGTGCGTCGTTCCATCGGGCATGCGGGTCGGAAAGTGCAGCGGATTGCCCTTGTTCGTCGAGCCCAGCATCGTGCCGCCCAGATGCCCGATATCGCGCACCTTGTCCTGTGTCAGACGGAACACACCGCCCTCCAGGTAGCGCTCGGGAAACAAAATGCCATTGAAACCGTCGCGAATGCCATAGCACTCCCAGCCCCGGTTAATGGCCGCAATCACCACCGAGCGGATCACCGCATTCAAGCCCGGAGCATCACCGCCCCCGGTGCAAATGGCGATACGACGGATAGAAGATGGGGGCATGCAAACTCCTGCTCAAATCACCGATTATCGGCACGCAATGTGACTCAAATATCCTCTGGCACCATCTTGATAGCGCCACTGGGGCATTCGGCCACGCAGATGCCACAGCCTTTGCAGTAATCGTAGTTGAAATCAAAACGTTTGCCAGGCCCATGTTTGATGACAGCATTGTCCGGGCACACGCCGTAACAGTTGTCGCACTCGAAGCAATTGCCGCAGGACAGACAGCGCCTGGCTTCGAACAACGCGTTCGTCTCATCCAGCCCCCCCTGCACTTCCTCAAAGGTGGACTGACGGCGAATGATGTCCAGCATCGGGCGCACGGTCTTCGGTGCGTCGCTGTAGTACCAGGTGTTGAGCTTGTCGAAACTGGCAATCTCATGCTTCTCAGCGGGTGTGTAGGTGCTGCCCCTGAGCCAAGCGTCGATATTGCGCGCCGCTTTCTTGCCGTGACCGATCGCCACCGTGACGTTGCGCTCGGCAGGCACCATATCGCCCCCGGCAAAAATACCGCCATGACCGGTCATCATGTTGGCATCCACCTTGACTACGCCGTCTTCCACGGCCAGCCCGGGCACACCTTCGATCAGTGACAGGTCCACGTCCTGGCCCAGCGCCAGCACCACCGAGTCGGCCTCCAGCGTTTCGAACTCGCCGGTAGGCTGCGGAAAACCTTTGTCATCCAGCGCCATCTTCTCGACGGTGATGGAGGATTCTCCAGCCTGCTTGATGGTGGACAGCCACTTGATCAGCACGCCTTCCTGCAATGCTTCTTCGACCTCGAAGTCATGCGCGGGCATCTTCTCGCGGTTGCGGCGGTAGACGATGATGGCCTCCGTGGCACCCAGGCGTTTGGCCGTGCGGGCCACGTCGATGGCGGTGTTGCCGCCCCCATAGACCACCACTTTGCGGCCCAGCATGGGTTTGTCCTCGCCTTCCATGGAACGCAGCACAGCCACCGCATCCAGCACCTTGGCCGAGTCACCGGCGGGAATAAAGGCACGCTTGGCGATATGGGCACCAACCGCCAGAAAGACCGCATCAAAACCACCCTGCTGTTGCGCGTCCAACACATTCGACACTTTGACGCCGTATTCGATGCGCACGCCCAGATCAACAATGCGCTGCACCTCGGCGTCCAGCACCTTGCGCGGCAGGCGGTACTGTGGAATGCCAAAACGCATCATGCCGCCGGGCAAGGGGCCGGCTTCCTGCACCGTGACCTGGTGTCCCAAGCGGGCCAGGTGGTAGGCTGCGGAAAGTCCTGATGGTCCGGCACCGACTACCAACACCTTCTTGCCTGATAGTGCCGTCACAGCTGGGAATTTCCAGCCCTGCGCAATCGCCTGATCGCCCAAAAAGTGTTCCACCGAGTTAATGCCCACCGGCGCATCGAGTCTGCCCCGGTTGCACGCGCCTTCGCACGAGTGGTAGCAGACGCGGCCCATGATGGCGGGGAACGGGTTGTCCTCCACCAGCGTGCGCCAGGCCTGTTCGTAGTCGCCGGACTCGGCGTGGAACAGCCAGGCCTGGATATTCTCGCCGGCCGGGCACTGGTGATTGCATGGGGGTAGGCGGTCCAGATAGACGGGGCGGCTGTTGCGCCAGGAGCCCGTGTGGTTGGCCAGGGATGACCCGACGTCGAGTGTGATGGCAAAGGGTTTCTGCATAAAGTTATCTCCTTGCGGGACAGACCTTTGGCTCTGTCCTCAACTGATTAGGTCTCATCCAGCAGGCCGTAGCGCCGGATATTGCGATCGGCTATGGCCTGCAGCCGGGCGATGGTTGCAACGTCCGGTGTGGCGCCAAACAGATGTGCAAATCGCTTCTGCGGTTTGAGGTAGTCTTCGACCGGAACCTGACGTCGGATTTTCGACACACCCGTGACTTCACCCCGCTCGGCCTCAAACACCGGGAAGAAGCCGCACTCGTGCGCCAGGCGGGCCAGGCGGATGGTGTCGTGAGACGCAGCGCCCCAACCCAACGGGCACGGCACAAAGATATGGATGTAGCGGGCACCCCGCATCGTCATGGCCTTTTTGACCTTGTATTCCAGATCGCGCAGGTCGGCCACGGTGGCAGTCGCCACATAGGGGATCTCATGCGCCATGGCGATCTGCGGCAGGTTCTTGCCCTGCCCAAACACATTGCCCGGTTGCGGCCCCACTGGCATCGTGGTGGCGGTGCGTGCCGCCGGTGGGGTGGCGCTGGAGCGCTGCACGCCAGTGTTCATGTAGGCCTCGTTGTCGTAGCAGATGTAGAGCACATCGTCGTTGCGCTCGAACATGCCCGACAGGCAGCCAAAGCCGATGTCGGTGGTGCCACCATCGCCGCCCTGCGCCACCACGCGCACATCGCTGCGACCCTTGACGCGCATGGCGGCGGCAATGCCAGTGGCCACCGCGGCCGTGTTGCCGAACAGAGAGTGGATCCAGGGCATTTGCCAGGACGTTTCGGGGTACGGCGTGGAAAACACTTCCAGGCACCCCGTAGCATTGGCGGCAATCAGCTGGCCGTTGGTGGCCTCCATGGCAGCATCGATGGCATAGCGGGCGCCCAGCGCCTCGCCACAGCCCTGGCAGGCGCGGTGGCCGGAGTTCAGCGAGTTGTTGCGCGTGGTATTAGCCTGCACGCTGCGCTGATCGGCCTCCAGCAGGCGGTTGCCCACCGTGAAGGTGCCGGTCTGGTAAAACTTGACGACGGTTTGTTCCATGGCTATGTCCTTACGCAATCTTGGAAGAAACGGTGCCGATGTCACGCAGAATGCCCTCGGCCACGGGGCCCGAGCGGCGCTGTTGCTTCTCACGCTCCAGCACGCGGTTCACGATGCCCCAATCCAGATCCAGAAAAGTCAGCAATTCCAACTTGTCTTCGATGGCTTGCAGCAGCAACTTGTGCAATGAGGCCTTGGTGATGGCGCGTCCGCCAAGCCCGGCAACCACCGCATAGACCGATTGCGGGCGGCTTTGCACGGCGCTGCGTACATCGCGCGAGACGATGCCGCCAATGCCGACCGCAAAGCACTTTTCAATCACCACGACGCGTTTGGCGTGCGCGGTGACGGCGCGAATGGCCTCGATCGGGAACGGACGGAAGGACGTGATGCCCAGCACACCAATCTTGATCCCCTGCGCGCGCATCTCGTCCACCGTGTCCTTGATGGTGCCCAGCACGGAACCCAAGGCGATGACGATGGTCTCGGCATCCTCCAACTGGTAGGGCTTGATCAATCCACCGGAGTTGCGACCAAACACCTGTTGAAATTCTGCCGCCAGCTCAGGCAACAAATCCAGCGCCTGCAGCTGCTTGGCATGGGCCAGGTAGCGCACCTCGGTAAAGGCCTCGGGGCCGACCATAGCGCCAATCGTCACCGGGTCGTTAGGGTCCAGCACCTGGCGCGGCTCGTAGGGTGGCAGGTACCGGTCCACCTGCTCCTGCTCGGGAATGTCGATACGCTCATAGGCATGGGTCAGGATAAAGCCATCCATACACACCATCACGGGCAGCGACAGCTCCTCGGCAATGCGAAAGGCCTGGATGTGCAGGTCCAGCGCTTCCTGGTTGGTCTCGGCAAAGATCTGTATCCAGCCCGCGTCGCGCATGGACATGCTGTCGGTGTGGTCGTTCCAGATGTTGATCGGCGCACCAATCGCGCGGTTGGCCACGGTCATCACAATGGGCAGGCCCAGGCCGGACGCGTTATACACCGCCTCTGCCATGAACAGCAGGCCCTGGCTGGCGGTGGCCGTGTAGGCGCGCGCACCGGCAGCGGAGGCGCCAATGGCCACACTCAGCGCCGCAAACTCGGACTCAACGTTGATGAACTCACAGCGCGCCAGATCTCCACTCTTGACCATCTCGCCCAGGCCTTCAACGATGTGGGTCTGCGGTGAGATCGGGTAGGCACAGATAACCTCAGGGCGGCTCAGCGCCACGGCACGGGCCACGGCATGCGAACCTTCGCATTGTTCAAGCATGGTGAATCTCCTGCGCTAATTTTTCCTGTTCCATGACGATCTCATACGCCTCGCGCGCCGCGGCCATATTGCCCTGGGCCACGGCACCTTTGAATTTTTGTTGAATCGCCGCTTCGACAGCGGCCAGCGAGATCAGCCCGCCCAGGGCCGCAAAGGCCCCCAGCATCGGCACATTGGGCACCGGGCGCCCGACATGCTTCATGGCCAGCTCGGTGGCAGGCACGGTCAGCAAATGTTCGGACTTGAACCCCTTGGCAAATTCACCCAGGCCCAACTGGTCAAAGGATTTGGTGGTGTTGATCAGGATGTAGCCGTCTTTCTTCAGACCGCTGAACACGTCCACCTGGTGCAGCAGTGTCGGGTCCTGGATGATCAGCGCGTCTGGCTCCATAATGGGCTCTCGCAGACGGATTTCCTTGTCATCCATCCTGCAAAATGCGACCACCGGCGCGCCGGTGCGCTCCGAGCCAAAGCTGGGAAAGGCCTGCGCGTGGCGCCCGCCCTCAAAGGCCGCAATGGAAAGCATTTCGGCGCCGGTCACGACGCCCTGCCCTCCACGACCGTGGATGCGTACCTGGAACATGTTTGATTCCTTTCGTCTCCCCGGGACATTACGCGCTTGAGGATGAAACGCAATCCCAGAATCTGGAATATCCACCTATTGGGTCTATGAGTTCTTGATCTAGGTCAGGCTTTTGGTTTGACCACTGGGCCGCGTCCAGGTGAATGCGGAAGAATAGTTCTGCGATCATTGCGGCATGCTGACCCCCAACACCCCTTCGCAGAACGAGATGCTGGTCGCCTGTCTGTGCGCGGACTGGTGCGGTACCTGCCGCGACTACCTGCCCCGGTTCGAGCAACTCCAGACTGTATTTCCCGGCGTGCAGTTCCTGTGGATCGACGTGGAGGACGAGTCCGAGTTGGTGGACCCGATTGAGGTGGAGAATTTTCCTACGCTGCTGATGGCCACGCGCGAGCGGGTCCAGTTTTTTGGCACCGTGATGCCGCATGTGGAAACCCTGCAGCGGCTGATTGAAACGCAGCTGGCGCCCGGCGCACCAGCCCAACCCCATGCGCCAGAGCACGACGCCCTGGCGAAACGCCTGTGGGGGCGAATCGCTCAAGAAAAATGAGGCCCTAGCCCTCGTGGAATAAGCGTTTTTAGCTATCTATTTGATAGCATTTCTCGCTATTCCATCATAGCTTTGGCGTGACCCAAGCCTGCACACTGGCCAGCGCGGTTGCCAGCATGGCCGGCTCAGTGCCACCCGCCATCGCCATGTCGGCCTTGCCGCCGCCCTTGCCGCCCACTTGCGCGGCGATGAAGTTGACCAGCTCGCCGGCCTTGACCTTGGCCGTGGTGTCGGTGGTCACGCCCACGGCGATCTGCACCTTCTCGCCATCGACCACGCCCAGCACAATGACGGCGGTCTTGAGCTTGTCCTTGAGCTTGTCCATGGTGTCGCGCAGGGTCTTCACATCGGCACCATCCAGCTTGGCGACCAGCAGCTTGACACCGTTGATGTCCACCGCCTGGCTCAGCATCTCGTCGCCCTGGGCGGACGCCAGCTTGCCCTTGAGCGCGGCCACTTCCTTCTCCAGCGCCTTCACGTGGTCCATCACATGGCCCAGCTTGTCGGTCAGCTCGGCCACGGGCGTCTTCAGCGTGGCAGCGGCGGCGTCGACCGTGTCTTCCAGGTTCTGCAAATAGGCCAGTGCGTTCTGGCCTGTCACAGCCTCGATACGGCGCACGCCGGCGGCCACACCACCTTCGCTGACCACCTTGAACAGGCCGATGTCGCCGGTGCGGGCCACATGGGTTCCGCCGCACAGCTCGCGGCTGGAGCCGATGTCGAGCACGCGCACCGTCTCGCCGTATTTCTCGCCAAACAGCATCATGGCGCCGGTTTTCTGGGCGGACTCGATGTCCATGACGCGCGCCTGCACGGCAGCGTTCTTCAGGATCTCGGCATTGACACGGAATTCGATCTCGTGGATCTGCTCGTCGGTGACGGGTGCGTTGTGCGCAAAGTCAAATCGGGTGCGCTCGGCATTCACCAAACTGCCCTTTTGCTGCACATGCTCGCCCAGCACCTCGCGCAGCGCCTTGTGCATCAGGTGCGTGGCCGAGTGGTTGCGCATGACCGAGGAGCGAATCGTGGCGTCCACATGGCCGTTGACCAGGTCGCCCACTTTCAGCGTGCCAGTCGTGACCTTGCCGTGGTGTCCATAGACGTCGGCCTTGATTTTTTGCGTGTCCGCCACCATGAACAGGGCGTGGTCGCAGAAGATGGCACCCTGGTCGCCGACCTGGCCGCCGCTCTCGGAGTAGAACGGGGTGGAGTCGAGTACCACGACGCCAGACTGGCCTTCCTTCAGCTCTTGAACTGCCACGCCTTCCAGGTACAGCGCCACGATGTTGGTGCCGTAGGTCAGGTGGTCATAGCCCATGAAGGCGTTGCCGTGGGCGCTGTATTCCAGAGCCCGGTCCATCTTGAACTTGCCGGCCGCGCGGCCCTTGGCTTTTTGCGCTTCCATGGCGGCGTTGAAACCAGCCTCATCGACTTCGACGCCATTTTCACGGCACACGTCGGCCGACAGATCGAGTGGAAAGCCATAGGTGTCGTGCAGCTTGAACGCCACCTCGCCGGGAAGCAGCTTGACACCACCTGCAAGCGTCGTGTCCAGAATTTCCATGCCCGTGGCCAGGGTCTCGAAGAAGCGCTCTTCCTCCATGCGCAGCACATCGGTGATGCGCTGCTGCTGTTGCGCCACCTTCGGATAGGCCTCGCCCATTACCGCCACCAGATCCGCCACCAGCTTGTGGAAGAACGGGGTCTTCTGGCCCAGCTTGTAGCCGTGGCGGATGGCGCGGCGGATGATGCGGCGCTGCACGTATCCGCGGCCTTCGTTGCCGGGCAGCACACCGTCGCTGACCAGGAAGGCTGTCGCGCGGATGTGGTCGGCGATCACGCGCAGGCTCTTGCTCTGCAGATCGTTGCAACCGGTTTCGCGGGACGCGGCCTTGATCAGGTGGTCAAACAGGTCGATCTCGTAGTTGCTGTGCACGTGCTGCAGGATGGCGGCCAGGCGCTCCAGGCCCATGCCGGTGTCCACGCAGGGTGCGGGCAGCGGCTTGACCGAGCCATCGGGCTGCATGTCGAACTGCATGAACACGTTGTTCCAGATCTCGATGTAGCGGTCGCCGTCCTGCTCGGGGCTGCCGGGCGGGCCGCCAGCGATTTCGGGGCCGTGGTCGTAGAAGATTTCGGAGCAGGGGCCACAGGGGCCGGTGTCGGCCATCATCCAGAAGTTGTCGGAAGCGTACTTGGCGCCCTTGTTGTCACCAATGCGCACCACGCGCTCGGGCGGCAGACCGATGTCCTGAGTCCAGATCGCATAGGCCTCGTCGTCGTCGATGTAGACCGTGGCCCACAGCTTGTCGGCGGGCAGCTTGTAGACCTCGGTCAGCAGCTCCCAGGCCCACATCAGCGATTCGCGCTTGAAGTAGTCTCCAAAGCTCCAGTTGCCCAGCATCTCGAAGAAGGTGTGGTGGCGCGCGGTATAGCCCACGTTTTCCAGGTCATTGTGCTTGCCACCGGCGCGCAGGCAGGCCTGCACGGAGGCGGCGCGCACGTAGGAGCGCTTGTCGGCCCCCAAAAACACGTCCTTGAACTGCACCATGCCAGAGTTGACAAACATCAGCGTGGGGTCGTTGCCCGGCACCAGGGGGCTGCTTTCGACCACGGTGTGGCCCTTGGACTCAAAGAAATCGAGGAATGTTTTGCGAATGTCGGCGACATTCATGGTGGATTGGGTCATGACAGATTGATCGTTGGACAGAAATCTACAAGGGACGTTCTCGGCCAGACTGCACAAAGCCAGCGGGCCAACCGTCTATTATCGCCCGGCAAAAGGACTGGGCAGCTGCAACCTGCCTGGCACGCAGGTGATTCGCCCGAGGACCAAAGTTCGCTACAGTCGACCCCAACCACAACCCCACGAGTGCCCCATGCAAAACCCCACCGGCCCCCTCGCCCTGCTCAAGGACCCCAGCCTATTCAAAACCGATGCCCTGGTCAACGGCCAGTGGCTCAACGGCGCCAACCGTTTTGACGTGCTGGACCCTGCCACTGGAGCGAAACTGGCCGACGTCGCCAATCTGGGTGCCGCCGACGCAGAAGCAGCCATCGCCGCTGCCAACGCAGCCTGGGGCCCATGGAAGGCCAAGACCGCCAAGGAGCGCAGCATCATCCTGCGCAAATGGTTTGACCTGCTGATGGCGAACCAGGAGGACCTGGGCCGTCTGATGACCGCCGAGCAGGGCAAGCCCTTTGCCGAAGCCAAGGGCGAAGTGGCCTACGCTGCCAGTTTCGTCGAGTGGTTTGCCGAAGAGGCCAAGCGTGTCAATGGCGAGACCCTGCCCCAGTTCGACAACAACCGCCGCCTCATGGTTTTGAAGCAGCCCATTGGCGTCTGCGCGGCCATCACGCCGTGGAATTTTCCGCTGGCCATGATCACCCGCAAGGTGGCGCCCGCCCTGGCCGCCGGCTGCACCGTCATCATCAAGCCGGCCGAGCTGACCCCGCTGACCGCGCTGGCTGCAGCAGAACTGGCGATCCGCGCCGGCATCCCTGCCGGTGTGCTGAACATGCTCAGCGCCGACAGCGCCAACTCCATCGCTATCGGCAAGGTGCTGTGCGCCAGCGACGTGGTTCGCCACATCAGCTTCACCGGTTCCACCGAAGTCGGCCGCATCCTGATGGCGCAAAGCGCGCCCACGGTCAAGAAGCTGTCGCTGGAACTGGGCGGCAACGCGCCCTTTATCGTGTTTGACGATGCCGATATCGACAGCGCCGTCGAAGGTGCCTTCGCCAGCAAATACCGCAACGCAGGTCAGACCTGCGTCTGCACCAACCGCTTCTATGTGCAGGCCGGTGTCTACGACCAGTTCGTCGAAAAATTCGCCGCCAAAGTGCGCACCGCCAAGGTCGGTAACGGCTTTGAAGACGGTGTCAACCAGGGCCCGCTGATTGAAGAGGCGGCGCTGGAAAAAGTGCAACGCCATGTGGACGACGCCACCGCTAAAGGTGGCCGCGTGCTGGTGGGCGGCAAGCGCCTGACTACCATGGGTTCCGGCCAGTTCTTCGAGCCCACCGTGGTGGCCGATGCCACGCCCGACATGCTGTGCGCCCGCGAGGAAACCTTTGGCCCGTTTGCGCCGGTGTTCAAGTTCGACAACGAGCAGGAAGCCATTGACGCGGCCAACGCAACCGAATTTGGCCTGGCCAGTTACTTCTACAGCCGCGACATAGGCCGCATCTACCGCGTGGCGGAGGCGCTGGAGTACGGTATGGTGGGCATCAACGTCGGCATCCTGGCCACTGAGCACGTGCCCTTTGGTGGCGTCAAGCAATCCGGCTTGGGCCGTGAGGGCTCGCACTTCGGCATGGATGACTATGTGGAGATCAAGTACCTCTGCATTGGGGATATTCTGAAGTGATGATTTTGTGCAGCTGGGCGATTCGCAAATGTTCGCGCCGGTGCCTATAAATACGAACAGGCAGGAGATGCAATGAAGCAAGAGGGCGATAAAGAACCCAAGGTTTGGGTCACGGTGGTGAAGCTGCTCGTGGGCGCGGCGCTGTTGATCGGCGGCGTCGGCTTGGCGCTGTGGATGGCCGCGCAAGGGCCGGTGTACTCCCCAGCGCTGGAGCAAGCCCAGGAAGCAGCGCAATCCAAGTCCTCCAAACCGCTGTCGTCAGATTCGTCTTGGGGCATCGCCAAAGACTCCCCACTGCGCAAATAGGGGCTCTATAATTTTTCTGCTGTGCGGGTGTCGTTCAATGGCAGGACTCTTGCTTCCCAAGCAAATAACGTGGGTTCGATTCCCATCACCCGCTCCACGTCTCTCCAACTCGTTGATTTAAAAGACCAGAGCAACGAACTCGCCCGGCCAGAAACTCTGAATCTCGCGCTTCAAGTGGGGAAACTCAAGGTCGTGTAAATTTTCTAGACTCTGCAACGACATCAGTTCATCAGATGGGAACCCGGAGCGCGGCCGGTCGCTGATATCCCGTTGCAGTTCAAACATCAGACTCACAAACTCGGGATTGCCCCAAAAGATTCGGATCTTGTTGGCGATCGTTGGAAACTTTACGGTGACCGTCGCAAAATCGGCGTCGTCGTGAAGTGTCATCTAGCGCCCTTCTGATCAGCCATGAAAAGGTCATCGTAGGCTTGCCAACTACTGCACTCAGCGCCCCGCTCTGGGTTTCTCTTTGGCTGACCAATGCAGTGTGGTACCAAAACGTTACCTATCCCCGACAAGATTTGACTTCTGTCAGACTCTTGCATAAACTAGCTAAACAATATAAAAAGTTTTAGAGGAGCAACATGATCAACTCAATTTTCACAGCCTTGCGGGATGCCTGGGACACCCTAACCAGCCATCACCACCTTCATGCCTTGGAGCACATTGGGCCGTTTGCGGGTTCGCTGTTGCACAAAGGAGATTGGGACCATCCGTAAGACGCCCCACGCTGTATCGTCGATTCTCTGGATCGAACTGCAGAATTGGCATGCGGCTTTGAAGCGACAGCATGATTCCGGACTACACCCGCTCAAGTGCCCGGTGTGGACCAACCGGCATCTTGACCACAATAGGGTCTCCGGGGCACACGACACCACCAGCAAGGACCACCGCCATGATGCCCGCCTTGCGGATGAATGTGCCGTCCGTAGCACGATCCAGCACAGCTGCCATCAACCCAGGGGCAAACTGATCCAGTTGCGCGCAGGGATTGCGCAGCCCGGTGATCCTGACAACGGCCGAAGCACCTATTTGCAGTTCCGTGTCCAGCGGAAGCTCCAGCAAATCCAGCCCCGAGGTTGTGATGTTTTCGCCCAACTGGCCCGGCGCGATGTCGAACCCCTTGGTCTCCAACTCGTCAAACAACTCCGCTTGCAACAGGTGAACCTGCCGCAGGTTGGGTTGCTTGGGGTCTTGGGCAACGCGCGAACGGTGTTTGACGGTCATGCCATTGTGCGCATCGCCCTGAACGCCAAGGCCTTCGAGCAGGGTTATGTGGGAGACGCACGCTTTCGAGAAGGTGTGCGTTGGCGCGAGACTAACGCAGACGACACACGGTGGCATGGCAATACAGGTGCGAGATTTTAGAGACCGCCAAACCGCGACGACTTGCCACCCAACTGGTGCTTGCCGAACAGTGCCGTAATCTTGGCCACGCACGCGCGGGCAACCTCTTCGCCTTGCGCGGACGCCACCAGGTGCATGATTTCAGGGCGCAGATACCAGAGCTCAGAAATTTCCCGGGCGCTACTGATTTTCATGTCAAGCCGCACATGCTTCTCGTCGCCATACTGTTCCAACGCCAAAAGCATGGCTGTGCGCACGCGCTCCAGCACTACGTCTGCCCCATTTGACGTGTCCCTCCCCAAAACCGACCAAATACTGTCTCTGATACCCATAGCAACGTTTCTTCTGTTCGGCAACACAGGCATTCATTGTGCACCCATAGAGATTGTGCGGGGTCTGCATGACCTGTCTGTGACGCAGGTCACGTAACAGTATGTAAATTCGCCCTGTGCCCTAAACCTCAATCAATGCGCTGGCGGCCGCGGCCAGTGCCCCCCCGCTGAAGCGCCAGGTCATGGGCGACAGTTCCATGCGGGTTGTCATCTTTGCGCCCACGTTCAGCTGCAGACTGGTCGCGCCACCATAGCCCAGGACCCGCAGACGCAGGGGCTTCCAGCCCGCTTGCAGCACCTCCACGCTCAGTGTCAGCTCCGCGCCCACCCGCTGTGCCTGCAGGCGGTAGACGCTGCGTTCGCCGCGCTGGTAACCATATGTGAGCCCGTCATCGGCAACATAGTCCAGCGTCGCGGCGTCATCGCAGCCTGCGCCCAGAATCACGTGCAGCTCAATGTCCGCCAGGTCGTTGGCAGCGCTGGTGCGCACGCCCACCTGCATGGGCAACAGGCTGCCCTCACGCAGGTAAATCGGCGTGCTGTCCGGGGTGCTGCTCACATGGATGGTGCGCCCGCCGGCCAGAAACTGCCCTGTGTTGACATCCATCCAGCGGCCCTGGCCCGGCAGCGTGACCAGGCGTGTCTGCTGGCCTTGCTGAACGATGGGTGCCTGCAGGATGGCCGGGCCGATCAGGAACTGGTCGTCCACGCGGTCCAGCTCCATGCCATCGGCGTTGGGAAAATCGTAAAACAGCGGGCGCATGACGGCCGCGCCCGTCTGCTCCTGGTCGTTCCACAATTGGTACAAATACGGCAGCAGCTTGTAGCGCAAGCGCACGTGGTGGCGGATGGTGTCCAGTGCCTGGTCGCCAAACACCCAGGGCTCCTGCTCGGCCGTGCCCGCGCTGGCATGGTTGCGCATGAAGGGGAACAGGCAGCCCGCCTTGTACCAGCCAACGGCCAGCTCCTTGTCGGCGTGGCCGCCAAAGCCGGGCACATCCGGGCCGTTGAATGGAATGCCGGAGAGCGCCAGGTTCAGACTGCAGTGGATGCTGGTGCGCAGGTGGTGCCAGCTGCTGAAGTTGTCGCCGGTCCACACCGCCGTGAAGCGGCTGGAGCCGGTGTAGGCACTGCGGGCCAGCAGAAAGGGCCGCTCGTCGGGACGTGCCGCCAAAAAGCCGTCGCGCGTGGCCTGTGCCATGCCGGTGCCGTACTGGTTGTGGTAAGTCCAGTGCGGCCACTGGCCACGCTGGAACAGCATGTCGTCGAGCTCTGCCGCACCGGTGCTGGGGTCGTTCATGTCCAGCCAGGCGCCATCAAAGCCGGTTTCTCGGAACGCCTTGCAGTAGGTGGCCCACCAGTCGCGCCCCTCGGGCAGCGAGTAGTCGGGAAACCAGGTGCGCCCGGGCCACACAAAACCCACATAAGGCTGTCCTTCAGGGTTGTGGCAAAAAATGTCAACGGTCTGGCCGCTGGCGGCCACCTCATAGCCGGCTTCCACCTTCACGCCAGGGTCCAGAATGGGCACGATGCGCCGGCCATTGGCCTGCAACTGTTTCAGATCGTGGGCCAGGTCACCAAAGTGCTCGGTGCTGGTGGTGAAGACCTTGAAGCGCTCCATGTAGTCAATGTCCAGCCACAGGCCATCGTTGGGAAAGGCATGCTGGGTAAACGCGGCGTCCAGCTGCTGAAGGTGCTCTGTGCCGGCATAGCCCCAGCGGCTTTGGTGGTGCCCCAGCGACCACAGCGGTGGCAGCGGCGTGGTGCCCACCAGGCGCTGCAGGCGCTGCGTGACGGACGCCACGCTGTCACCGGCAATCACATAGAACGCGGGCACGCCTTCATCGGCACCAAACCAGAATGCGGGCGGTGCGTTCTGGTCGTCCTTGCCAAAGAAGAACCAGTTGGAGCCGGTGTCCATGAACACTGCGCCGGGGTGGTCCACCAGAATGCCCACCCACTGCTGGCCCTGGCGCACCAACAGGTAGGGCACCGCGGCGTATTGCGGATCGGCCTGGCCGTTCTCAATCGTGTGCATGGCGTGGTCGGCCCAGACGTCGGCGTTCCAGAACTTGGTACGCTTGCCGGTCTTCTCCAGGCCGGTCACTTTTTCGCCCTGGCCAAAGAAGCGCATCTCGGCATTGCGCGCAAACTGCACCAGCCAGGCGCTGCCGCAGGCGCCCAGGCAGGCGCCATCAATGCCCGACAAAATTGCCCCGCCGCCGGCGCCGTTCAAGGCCAGATTGCCGCTGTCGGTGATCGCCAGTTGGTAACGCGAATCGGTGCCAGCAAAAGCATCGTCATGCAGCGGCAACACGCGCGCATCCAACGGCCAGCGATTGGCATCGCGTAGTTCGACATGGAACACGTCTTCACCCAGATCGCGCACGCTGGCCTGCACCGGTTTGGCGCCGATGGTGAGCGCGCCGTTGGTGTGCGCGTTCGCGAAGCTGAAATTGGAGGGGTGGCGGATTTTGTTGAAGTACATGGTGGGGTGTTAACAGTTCAGGCGTGGCGGGTTGGCAGGGTCGGTGCGTGGTATGAAAAAGGCGGGTGGCGTGGCGGGCGGGCGCAGGCCGCACTTGCGGTTGCCACAGAGCAGGCGAACCAACAACCGCGTTCACGCGACAACGGCGGCAACCCAAACAGGGTCGCCCGCGAAGCGAGCCGGAGAACGCCTGCCACGTCGCCCGCCGCGCGCAGTCCTTCGTGCGCCACAAAGAACTGAGCGACACGGAAGTTAAGCCCCGGCCCGTACGGTGTAGACCCGCACCGACTGGGCTGGAACTACCAGTTGGACACGCCCGCGGGCATCTGCAACACGAGACCGTGGACCGGGTCCGGTCTGTACGGGATAGGCCTGTGCCAGCACCGCACGCGGTGGCAAGGTCTGCGGCGTGATCCTGCCGGGCTTGGTGCCGTAGTTGATGACCACCAGAGTGGTCTCTGCGCCCAGCGTGCGCCGGTAGGCCATCACCCTGCCCTGCACCTGCGGGGCGTCATAGCTGCCACTGGCCAATGACGGCAGGGTGTTGCGCAGATTCAGCATGCCCTTGTAGAACGACAGCAGCGACTGGGGGTCGGCCAGCTGCGCCGCCACGTTGTAGCGCGCCGCGTTGGGCGACACGGGCCTGAAGGCTTGGCCGGTGGTGAACCCGGCGCCGCGTGGTTCAGACGTCCAGCTCATGGGTGCGCGAAGCGGTTCATCACCAGCCAGCTTGGGGACGCCGGCCATGCCGATTTCTTCACCGTAGTAGATGAAGGGCGTGCCGGGCTGCAGCAGATACGACGCCGCGGCCAGCTTGTAACGCGCCTGGTTGCCGCGCACTTGGTCCCACAGACGGGCGCCGGCAAACATGTCGTGGTTGGCGACGAAAGTGGCCATGGTCTGCGGTGCGGACACAAAGTAATCCGCCACCGCTCGGATGGCCTTCTTGTCACCCTTGGCGGCGTTGACGATGTTGCGCTCCAGCCCGAACGCAAAGGCGCTGCCACAAATGTGGGGCATGGCATAGAGCTTCGGATTGGCGGTAGCCTCGCACACCACATGGCGCTGGGGGTAGGCCATGATCAGCTGGCTCAATTCACCCGTCAGAGCGCGGCTCTCGGGCTGATCGTTCCAGTCTTTGGCGTTGTTCTCCACCAGGTGCGGCACGGCGTCCAGCCGGTAGCCGTCGAGCCCGCGGTTCAGCCAGAAACGCAGACTGCTCTGGTGGTAGGCCAGCACAGCAGGGTTCTTGAAGTTGAAATCGGGCATGTGCGGGCCAAAGGTGCCAAAGTAGCTGCCTTGCGGCGTCACGGTCCAAGGGTTTTTGCCCCAGATGTCCCAACCCTTGGGTTGCTCTTTCTCCCACACAAACCAGTCATAAAACGGGCTGGTCGGCCCTTGCAGCGCGCTGGCAAACATCGCGTGCTGGCGGGCACTGTGGTTGATCACGTAGTCCATGACCACGCCAATGCCCCGCGCATGCGCCTGGCGCAGCAGCTCGTCAAAGTCATCCAGCGTGCCGTAGGCCGGGTCGATGGCGCGAAAGTCGGTGGTGGCATAGCCATGGTCACCATCGGCGCTGGTGGTGATGGGCATCAACCATATGCCCTTGATGCCCAGGTCCTGCAAATAGTCGAGCTGCTGCGTCAGGCCCTTGAGGTCGCCAACGCCGTCGCCATTGCTGTCCTGGTAGGCGCGTACAAACACCTCCATGAAAGCGCCACGCTGCCAGCCTGCGGCCAGGCTGCTGGTTTGTCTCAGTTCCGGCACGGCGCCGGTGTCGATCTGTGCGCTGGAAGCCGCGCGGACGGTGGCGGGGGTTTCTTCGGCCCAAACCTGTGGCGATACCCACACTCCGGCCAGCAAGCAGGCAGCTGTGGCGGCGCCGCGAAGCAATGGTGAAAGGGCTGGGCGCTGGGCGTTTAGATTGAAGTGCATGGAATCAATTTTGTAGTCAAACTACTTTTAGTACAAGACAAATATTCAAAATAAACTGTTGATTGCCAAGGTTTTAATAGATATTCTCAAGCAATCATGTAATGATACTACTTGCTTCAATGTAAAGCACCTGTGTGCAGTGGTCGCCTTGGTGTGCGCAGTCCGATGCGGCATACGGGCCAAATTGCTACATATTTGATAGCTACAACTCCATATTCCACGTGGGCTACTGCCCTTTTCTTTCATGACTCTTGATAAAAACCCCATATTGGGTATAAATGCCAGCTCATTCGCCTTCCGGCGTCTTGTGTCTGGCATGGCCATTGCAGCGCTGGCGGCCAGCGCTGCCACAGCCACCGCGGCCACGCCCTCGGCCAAACGCTCGGCCGCACCTCCGACTAGCGCACCGGCAGACGCCCTGTTGACCGCCTGCAACGCAGTCGACTTCCAAACGGTGTTGCGTGCCGTGCCGCCGGCCGCAATCACAGCCTCCACCCTCTCCACCGGGGCCATGGCGTCGTCTGCACCCACGATATCCCCGGTGCCCCCCGCATCCAAGCCCCAGGCGGTGTGGCTCAACCGCCAGTTGCTGCAATGGCCAGGCGCCGATGCCAGCGGACGCTTCAAGCTGTACCACTCGGCCAGCGGCCAGCTCCAAGCCCCGGTCGGCCAGCGAGTCAGCGGATCAGACGGTGCACTGGCACTCAAACCATCGCTGGCCACGCTGCCCACGGCCGTGGCGCGGCGCTTCGGCTACGTCAAGCCCGGCGCCGTGCTCGCGCTGGCGCACACCGGCGCCGCGCAACTGCGCAGCCTGCACCGCCAACAGCTGCTGCTGGTGCAGGAAGACGCCACCGGGCAGGTGCTGCGCGCAACACCCATCCAGTCGGCCGGTGCCCTGGACGACCTGTACGCCGCCGCCGAGCGTGCGCCCGATCTGGGCGTCAGCGTGGACTCCAGGCACACCCAGCTCGCACTGTGGGCACCCACGGCGCAGCGGGTCAATGCCTGCCTGTTTGACGGCGCCACCGGCGCGGCCACCGCTGCGCCCGCACTGCAAGTTGACCCGTCCACTGGCATCTGGCACTACCGCCATGGCGCCAACCTGCGCGGGCACTACTACAGCTACCTGGTGGACGTCTGGGTACCCGGCATGGGCCTGGTGCGCAACCGCGTCACCGACCCGTATGCGCTGAGCCTGAACGCCGACTCGCAGCGCAGCTATGCCACTGACCTGAATGACCCCCAGCTCAAGCCTGCGGGCTGGGACAGCCACCCGGCGCCACAGCGCGTTAAAGGGCCCACCGACATGGCGATTTATGAGCTGCATGTGCGCGACTTCTCCATTGACGATGCGACGGTGCCAGCTGCCCAGCGCGGCAAGTACTTGGCGTTTACGGCATCACAGTCCAACGGCATGCGCCACCTGCAGGCGCTGTCCCAGGCGGGCATGACCGACGTGCACCTGCTGCCCATTTTTGACATTGCAAGCGTGCCCGAGACGGCCTGCACCACGCCCACGATTGCCACACCTGCGCAGGGCGACAGCGAGACACCGCAGGCGGCCACCACCGCCAGCGCCGCCAAAGACTGCTTCAACTGGGGCTACGACCCCCTGCACTTCAACGCACCCGAAGGCAGCTACGCCAGTGACGCCAACAACGCCGCCACCCGCGTCATTGAGCTGCGCCAGATGGTCATGGCCCTGCACGCCGCCGGACTGCGCGTGGGCATGGACGTGGTCTATAACCACACCAGCAACGCCGGGCAACACGCCCAGTCGGTGCTGGACCGCGTGGTGCCCGGCTACTACCACCGCCTCAACGACCAGGGCGTGATCGAGCGCTCCACCTGCTGCGACAACACCGCCACCGAAAACCTGATGATGGGCAAGCTGATGGTGGACTCGGTCGAGTTGTGGGCCAAGCAGTACCGGATCGATTCCTTCCGCTTCGACCTGATGGCGCACCAGCCGCGCGCCGTCATGGAGACGCTGCAAAAACGCGTCGGCCAGGCCACGGGCCGCCATGTCAACCTGATCGGTGAAGGATGGAACTTTGGCGAGGTGGCCAACGGCGCGCGCTTTGTGCAGGCCTCCCAGCTGTCGCTCAACGGCAGCGGCATTGGCACTTTCAGCGACCGGGGTCGCGACGCCGTGCGCGGTGGCAGCGCGGGCGACAACGGCGACGCCCAGATCCGCAACCAGGGATACATCAACGGCCTGGTGTACGACCGCAACGCGCTATCGCAAGCCACACCGGCCGACCTGCTGCGCAGCGCCGACATGGTGCGCGTGGGCCTGGCCGGATCCATCCGCAACTTTGCGATGCAGACCCACACTGGTGAACGAAAAACGCTGGCCGAGATCGACTACGCCGGGCAACCCGCAGGCTACGCCAGTGAGCCGTCCGAAGTAGTGAACTACGTGGAGAACCACGACAACCAGACCCTGTTCGACGCCCACGCCTTCAAGCTACCGGTGGGCACCAGCACCGAAGACCGCGCCCGTGTGCAGACGCTGGGCCTGGCCATCAACGCCTTCAGCCAGGGCGTGGCCTACTTCCATGCGGGTACCGAGATCCTGCGCTCCAAGTCCATGGACCGCAACAGCTTTGATTCGGGCGACTGGTTTAACCGCCTGGACTGGACTTACCAGACCAATTACTTCGGCACCGGGCTGCCGCCCAAGGCCGACAACGCTGAGAGCTGGCCGCTGATGCGCCCGTTGCTGGCCAACCCCGCCCTGCGCCCCACGCCGGCCGACATTGCGCTGGCCCGCGACACCTTCCAGGACCTGCTGAAAATCCGCGCCAGCTCAACGCTGTTTCGCCTGCGCACTGCCGCCGACATCCGGGCACGTTTGACCTTCCCCAACACCGGCCCGGCACAAAGCCCCGTGGTGCTGGTCGGCCATCTGAATGGCCGCGGCTACCCCGGTGCCGCCTTCCAGGAAATGCTGTACTTTGTCAATGTGGACAAGGTGGCGCAAGACATCACGCTGCCCCAGGAGATCGGAAAGTCCTACCAACTGCACCCGGTGCAAGCCGCCAGCACTGCAGCCGATGCGCGCGTGCGCAACGCCGCCGTTTTCGACACCCCCACAGGCCGCTTCACGCTGCCCGCACGCAGCGCCGTGGTGTACGTCGTCCGCTGATCCAATCCAGATAGAACCCTGATGCCAACACCCCGCCGCTACGGCCAGACCGACCTCCTCCTCAACCCTCTGGGCCTGGGCGCCGCGCAGATTGGCGAGCGCACGCTGGACGATGCCGCTGTCGGGCGCATGCTGAACGCAGCGGTGGACGCGGGTGTCAACCTGTTCGATACAGCACCCAGCTACGGCATTTCCGAAGAGCGTATCGGGCGGCATCTGGCAGCGCGGCGCATTGAAGTGGTGCTGTCCACCAAGCTCGGTTACGGCGTGGACGGCATCGCTGACTGGACCGGCCCCTGCATCACCGCCGGCATCGAGCAGGCGCTGCGTTTGTTGCACACCGATCACCTCGATATCGCCCACTTCCACTCTTGCCCACGCGCGGTGCTGGAGCAGACCGATGTGATAGACGCACTGGAAGCCGCCAAACGCGCGGGCAAGGTGCGGGCCATGGCCTACTCGGGCGAGAACGACGACCTGGCCTGGGCCGTGGCGTGTGGCCGCTTTGATGGCTTCATGGCGTCCCTCAACATATGCGACCAGCGCATCCTGCACACGGCCCTGCCCGCCATGGCCGGCAAAGGCTTCATCGCCAAGCGCTGCGTGGCCAACCACCCATGGCGTTTTGCCACGCAGCCGGTGGGCGACTACTGCGAGGAATACTGGATGCGCTGGCAGGCCATGGACCTGGACAACCGCGGCCTGGAGTGGGGCGAGATTTCGCTGCGCTTTGCGCTGGCGGCGCCGGGGGTGAGCGCGGCCATCGTTGGCACGGCCAAGGCTGATCACTTGGTCCATAGTCTGGCCTGGGCCGCCAAGGGGCCACTGGACGCTGGCTGGGTGGCCGAACTGCAGGCCGCATTTGTGCGCCATGACATCGGTTGGACCGGGCAGATTTGACGCACTTGGTTGGGGCTCTGTTCGGCGGGGCGGGTTGGCGGGGCCGGTGGGCCGGGAGTCCCTTCTTTAGCCCACGCTCGCGGGCAGCTGTTTTGGGTGCTCTTTTGTTACTGCGTTAACGTTGTGGTTGGTACGCCGGTTTTGTAGCGACCGCGAATGGGGCCGACGAAGGGACACCCGGCCCACCGACCTGGCGGCGCGTGGTATTTATCGCTACAAAATACATAGCTGAATACATCCATTCCACGAGGTCTATCGCCCGTTTTGCTTGCAGCAGCTCCACAGCACCGCGTGTCAGCACCTCGCCCCAAGGCGGGTGGCGTGGCGGGCGGGCGCAGGCCGCACTTGCGGTTGCCACAGAGCAGACACGCCAACCACAGTGTTAACACAACAACGTTGGTAACCCAAACATGGCCGCCCGCGACGCGAGCCGAAGAACGCCTGCCACGTCGCCCGCCGCGCGCAGTCCTCGCGTGCGCCACAAAAATGACCACAGACTTGCGGCACACTTCGGCACATGAACCCCAAATCCTCTGCCATCGACACCGGCGCCCAACTGCGCGCGCTGTACCAACCCCAGGGCGGCGTCGGCAACATCTTCTCGCCCAAGGTTGCCGATTACGCTGCGTCGCGCCCCGACTATCCTGCCGCCCTGTTTGACGCGCTGCGCGAGGCCGGCCCCTTACCGCCCGGCGCGGTGGTGGCCGACATCGGCGCGGGCACCGGCCTGCTGACCCAGGGGCTGCTCGCACAGGGATACGACGTCACCGCCATCGAGCCCAGCGCCGCCATGCGCGCGGCCGCCGACCAGGCACTCAGAGAATTTGCGCACTACCGCAGCGCCGCAGGGACAGCCGAACACACTCCACTGCCGGACGCATCGGTCGACCTGATCACGGCGGCACAGGCCTTCCACTGGTTTGACGTCGACGCCGCGCGGGCCGAGTTCTTGCGCGTCCTGAAACCCGACGGACAGGTGGCGCTTATCTGGAACGACCGCGTGCTGTCCGATCCACTGCACACCGCGTTGAATGCCCTGTTTGCAAAGTATGGTGGGCCCAAGCGCGACGCCCTGCTCGCGCACGAGGATCGTGGCAACGTCTGCGCATTCTTCGGCGCCACCGTACCGCAGCAGTGGTCCTGGCCCCACGCACACCAGCTCGACGCGGCCGCGCTGCAAAGCCTGGTTTTTTCGCGCTCATACATGCCTGACAAAGACTCCCCGGTGGGGCAACAAGCATGTGCGGATGTGCGTGAAATATTTGAACGCCTGGCCGACGATGGCGTGGTGGCCGTGCGCTACACCACCGTCGCCATGCTGGGCCGGCCGCAATGACACAACAACAGCAACAGTCCGACGTAGCCGACCCGCGCCAGCTCAGCGGCGCGGCATTGGCGGCGGCCCTGCGCGACAGCCGCGCGCGCACACTGGCGCTGGTCGACGATTTGTCCGCCGCGCAGTGGAGCCCGACCCACCAGATCGGCATCAACCCCATTGCCTGGGAGCTGGCCCACATCGCCTGGTTTGCCGAGTTCTGGATTCTGCGCGGCCCGCACCACCGCGATGCGGAGGGCTTCGCCCATGCGCAACACTCGCCCCGCTTTGCCGGACCGGACGCGCTGTTCGATTCCGCGCGGCTGGCCCATGCCCGGCGCTGGGTCGAGACCATGCCGTCACGGGAGGCGTTGCAGCCGATGTTGCAGGGTCAGCTGGAGGCCTGCATCCAGGCCATTCCAGCGCTGGATACAGCCACAACCACCGACGACCCATCTGCGCTCGACCCGCTGTACTTTCACCGCCTGGCGCTGTTCCATGAGGACATGCATGGCGAAGCCTTTTGCTGGATGCGCGCGGCGCTCGGTTATCCCGCACCGGTAGGTGTGGCGGTGCCGACCGTGGTGGCGCGCACGCTTTTGGACGTGCCTGGCGCCGATGTGCGCGTAGGAATAGCAACGGCCGACCCGGGTTTTGCCTTTGACAACGAATGCCCGGCGCAGCATGTGCGCCTGCCGAGCTATGCCATTGACAGTGCACCCGTATCGGTTGGCGACTTTGTCCGCTTTGTCGACGCAGGCGGTTATGACGAACCCCGCTTCTGGCCCGCTGATGCCGGCGTGTGGCGCGCGCAATCAACGTGTGCGCACCCGCAGCGTTGGCGCCGCGCGACGGGCGGGTCGCAACAGTTGGGCACCTGGGAGATGCGCTGGTTTGACCGCTGGCTGCCATTGGACCCTGCCAGCCCTGCCCTGCACCTGAACGCCTTTGAAGCCCAGGCCTACTGCCTGTGGGCCGGTCGGCGCCTGCCCAGCGCCGCCGAGTGGGAACACGCCGCGCTGACTCAACCCGGCTTTCGCTGGGGCCACAGCGTGTGGGAATGGACGGCGGACGCGTTTGCTCCCTACCCCGGCTTTGCACCGGGCCCCTACCGTGAATACTCCCAGCCCTGGTTTGGCAACCACCGCGAGTTGCGCGGCGGCGCCTTCGCCACCCATGCGCGCATGCACCACCCGCGCTACCGCAATTTTTTCCAGCCGCACCGTAGCGATGTGTTTGCGGGATTTCGTACGGTGGCCGTGTAGGCCATTGACGTCATAAACACGGCTTGAATTTGCACGACACCGATCTGTTGTCAAGGCCAGAAACGGACAGCGGCATCAGACGCACACCCGACATCCAACTCAGTGATCTGGACGCTTTAAAGCGGTTTCATTCTGCGACAGACTGACGGTCAGCGGTATGGCACCAACTTTCCCAAACTCAACTTCGACCGTTGGCCAGGAGCCGCTACTGGGGAGTGGATCTTGAAAGCAGCCTTCCGGTGAGCCGAGTTCATGGTACCGGTCACTCGCCGTAAAAAAATCAGCCAATACCTGCCACGCGCTCCAGAGTAGCCCCAAACGACCGGACAAGACCTCAGTCACAGCGGTCGTGCATGGTGTGGTTCATGTCTTGATATACAAAAACGAATATTAGATATGAATATATATGCAATTGTGTGAATCATCAGAAGCTTCGACAATCTGGACTACGGTGAGCTGTGGCTCGCAAGCCGCTCGCGTCGCACAAAGTCGCCGGATCGACAGCGTGCAAAACCAGGGAGAAAACATGATTTTGTGGAAGACTCAGAAACTGCAATGGCTGGTAGCAGCTTTGAGTGTGGGGGTGGCTGGCTATGCACTGGTTGCCTACAGTGTGGTGCCGCTGGGCAATCTGGTTCATCCCCAGATGAAATTGGCTTTTGAAGCCCATCGTGTGGCCATATTTGTGCATATTTTTTGCTCGATGCTGGCCATGGCGCTGGGTCCCTGGCAGTTTTTCCCCGGTCTGCGAGCCAGCCGCCCTGCTTTGCACCGCTGGAGTGGGCGCGTCTATCTGCTGGGCGGAGTCCTGCCAGGGGGCATTGCCGGGATGTATGTATCGGGCTTTGCCTTTGGCGGCACCTTTAACCAGATCGGTTTTGCCGTGCTGGCCACGCTGTGGCTGACCACGGGGTACGCAGCGTATCGCTCTATCCGAGTCGGAGACATTGCTTCCCACCAACAATGGATGCTGCGAAACTTCGCACTCACATTTGCAGCGGTTACGCTGCGCCTTTATCTGGGGACCTTTTCCGCCACGGGCATTGCGTTTGAGACTTTTTATGCCTGGCTGGGGTGGCTCTGCTGGGTCCCCAATCTGCTGTTCATTGAGTGGCGTATTCGCCGCAAAGAATAAACTAATCGCTGTGGATATTTGACGACTACCAGAAAGATGGGCGGCTCGAGAAGACGCATTGCCGTCACCCTCGTGGAACTTTTGTAAGTCGGGTATGCCGCGACAGGAGTCGTTCGGGTTTTGACCGAGGCAGACCCCAGGAGGCGCTTTGGGTGGCCTTTAGATTGACGAATTGGCTGGTGCGCTAGCTAACGTCATTAGCGCACCAAGCGCACATGACTAGGCGTGCCACGGTGTCCGCTGACTACCACGCTGCCATCAAAGAAGTCCACCAGCCACGCGTATTTTGCATCTCCGTAAGCACTCGCTGTCCAATACAAGTAAGCGGGCGTATTTGGGAACCAAGCGCTGTCTATGCTCGTAGACGTTGGCGTGGGCTTGGCTTGCACCAGCGTTTTCAACTCCGCACTGGTGGGCAAACGCCAATCGGTAAAGCCGCACAAAGTATCGATGTTTACCGCTTTCACATAGGCGACGGAGTTGCTGGCAGCATCCAATTGCGCTTGCGTTGCCAGCACATAGCTGCCGTTCTGCGCAACTTGCGCTACGGTGATGTTGTCGTAATGCGTGAACAAAGCAGTGCCTGCACGCAGGCCGGATGCTGTTTTCCCCTCCCAAATCAAACCCGTTGCATTGCTTTTCACGCAATCGGTAATGGAGTAACTGGCCACCGCGCTATAGGCAGCGGTGGTGGGCGTACTGGTAGTGGGACTAGAGGGGGAGCTACTGCCACCGCCGCCACAGGCAACTAAACCACTGGCGGCGAGAATTCCGAGTACAAGCCGTTTCGATTGGAGTTGGTGAAGGATGGTGAATAACATGATGTGTACCTTCGGTCCGTT
>CAINUX010000094.1 GCA_903853895.1 uncultured beta proteobacterium | reverse complement strand
CGCTGAAATGAAGGCCCAGAGCCAGGGCGCGCTGAAGGGCGTGCTGGGCTACACCGAAGACAAGGTGGTGGCGACCGACTTCCGTGGCGAGACCTGCACCAGCGTGTTCGATGCAGATGCGTCCATCGCGCTGGACGGTACCTTCATCAAGGTCGTGGCCTGGTACGACAACGAGTGGGGCTACTCCAACAAGTGCCTGGAGATGGTGCGCGTCGTCGCCAAATAAGGTACACCCCCGTGGCGGCTGGCGCCGCCTCCCCCTTGCAGGGGGCGCTACCAGCGGCCCGGCTAAGCCGGTTCCGCGGTAGCCCTGGTGAAGGCGGGCCTCCTCCATGCCTCGACCCACGCGCCTTCGGGCGCGTTTTTCATTCCATCCTCACCATCCTCCCCCATGCAAATCGGTGTTGTCTACGCGGCCCTGGCCTATACGCTGTGGGGGCTGTTCCCGCTGTTCTTCAAGCAACTCGCGGGAGCCGGTGCGCTGGAGGTGGTGCTGCACCGCTTTGTATGGTCGCTGGTGTTTGTGCTGTTGGTGCTGGCCGTGCTCAGGCGCTGGGCCTGGCTGCGCGCCGTGTTCCGCACGCCGCGGGTGGTGGGGACCTTTGCGCTGTCGGCCACGCTGTTGGCCGGGAACTGGTTGGTCTACATCTGGGCGGTCAACAACGACCATGTGCTGGACGCCAGCCTGGGTTACTTCATCCTGCCCCTGGTCAACGTGGCGCTGGGTTATGTGTTTCTGCACGAGCGTCCGCGGCGGGTGCAGTGGCTGGCGTTCGCCATCGCGTGCGCCGGCGTGCTGTGGCTCACGGTGCAGGGCGGGCGCCTGCCGTGGGTGGCACTGGCTCTGGCGCTGACCTTTGGCCTGTACGGGCTGCTGCGCAAACTGGCGCCCTTGGGAGCCTTGGAAGGCCTGTCGCTGGAGACCATGCTACTGTCCCCCTTCGCTTTTGCGGTGCTGTGCTGGATGACCTGGCACGGCCAGGGGGCGCTGGCACGCCACGACACCACGCAGCTGGGCTGGCTGGTGCTGGCAGGGCCGGTCACCGCCATTCCGCTGCTGCTGTTTGCCGCCGGCGCGCGGCGCATCCCGCTGTCCATGATGGGCATCCTGCAATACATCGCGCCGAGCATTCTGGTGCTGCTGGGTGTTTGGCTGTATGGCGAGCCTTTTGCCGGGCCACGGGTGCTGGGCTTTGTGCTGATCTGGACGGCGCTGGCGCTGTACACGGTGGAAGGGTGGTGGTTTAGTCAGAATGTTAAGAGGTAGATTGGCCGATAGCCCCCGTGGAATGGACTTATATAGCTATCAATATAGTAGCAATTTGAGGCCCAATCGCCAAACCGATCCCTCGCTGTGTGGTTCCGGCCCAGTTGCTAAGCGATAGGCAGCGCGTCCGGCTGGTTGGCCGGTGCCGCTTTTTGAAAGGATTGCAGGCGCGCACAGGCCTGGTCAATGGCAACGATGGCGGGGTAGGGGCTTAGGTCCACCTTGAAACGGCGGGCACTTTCCACTTGGGGCACCAGGTAGACGTCGGCCAGCGTGGGCGTGTTGCCAAAGCAGAAGTCGCCGCGCCGGGTATCGACTGCTAGCAGCGCTTCCAGTGCCTCAAAGCCGGCGTTGATCCAGGTGGCGCACCAGGCGTTGACGGCAGCATCGTCGCAGCCCAGCGTCTTGCGCAAGTACTCCAGAATGCGGCGGTTGTTGATGGGGTGAATGTCGCAGCCCACCAGTGCCGCCAGTGCCCGCACGCGGGCACGGTCTTCGGAGCCGGATGGCAGCAGGGGCGGTGTCGGGTAGCGCTCTTCCAGCCACTCGATGATGGCGGGCGTTTGCGTCAGCACCTGTTCGCCATCGACCAGTGTAGGCACCAGCCCTTGCGGGTTCAGCGCCTTGTAGGCCGCACTCAGGTGCGCTTCTTTGCCCAGGTGAACGGCGATGTATTCGTAGTCCAGGCGCTTGAGGTTGAGCGCTATGCGCAGGCGGTGCGAAGTGCCGCTGCGGAAAAAGTTATGGAGTTGCAGCATGGAGGGTCAAACAGGTTTCGCCGCCGGGCCGCCCCAAGGCGTGGACTTGGGGTTTTGCCAAATGCACCCCCTTGGGGGGCAGCGATCTACACGCAGTGAGAGAGCGTGGGGGCTCATGGTTTTTCCAAACAGTTGCCGACGTTCCAGCCATACAGCCATTCCATCGCGTCATAAAAGCGCTCCTGCGTGCGGCCCTTCCACAGGCTGTTGCGTACCAGTCGTTCCACGCCTTTGGCATGGTACAGACGGCCCATCTCGCGCCCTGACAACACGATGCGTGCGGTTCGGGCCACGCGGGAGCGCTGGTACAACTCCAGGGCTTTGGTCCAGTCGTTGCCATGCACGCGCAGTGCCTCACCCAGCGTGACGGCGTCTTCCAGTGCCATGCAGGCGCCTTGGGCCATGTACTGCGTGGTGGGGTGG
>CAINUX010000093.1 GCA_903853895.1 uncultured beta proteobacterium | reverse complement strand
TTATGAAATTTGTCGCTTTTGAGCGCGCCAAGCAGGGTACGGGTGCGAGCCGCCGTCTCCGCAATTCGGGTCGCACACCCGGTATCGTCTACGGTGGCGAGGGTGAACCCCTTGTGATCGAACTGGACCACAACGCTTTGTGGCATGCCATCAAGAAGGAAGCCTTCCACGCATCCGTTCTGGACATGGAACTGGCCGGCAAGGAAAGCAAGGTCTTGCTGCGCAACGTGCAAATGCACCCCTTCAAGCAATTGATCTTGCACATTGATTTCCAGCGCGTGGACGCCAACACCAAGATGCACATGAAGGTGCCATTGCACTTCAACGGCCAGGAAGAATCTACCGCCTTCAAGGTGGACCACTGCCTGATCAACCACGTGCTCAATGAAATCAATATCACCTGCCTGCCAGCTGATCTGCCTGAATTCATCGCGGTGGACCTCAGTGGCCTGAAGAAGGGAACGTCCTTCCATCTGAGCGACGTCAAGTTGCCCAATGGCGTTAAGGCTGTGGTCAAGGGCCGTGAGAATCCGGTTCTGGTGTCCGTGGTGACGTCTGCTGCTGAAGCATCTGCCGAAGCCACAGCTGAAGCCGCTGCAGCCGCTCCTGCTGGCAAAGGTGGCAAGGCTGCCCCGGCAGCCAAGGCTCCCGCAGCTGCCAAAGCTCCCGCCGCCAAGAAATAATCAGCCCCCGTACTGATTCGCAGCGCAAGCTGTGTCGACGGCCCACTTCGGTGGGCCGTTGTCGTTTGGAGAGTGCTCCAATTTGGCCTACCATCGACAGGCAATCCACTCCCTCGCTTTACATGATCAAACTGTTTGTCGGCCTTGGAAATCCAGGCCCGGAATACGAAGCCACCCGGCACAATGCCGGCTTCTGGTGGGTCGATGCGTTGGCCCGTGAACTCAAAACGGGGCTGTCCATGGATAAGGGCTACCACGGTTTGATGGCGCGCACCACCGTGCATGGACACACGGTCTGGCTGTTGCAACCACAAACCTTCATGAACCTGTCAGGCAAATCCGTTGCGTCCCTGGCGCGTTTCTTCAAAATTGCGCCGAATGAGATCCTGGTTGCGCACGACGAGCTGGACATCGCCCCCGGTCAGGTCAAGCTCAAGTTTGGCGGTAGCCATGCCGGGCACAACGGCTTGCGCGACATCCATGCGCAGCTGGGCAGCGGCGACTACTGGCGCTTGCGCCTGGGCGTGGGGCATCCGGGCAACAAGGACGATGTCGTCAACTGGGTGCTGAAGAAACCCTCGCTGGACCACCGCATCGCCATTGACCAGTGCATAGACCGCTCACTCAAGGCGCTCCCCGCCTTCCTGGCCGGCGACATGGAAAAAGCCACCCTGCTGGTGCACACTAACAAACCGCCAAGAGCCCACACACCGGCGCCGCAGCGCGCGCCCCAGGAACCACAAGGCACACCATGAAGCACGCCATCCCATTTGCTGCATTTTTTATAGCATGTTGCGCCCTTTCGACGGGGGCTCAGAGCCAGAAGGTCTACCGCTGCGGCGACACGTACAGTCAGAAGCCGTGTGCCGATGCCGTCGTGGTCGACGTCAGCGACCCGCGTAGCCAGACACAAAAGGCCCGTGCCGATGCCGAGACACGCCGGGAATTGGCTGCCGCCAATGCCATGGAGAAGGCGCGCCTCAAGGAAGAGGCACAGATGCGATCGGACCGCGCCAAGCGGACCCCGTCGCAAGCTAAAAAGACTGCCTCTCCGGCACAAAACGCTGCCCCGGCCACGGCGTCCCACACGGATGCTGCACCGAAACAGGCCACAAAGAGCCATGCCAAGAAGAAAAAGGAGCCCGAGTTCTTCACCGCGCGCAGCGCCGCGTCAACACCCAAAGCACCCGCAAGCAGCACCCGATAGCACTGCGCTGATTCGCCAAACCGGCATGCTTGGTTTATAGTGAATCTGCTGCTGCCCCACTTTGCCGACCATGCCGACAGTGGGCCGCGGCCATTCGCATGCATCGGGTACCACCATGACAGACGCATTTGACCGGGAAGTTTACGACGGGCAGGAGCTCGTTTTTCAGTGGGGCGACCTTGGGGATTCGGCCTACGTGATTGAAGACGGCTGCGTGGAAGTTCTCACCGGCGTGGGACCCGAGTTGCGGCGCATTGCCATCCTGACCGAAGGCGCCATGTTTGGTGAAGTGGCCCTACTGGACCGCCAACCGCGCACTGCCTCCGTTCGTGCACTGGTTCCAACCCGCCTGATCCGCATTGACCGCAGCCATGTAGAGGAGTTGCTGTTGCGGTCTGACTCGGTCATTCAATACCTCATGCAACTTTTGCTGGCACGCTTTCGCAGCACACACGATGCAGCAGGGTTGCAGCAACGCCAGGGCAGTGCAAGCTCCTCCGGTTCGGCCGAAGCCGTCGACCTGCACAAAGCTGCCGTTCGCACGTTGTCGCTGGCGCAGGATCTGTCAGACGCCATTGACCGCCAGCAACTGGAGCTTTTCTACCAGCCCCTGATCGCCTTTGACCAACTCGCGGTGGTTGGCTATGAGGCACTGATCCGCTGGCACCACCCCGCCCTGGGGTTGATCAGTCCCATCGAATTCATCCCCCTGGCGGAAAAGACCGGTCTCATCCACCGCATCGGTCAATGGGTACTGCACCGCGCGGTCGCCGATTGGGCCGAGTTGCGTCCCTTTTGCATCACCCACGCCGACCACCCACCTTTTGTCAGCATCAATCTGTCGGCACCGGAATTGGCCGGAGGCGACATCGTCGCCTCCGTCAGAGAATGCCTCACCCAGCACCAGATGAAACCCCAGGAGTTGCGCATCGAGTTGACGGAAACCGTCATCATCCAGAACATGGATGCGGTGGCTACGTCTCTGCACGCGCTGCGCGCCTTGGGTATCGGCATTGCGCTGGATGATTTTGGTACCGGCTACGCCGGGCTGGATTATCTGCAGTCCCTGCCCTTTACCTGCCTGAAGATTGACAAGACCTTTGTGCAACAGATCGGTCAGTCAGATCGCAGCCGGCACATCATCAAGGCCGCGCTGGAATTGGCCCGGTCCATCGGATTGAGCACCATCGCGGAGGGCATTGAAACCGCAGACATCGGCGCGCAGTTGGCGGCAATGGGATGCAGCCACGCCCAGGGCTACCACTACGGCAAACCCATGCCCAAGCAGCAAATGGGTGCCTGGGCCCTGCAACACCGGGCCGCACAGGCCGCGCACCAGGTCCGCCAGGCGGCGCTCAATCCTTCGTAGCCGAAACCAGCTGCAGGCGGCGGTACTTCGACCACAGGGTTTCCCGGTCTTCGACAAACTGGGGGTTCACCGGAATGCAGGACACCGGGCACACCTGCACACATTGGGGCTCATCAAAATGGCCTACGCACTCCGTGCACTTGGCAGGGTCGATTTCATAAATCTCGGTCCCCATGAAGATGGCCTCATTCGGGCACTCTGGCTCACACACATCGCAATTGATGCACTCGTCGGTAATGATCAATGCCATGCTGAACCTTCAGACCTCATCGGGTTTGACGATCACCACCGGAACGGAACTGGCGTGCAGCACCTCGTTGGACACCGAGCCCAGCATCGCGCTGCGCAGCGCACTATTGCCACGCGCGCCCATGACGATCAGGTCGCAGGCGAAACGCTCCGCAATATCGACAATGGTGTGGGCCGGGTCACCCTTGGCCACTTCACATTCGTACACCACACCCGCCGCATCGAGCAGAGCCTGTGCCGACTGCAAGGTATGCAGACCGGCCTCTTCGGCGACACGGTTGATCACCTCGGGGTCGTGTGCCACCAGCAATTCATAGAGCGTGGCGGGCTCCTGCACGTTGGCCAGCACGGCATCCGCGCGCAGACCCGCCAACACCATGCGGATGGCAAAGCGCACTGCCTCCAGAGACAATTCCGAACCATCCACGGGCAGCAAGATTTTCATAGTATTCCTAAAGAGGTTTGAGCTTTTCCATCAGCCGTGCGTGCACGGTTGGCGCCACAAACTGGGCTACATCTCCCTTGAGGGTCGCAATCTCACGCACCAGCGTACTGGAAATGTGCTGGTAGCGCGCATCCGGTGTCAAAAACACCGTCTCCACATCCGGTGCCAGGGCACGGTTCATGCCCGCGAGCTGGTTTTCAAAGTCAAAATCGGTCACTGAGCGCACACCCCGCAACATGGCCTTGGCACCATGGTCTACGGCAAAGTCACGCACCAGGCCTGTAAACGACTCAACCTGCACATTGGGGTATTCAGCCATGGCTTCGCGTACCGTGTCCAGCCGCTCCTGTAGGCTGAACATGGTCTTTTTGTGGTGGGCCGCGGCCACGGCCACGATCACGGTGCCAAACAGCCCTGCCGCACGGCGAATCAGGTCCTGGTGGCCCAGGGTAATAGGGTCAAAGGTGCCGGGGTAGACAGCGATTACGGGGGTGGACATCAACAAAGGCTCCGGGGCCAGAGGGCCCTACGTGCTACCAATTATGCCCCCAGCGCCTCGGCAGAACCGGTGGCCTTGTGTAGCACATGGGCATGCACGGCACCCGCCTTCAGGTGGCGGCGCACCACCAGGCCCAGGGGTTCCAGTGCCTCATCGGTCCAGGCCTTGGGGGCTTCCAGGTAGATGGAGCCATTCTCGGCCAGCGCACGACTCGCCGCGGCCAGTGCGCCCTCGTACAGATCACCGTCAAACGGCGGGTCCAGAAAGATCACGTGGTAGCTGGCCGGTGCCAGGCTGCGCAAGGCAGAAACACCCTCACCGCGCTGGATGTGCAGCTTCTGGCTCAGTGGTTCGGGCAATTCGAGTGCCTGCAACTGCGCCAGCACGCGCTGCAATTGGGTCACCAGAGTGCCGTCCTGCTCGACCAGCAACACCTCGGCCGCGCCACGCGAAGCGGCCTCAAAGCCCAGTGCGCCGGTACCGGCAAAGGCATCGACACAGCGCAGACCGCCCAGATCCTGGCCCAGCCAATTGAAAAGCGTCTCGCGCACGCGGTCAGGCGTGGGCCGCAGGCCAGGCCGGTCGGCGACTTTGAGCTTGATGCGCTTCCATTGGCCTCCGATCAGGCGGATCTCGCCGGGTTGGCGATTGTGGATCGGTGTGCGGAGCGGTTTGCCGGCCGCCTTTGGCGCGCGGCTGGGGTTTTTGGGTGAGGGCTTGCTGGGTTTCTTCATGCCCCAAGCTTACCGGACTGCAGCGGTAGCGCCAGGGTGTCAATTTCTGACTGCGCCAGCATGCGAGCCAGCCATGGCCCCACATCCTTCGGCAGGAGTGGCCGAGAATATAAGTAACCCTGCAATTCCCCGCAACCGGCTTCACGGGAGGCATCGGCCTGGGCGGCAGTTTCCACGCCCTCGGCCACTACGTGCAGATGCAAGGCGTCGGCGAGCTGGCAGATGGCGCGCACCACGGCAACAGCATCGGGGGACGGCAGCGGATCGATCAGGCCGCGGTCGATCTTGACCGTGTGCAGGCGCAAACTACGCAGCATATTGAGCGACGAGAAGCCGGTTCCAAAGTCATCCATGGCCACGTGTACGCCCATGGCACGCAGTTGTTCAACCTGCAACTTGGTCTGGTCCAGGCTCTGCACAGCAGAACTTTCCGTGATCTCCAGCGTCAGCAACTTCGCTGCTACGCCACTACTCTGCAGAATCTGGGCTACCAGTTCGGGAAAACGCGGGTCCAGCAGCTGCAATGGCGAGACATTGACCGCCACGGGTACACAGCGTCCGTACTGTGCCTGCCAGATCGACACTTGCAGGCAGGCCTGTTTCAGCAGGGCGGTGCCCAAGATCCCGATCAAGCCGGTTCGCTCGGCAGCAGCGATGAATTCAAGCGGGCTGACCGGCCCGACACCGGGCCGATTCCAGCGGGCCAGGGCTTCAAAACTGGTCAACTGTCCGGTGTGCGCGTGGACCTTGGGTTGGTACACCAGCTGAAACTCTGATCGCTCCAACGCCGAGCGCAGAGCCTGCTCCTGCTCCAGCGTATTGCTGGCACCACGTTCGAACGCCTTTGCCGCGAGCTGATGTGACGTCCCTGGCGTGCGCTTGGCCACGTGCAGGGCAGCATTGGCCGCGCGCAGCAGCGATTCAGCGTCGCGTGCGCTGTTGGGGTACAAGGCAATCCCCATCGACGCATCCAGAAAGAACTCCTGCCCTGAAACCCACATCGGCTTGGCCATCAGTTGGCGAACCCGCGTCACCAACTCAACAGCCGTGTCGCTGTTGGCATTGGCTGGCGACACCAGCGCAAACTCGTCACCAGCCAGCCGCATGACCTCACAGTCCGAGTCCAGGGTCGTACGGAGCGCCTGTCCTACCGCCCGCAGGACCTCATCCCCCATGGAGTGACCGTGGGCTTCGTTGAACAGTTTGAAGCGGTCAATGTTCATCAACACGAGTACAAAGCGGTCAGAGTCTTCCGTCTTGCTGCAGCGCTTGCGCAGGCTTTCGATCATGGCGGCGCGGTTGGGCAAACCGGTCAACTCATCATGCATGGCCTGGCGCAACAAGGCTTGATTGGCCTTATGGCGATCACTATCGTCGGAAATGAGGACCTGTACCGCTTTTGCCCCGTCCCACTCGGTCGAAAAATAGTGGAAGCGTAGCCACAGGGGAGTGCCATCCGCGCGGTAACGCAAGGCCTCGTAACTGGCGTCTTCTTGTTGCCCATGTTGTATTTCGCTCAGTATCCTGCCGACCTTAGCGCGCTCCTCTTTGGGAATGGTCCGTGCTACCGTGGCCACTCGCAGCTGATCCAAGGTCTCCACACCATAAATGGCCAGGCATGCAGGGTTCGCGTACACGATGCTGCTGTCGCCCAGGCTGATCATGATGCCCTGGTGCGAGCGCTCGGTCAGCTGCTCAAATCGCCTTTGCAGCTTGCGCGTAGCCAGGGTCCCGCGATCCAGCGCCGAATACAGCAGCACCAGGCCCAGCATCATCCGCAACAAGGCGCCCAGTGTCGCCAGCAAGGCGGCGCCCGCATCCTGGTAGGCCACATAAATGAACTGGATTAGCCCCAGCGCAACCAGCAACGGGCCCACCAGTTTTTCGGAGCTGAAGCGCGTGGCCCCGGCATTCCAGAGCCAGTAAGTGCAGACGACGCCCAGCAAGGTGTTGACCGTTGCCATGCTGGCTTGCCCCATTCGAAGATCGGCAAGGCCGACTGCCGTGCTGTTAACCAGCGCCAGCACCAGAAAAATGATCCACCCGCCGTTTGGGGGAACCTCGCGCTCTGCCAGATCGGCCGCACCCTGCAGCAGCAGTGTTGAATACCCAGCCGCGATCACCATCAGCGCAAAACTTCCCAGCAGGTCGGTGGTGGCACCGCCCTGCGACTTCACCCAATAGGTCAGCGGAACCAACAGCTGGATCAAATTGGCCCAGCCCACATAGCGCGTGAAGGTCTGGGTCGGGTCACGGCGCCACACCAGCACCAACGCGCAGCCCATGATCAGGCTGACGGCGGCGTTGATGACCAGGACGTAATTCATCGGTAGGTAGACAGAGGACGGACTCATGTATTGTGCGGCGGGTCTCTCAAGCATTTTCTTGTCGAAGGCAGGGGATTACCCTAGGCAAGGCCCCGCGCAAAGACCGCCGTGGGGGCGGGGCGCTGGACGGCGCGACAGGCAGTAAGGAGAACGGAGACAGGTGTTTCATAGAATGCAGTCATTCCAAGACCGCAGCACATGTTCAGTTTTTTCAAAAAGAAACCCCCTCCCGCCCCAGCGATCGCGCCCACCACCGCGCCACCATCCTCGGCCACACCGCCGCTTGGTGGTTCGCTCATCGGCAGCGCACTGGTCATCCCTATCGACATCCCGGAGCCCGGAACCCAGCCACCCGAGCGCCAAAAATGGGTCGACAAACTCAAGGCCAGCCTGGGCAAAACGGCCAGCGGCATCTCCACGGTGTTTGGTGGCTCGGTCATCGACGAAGCTCTGTACGAGAGCCTGGAAGACGCCTTGCTGATGGCCGACGCCGGTGTGCCCGCCACGCAATTCCTGCTGACCGAGTTGCGCCGCAAGGTCAAGGACAGTGGAGTGACCCATCCGATCGCTCTGAAGAACATCCTGATCGCGACCTTGACCGATCTGCTGCAGCCCCTGCAAAAACCGCTGGTGATCGGCGAGCACAAGCCCACTGTCATCATGGTTGCCGGTGTCAACGGCGCGGGTAAGACCACTTCCATCGGTAAGCTGACACGGCACTTGTCCGAGCATGGCGCCAGTGTTCTACTGGCCGCGGCCGACACGTTCCGCGCTGCGGCACGTGAGCAACTCGGCGTGTGGGCAGACCGCAATCTGGTGGAAATCGTCAGCCAGGAAGGCGGTGACCCCGCCGCAGTGAGCTTTGACGCCGTGAGTGCCGGCAAGGCCCGTGGCAAAGACGTGGTGCTGATCGACACCGCCGGACGCCTGCCAACCCAGTTGCACTTGATGGAAGAGCTCAAAAAGATCAAGCGTGTGATCCAGAAGGCCGACCCCACGGCCCCACACGAAGTCTTGTTGGTCATCGACGGCAACACCGGGCAAAACGCACTCGCCCAGGTGCGCGCCTTTGACGATGCGCTGGGCCTCACCGGCCTGATCATCACCAAGCTCGACGGCACGGCCAAGGGCGGCGTGCTGGCGGCCATCGCGCGGGAACGGCCGGTGCCGGTGTATTTCATTGGCGTGGGCGAAAAACTCGAAGAGCTGGAAACCTTCAACGCCCGCGAATTTGCGCAGGCCCTGCTGGGGTAACCAAGGACCCCTCGCTCGCGCAGTGCGGCTATCCTCTGTCTACAAAAGAGGAGACAACGCGATGAAATTGATTCTGTCGGCCATTGGCACGCTGGTCGTACTGCTTGTGGCCTATTTGCTGCTGTGGCCGGTCCCCATCCGGCCGGTCGCTTTCACCTTGCCCACGGCACCCGGCTACGTCGGCGTGCACGCGGTCAACACCAAACTGGCCAACCTGCAGATCATCGACCTGCACGGCGAGATTGGCCCTGAACACATTGCCTTTGGACCCGACGGCAAGCTCTACACCACGGTGGCCAGCGGCAACATCCTGCGTATGGCGGCCGACGGCAGCGGGCAGGAAGTGTTTGCCAACACCGGCGGACGCGTACTCGGTTTCACCTTTGACACTGAGGGCAACCTGATCGCGGCCGATGCCGTCAGGGGCCTGCTCTCCATCGCACCGGATCGCAAGGTCACGGTATTGACAGACAGCGTCAATGGCGACCCCATTCGCTATGCCGACGCAGTGGTCGTGGCCAAGAACAGCAAGATGTATTTCAGCGATGCCTCGACCCGCTTTGCGCCCAAGGAATGGGGCGGCACCTTTGAGGCCAGTGTCTTCGACATCATCGAAGGCGCGTCCACCGGCCGCGTCCTCGAATACGACCCCGCCACCCGGGCCACGCGCGTGCTGGCGTACGGCATCAGTTTTGCCAATGGCGTGGCGCTGAGTGCCGACGAACAATCGCTGTTCGTCAACGAGACTGGTAAGTTCCGCACCTGGAAGATCGCCGTAGCTGCCAGCGGACTCAACGTGGCCCAGAGCAGCCCGCTGGCCAGCGTGCTGCTGGACAACCTGCCAGGCTACCCGGATAACCTGATGCGCGGTCAGGACGGGAAGATCTGGCTGGGCCTGGCCAAACCGCGCAACCCGGTGGCAGACAACATGGCCGACAAGCCCTGGCTGCGCCGCCTGACCCTGCGCCTGCCCCGCGCGCTGTGGCCGGTGCCCAAGTCCTACGGCCACGTGATGGCCTTTACCGAAGACGGCAAGGTCGTGGTCGACCTGCAGGACCCCAACGGGGCCTACCCCGAGACGACAGCAGTGACGGAAACCAAAGACCGCCTGTACGTGCAGAGTCTGCATGCCCACGGACTGGGTTGGCTACCCAAACCATGAACCGAGGCAACAACATGACTACCCGTAGAACACTTCTCGTCTCCGCAACGGCTGCCGGCATCGCCGCGGCAATCACCACCGGGTGCCAGGAGGCGCCGTCCATGGACCGTCAACTCGTCTTTGCATCGTTGGACCAGGCACTGCATGAGCTCGACCGTCTGGCCCAGGCTTCAACGCTGAAGTCAAATGCCGCGTGGACCTTGCCCCAAACCCTGGTTCATTGCGCCCAGAGCATCGAGTACTCGTTGACGGGCTTTCCTCAGTCCAAGTCACCACTGTTCCAGTCCACCGCGGGGGCCCTCGCGTTCAGGGCCTTTGCCTGGCGCGGCCGCATGCGCCACGACCTGGCCGAACCCATTCCCGGCGCCCCTGCTCTGGGTGCCGACACCGAGCTGGCTGTTGGGCTGGCCCGCCTGCAGCAGGCCGTGCGGACTTTCCACGCGACCACCACACCGCTACGCCCCCAATTCGCCTATGGCGAATTGAGCAAGGCCGAATTCGAACAAGCCCACGCCATGCACCTGGCAAACCATTTCTCGGCATTTGATGTCTAGCAATCGTAGGACGGTTTCAGGCGCATTGCGGTCATCCACGAGGCGCTTCTGTAAGTCGGGTGCGCCGCGCATTAGCGCCATTCTTCAGGTGTTGGCCATCAGGTGAGCCTTGAAAATCGAAGCAATGGGTGAGAGCTTCTTGCCCTTCGGGTGAACAACATGCCAATGGGATTCCACCGGAAATCCCGCGACATTCAAAACCGATACCCCGTGCTCTTTGGCATTGCCATGCAGGGCGTGGCTGGAGATCACTGAAATTCCCATGCCACCGGCAACCGACTCCTTGATGGCCTCGTTGCTGCCGAGCTCCAGTCGCAGGTCCGGGCGAAACTTCAGCTTCTTGAAACAATGGTCCACCGCCATGCGGGTACCTGAACCCTCTTCCCGCAGAATGAATCGCTGCCCTGAGAGTTCGGCCAGCGACAGTTCCCTTTGTTTTGCCAGAGGGTTGCCACTGGCGCAAATCATGACCAGCGGGTTGGACATAAAGACCTCATCCACCAGGTCCAGGTCCTTGGGCGGGACGGACATCACGTAGAGGTCATCCAGGTTGTTGCGCAGGCGCGCCACCACACCGTCACGGTTCAGGACTTCCAGCGACACGTCGATCTCCGGATAGCGCTTGCAAAAGCTGCCCAACATGCGGGGCACAAAGTACTTGGCGGTGCTGACCAGCGCCACACGCAGCTTGCCCCGCGTGTAACCCTTGAGGGCATTCACCCGCTGCTCAAAGCCATCCCATTCTGCAGCCACTGCACGCGCTGTTTGGGCCAGATCCTTGCCAACCTCGGTCAAGTAAACCCTGCGGGCCACCAGTTCGTAAATCGGCAGACCGATGGCGTCGGCGACATCCTTCAACTGCATCGAGGCTGTGGGCTGGGTTACATGCATCATGCGTGCGGCCCCGCTCACACTGCCGGTTTCTGCCAGTGCCAGCACCAGCCGCAGTTGACGAAAGGAGATGTTCATAGTTTTTTATCTATGTAAAAGCATTTAAGAATCGATTTTACAAGATGACCTTCATTGCCTAGCATGGGTGCAAAGGAAAACACCCATGCACAATCTGCTTGACCCGGCCATTCTCTTCTTCATCTTCGGCGTGCTCGCAGGCGCCGTCAAATCAAACCTGGAGATCCCACAACCCATTTCGCGTTTTCTGGCGCTGTACCTGTTGATGGCCCTGGGCCTAAAGGGCGGGTTTGCGCTGGCCCACTCCGGTTTTACCGCCCAGGTGGCTACCAGCCTGGGTAGCGCCGTCTTGCTGGCGGTGGCGGTGCCCTTGCTGGGCTACAGCCTGCTGCGCCGGTTCTTGTCCGGCTTTGATGCGGCAGCAGTGGCTGCCACCTATGGCTCGGTCAGTGCGGTGACCTTTGTGACCGCGGTGCAGACCCTGGAAAACCAGCAGGTGGCGTTTGGCGGCTACATGTCGGCCGCCATGGCCTTGATGGAGTCACCGGCCATCATTCTTGCCATTGTTTTTGCCAACGCGTTGCGGCAGAAGAGTGCCTTGGCCACTGCCGGAACTAGCGGCGGGGCCGCCGTGCTGGCTCTGCCCTCTTCACCCCAACGTGCCGGCGTGCCCTTTGGCAAGATCCTGCACGAGTCCTTTACCGATGGTGCGCAACTGTTGCTGCTGGGGGCCATGCTGATCGGCATTCTCAGTGGCGATGCCGGCAAGGTGGCGATGCAGCCGTTTTCTGGTGATCTCTTCAAGGGCATGCTGGCCTTCTTCCTGCTGGATATGGGGCTGCTAACGGCGCGCAGTCTGCCCCAGATCAGGGGCAAATCACCCTGGCTGCTTGCCTATGCGGTGTTTGGTCCCCTGACGCACGCCAGCCTCGCACTGGGGCTTTGCGCCCTGTTGGACATTCCTGCGGGCGACGCTATTCTGCTCATGGTGCTGGCCGCCAGCGCCTCCTACATCGCGGTTCCTGCGGTCATGCGGCACGCTGTTCCGGAGGCGAACCCGTCGCTCTATTTTGGACTGTCACTGGGCATTACCTTTCCCTTGAACATCCTTTTAGGCATACCGTTGTACACCTATGTCGCAATGGCTGTGCTGGCGTGAAGGTAAGACCAGGCTTCTGTTTTCCGATTGAAGGTGGTCGACCGACATTCAGATGCGTCGCGAATGGCCGCAACCGGTCGATGCAACGCAACGTTTTCCACAATCGCGCTGTGCGACTGCCCACGCATGGCCTTCAGTTCTCGCCAAATACGCCGATAACCTAAGGGAACCATCTACTGAACAGGCCTAGTGGTATGACGACATCCCTGCTCCAACGCCCCACCGCCCAGCTCGAACTCCTGTTCTGGACCCGGCAATTGCTCAAGCCCCGCTTTGACGAGGTTGCTGCCCTGCGCTTCCTCTCGAATGCGCTGGTGTCCTTGCGCGATGCCAAGACCCCGGAACTCAGTCCGATTGGACGCTACCTGATCGCCCACGAGGGCATCTATGCCCTGTGCCTGGGCACCCTCTACCTGCACGGCGTGCTACCGCGACAACAGGACGGCAGCCGGGCCATGGCAATCCAGCTGGCCTTTGAATTGCTGGACATGACCATTCAGGACCTGCACCAGATACTGGCGGCCAACCGGCACCTTGAAGACATCGCCGGCCTGGCCCACGCGCCATTGGCTGAACACCGCGTGCACGATCTGGTGGCGCTGGGCGACCGCGCCATGGCGCAGGCACGACTGGTCTACCCGGATTGCTTTTTCTAGCTACATCCGAGCTGCCCGGCCATCGCGGACAATCTGGGGTTTTGCAATCGCCCCTGAACCCGCACCATGACCGCCTTACTGCCCCGCATCGAACTCGAATCCGCCCCCCACCCAACGGCCGCTGTCATCTGGCTGCATGGCCTGGGCGCTGACGGCAATGACTTTGCCGGCCTGGTACCGGAACTGGACCTGGAGGGCTGCCCGCCCATCCGCTTTGTCTTTCCGCATGCACCCAGCATCCCGGTCACGCTGAACAGTGGCTACATCATGCCAGCCTGGTACGACATCCTGGGCCTGAACCTGGTGGACCGCCAGGACGCTCCTGGCATTCAGAAGTCCGAGCGGGCCATCACCGCGTTGATCGAGCATGAAGTAGCCCGCGGCATCCCGTATGAGCGCATCGTGCTGGCCGGATTCAGCCAGGGCTGCGCCATGGCGCTGCACACCGGACTGCGCCTGCCGCACCGCCTGGCCGGCATCATGGCGCTGTCGGGCTATCTGCCGCTGGCGGACCGCTTTGCGACTGAACGGATGCAAGCCAATGCACAAACGCCGGTCTTCATGGCGCACGGCACCCAGGACCCGGTGGTGGTGCTGGCACGCGGAGAGAGCTCGCGCGACGCGCTGGCCGCCATGGGCCACCCGGTGCAGTGGCACACCTACCCCATGCAGCACGCCGTGCACCCCCGCGAAATCGCCGATATCGCCGCCTTCCTGAAGCAGGTGCTGGACGATGCTGCCCCCACGGTTGCTCACCATGTGTAGCGCCCTGCCCCCCACGGGGGCCGCGTTTCGCCTTGGGGCGGCCCGGCGGCGAAACCTGCCCGTGCCTTCCGCGTGAGCGCGCGCACCCACCCGCTGGTGCTGGGCATTGACTTCGGCACCTCCAACTCGGCGGCCGCGCTGATTGGTGCCGACGGCCAGATGCACACCATCGCACTGGACGGCACGCGCTCCGAGATGCCCACCGCCTTGTTCTTCGCCAGCGAAACCCACACCGTGCTGTATGGCTCCGAAGCCATGCAGGCCTATCTGGCGGGCACGGAGGGGCGCCTGCTGCGCTCGCTCAAGAGCCTTCTGGGCAGCCGCCTGATGGACGAATACACGGCGGTCAACGGCCAGAGCATCAAATTCTTTGACATCGTGGTGCTGTTCTTCAAAGAGCTCAAGCGCCGCTGCGAGGCCCAGGCGGGCCAGCCTTTGAAACGCGCCATGCTGGGCCGCCCGGTGCACTTTGTCGACGACAGTGCGGAGCGCGATGCCCTGGCACAGGAGACATTGGGCCGCGCCGCGCTGGAGGCCGGCTTTACCGAGATTGCTTTCCAGCTCGAACCGATTGCTGCCGCGCTGGATTACGAGCAGCGCGTGGACAAAGAGACTACCGCCCTGGTGGTGGACATTGGCGGCGGCACGTCCGACTTCACGGTGATCCGCCTGAACCCCAAGCGCAGCCAGATCAGCGACAGAAGCGCCGACATCCTGGCCACCACTGGCGTGCACATCGGTGGTACCGACTTTGACCGCCTGCTGGACCTCTCCACCGTGATGCCTCTTCTGGGCTACCGCCACATCGGCACGGGTGGGCGCCCGGTACCCAACAGCGTGTTCTTCGATCTGACCACCTGGCATTTGATCCACCAGGCCTACACCCGCAAGTCCATGCACTTTGCCAAGGAGTTGTGGACCGACTACACCGACCAGACTCTGCACGCCCGCCTGATGGACGCGCTGGAGGGCCAGCACGGCCACCGCATGCTGGCGGGAGTGGAGGCCGCCAAGATTGCCTGCTCGATCAGCGGCGAGGACGCACTGGTGGACCTGGACTTTTTGGGCCACGGACCCAGCGAGCACCTGGGCGCCACCGTGACCGTGCCCGTCATGGCGGACACCTTGCAACAGGCCCTGGCCCAGGTGGTGCAGTGCGCCCAGCTGTGCGTGCAGCGCTCGGGATTGAGCGGCGTGGATGCCGTTTACTTGACCGGTGGATCATCCGCCCTGCGCCCACTGATGGAAGCCCTGCGCACCGCCATGCCCGATGCCACCCTGGTCGAGGGCAACCGCTTTGGAGGTGTGGCCGCCGGGTTGGCGTATGCGGGGGCGACGATGGGTGCGCAAGCAGGCTCGTTTTCGAACTGATTTGCTATCGATTATATAGCGTATTGTGTATATTCTACGAGGGCTAGAAGGCTATTTCTCCAAAATTCGCCTTTGTCATCGCTAAATAAACCCATATTGGGTATTTTCTAGAGGCTGTCATGTCCGCATCACCTCTCTTGCACTGGCACCAACTGCCGCACGCCCCGGTGCCAGGCACTGCGTTGGGCCCCATCGACGCACTACCTGACGGCGTGCCAACGTTGCGTGAACTCGACACCGGGGGTGGCCCCAACCAACCGTTTCGGCTACTGCTCCTTCGCAGCGGCGCCGAGGTTCGGGCCTATGTCAACCGCTGCGCCCACTTTGGTGTGCCGCTGGCCACCCGGCAGGCCCAATTGATTTACCAGCCCCACGCCAGCATCACCTGCAATGTGCACTACGCCCGCTATCGCTGGACCGACGGCAGCTGTGAATCCGGTGAATGCGAGGGCGAATCCCTGATGTCCGTGCCACTAAGCCAGTCGGCCGATGGCCAACTGGCCATTGACCCGGGTTATGACACGTAGGCGTGCATTCATTGGTTTCATCTGCTGAAACAACTTACGCTCCTGATCAATTTTGTACACGGGCGAACATGCAGCATGTGATGGTCATTGGAGGAGGCGTTGTCGGTCTGACAACGGCCTGGTCTTTGCTGGAGGCCGGGTTCGAGGTCAGCCTGGTGGAACGCGAATCTGCGCTGGCGCAGGGCGCCAGCCGTGCCAACGGCGGTCAGCTCAGCTACCGCTACGTATCACCGCTGGCGGACACCGGGGTCCCGTTGAAGGCACTCCGCTGGCTGTTCGAACCAGACGGCCCCCTGCGCTTCAAGCCCGAATGGAGCTTGCCCCAGTGGACCTGGCTGGCGTCATTCCTCAGCAATTGCCGCGGCTCGGTCAACCGCCGCACCACGCAGCGCCTGCTGGCGCTGGGCGCGTTTAGCCAGGCCTCGTTTTCGGGACTGTATGCCCGCGCCGAGCTCGAAGGTGTGGCGCTGCGCACACCCGGCAAGCTGGTCATCTACCGCAACGCCGCAGAATTTACGACCGTGGCATCCCGGTTACGCAGCGACCCCCACAACGTGGAGCAGGTTCTGGACTATCAGGAGTGCCTGCGCGTCGAACCCGCGTTGGCCCACAGCCCGGTCCCACTGGCCGGCGGTGTGTTCACTGCGGGCGAAGCGGTTGCCGATTGCTACGCCTTGTCTTTGCAGCTGGCCGAACGCCTGCGCGCGCACTCCCACTTCAAGGGCTTCGTGCAGGCGCAGGCACAGGGCTTTGTCATCCGGGACGGCCGGGCTGTTGCCCTGCAAACGAATCGCGGCAGCCTGGAAGCCCATGCGTTCGTGATTGCGGCAGGCCTGCAAAGCCGCACCCTGGCCCTGACAGCGGGCATACGCCTGCCGATCTACCCACTGAAGGGTTACAGCCTGACCGCACCGATCGGACCAGAGCACAAGCCGCCAGTGGTCAGTGTGACTGACGTGGAGAAGAAGATTCTCTACGCCCAGATTGGTAGTGGTTTGCGCGTCGCCGCCATGGCCGACCTGGTGGGTGAAGACACCCGGATAGACCCAGCCCGCATGGCGTCGCTGTACCGTTCGGTCAAAGCGACGTTTCCGCTGGCCGCCGACTATGACGCGTCGGACGAATGGGCGGGCCTGCGCCCTGCAACGCCCTCCGGCGCCCCCATTTTGGGAGCTACCCCGGTGCAAGGGCTGTGGCTCAACGTGGGCCACGGCGCACTGGGCTTCACCATGTCCTTTGGCTCGGCGCGCATCGTGGCCGACCTGATTGCAGGGCGCCCAAGCCCGCTGAGCCTGGACGGCTTGCAACTCCGCGCATAAAAAAGACCCGCCTGGTTTGCACCGGGCGGGTCGTGAAAACCCTTGAGAGAAAGCGCAAGCCCTGCGCAGGGTTCGACTCTTTAGAAGTCGTACTTCATTGCCACCGTCAGGGTGCGCCCAAAGGGGTCCGCCACGCGGGGGTCCCAACCGGCACCCGCGACGTCATCCACGTCATGGTGCGTGAACGGTGGCTTCACATCCAGCAGGTTGCGAATACCGACCGTGATGGTCGCATTCTTGAAACCCTTGTAGGTCGCGCTGAGCCCGAACGTGGTGTAACTATCGACATCGGTGTTGGCGGTCGCGGGCATCGTGGCGCGGTTGGTCAAGTCCTGGTCTTTGTAGCCGGACTTGAAGGTTCCGGTCAGCGTACTGCTCCAGGGCCCTTCGTTCCAGGTCAGACTGGTGGTGAACTTGTTGCGCAGATACAGGGTGCGGGTACCGAAGCTTCCCACGTACTCCACCATAGGCAGATTCTCCAGCGGAGATTCCATGTGGCTCAACATGTGCGTGCCGTTGATGGCCGCAATCCACTTGCTTCCCATCGCGTTAAAGGCCCCACTTGCGCCCCAATCGATACCTTTGGTGGAGCTTCCTGCCGCGTTGACCCAGCCCGCCTTGACCAGCGCAACGTTGCCGCTGGCGTCACGCACGAAACGATCCGTAAAGAGACCATAGTTGTTGCGCAGATCCCCAATGGTCAGGGTTCGAATGCGGTCGGACAGGTCCACACGCCAGTAGTCGGCATACAGCGTCACGGCGCTGGCAGGCGCCCAGACAAAGCCCAGAGTGCCTTGCTTCGACTTCTCTGGTTTCAAGTCAGGATTGCCGCTGCTGGTGTAATTCACCTGGATGTCGCATTGGGTGGGGTCGACCGGGCAACGAACCGGGTCAGACCACTTGGTGACGTCCAACTGCGGTGCATTGTTGATCTGCTGCTGCTGGAACGATGGGGCCTTGAAGCCCGAATTAACCGAACCGCGCATGAGGAAAGATTCAACGGGCTGGTAACGGAAGGCAATCTTGGGATTGGTGGTGGTGCCAAAACCTTCGTACTTGTCGGTGCGCAACGCCAGTTGCAGTTCCAACCCCTTGGTCACAGGCACGGCCAGCTCACCGTACACCGCCTGGATGTTGCGGGAAACCAGCGGCACGCCGGTATTGCCCGGGCACAACAGCACGTCGGATGCGACGGTCGTCAACAGCGTGCTGACGCAGGTGATGGCCGCGGTCGGGTCACCGGTGGTATTGGCGAACTCGTAGGTTTCCTTGCGCAAATCAAATCCAACGGCGAAGCCCAGCGGTCCTGCGGGCAGATTCATCCACTCGCCCGACAACGAACCATCCATCTGGGTCAAACCGGTCTTGCCGCCCATGACGCGTCCCCGCGCCTTGGTGGACTCGATGAGGGCCATCGCCTGCGGCGTCTGGGCCTGTCCTGGCAAAACCCATGGGTTAATGATGCCCGTCTTCAAAGCCGCATGGAGCTTGGTCGAGTAGGCATAGCCGTCATACAAATCCGAATAGGCCTCGGCCTGGGCGGTGGACAAGCCCAGCTTGTAGTCATATTTGCCGACCATACCGTCGAGCGCCACGAGCAAACGGCCGTTGCTGGAGATGTTGTCAATGACCCGATTACCCCAATCCTGCATCCGCAGACGGTAAGCAATGGGCTTGGTCGGATCGAAATCCAGAACCCCATAGTTCTTCAGGTTGAGGTAATGGGGACCGTTGACTGGATAAAAATTGTTCCCAATGGCCGCATTGCTTGAAGAACTGGCGCTGAACTGGGAGGGGGTCAACTCCGATCGCACACCAGTTCGCGACCCAGTCAGCTCTACCGAGGCCGTGTGGTTTTCGGCCAGCTTCATGCTGCCGCGCATCACCAGATTGGTCGCCTCTTTTGGTGTGGCCAGCATGTACTGGCTGCCGTAGTCCGTGTTGCACAGGTATCGTCCGCTGGCGATATTGCCTGCGCGGGTTGCCGCTGAGGCCGTTGGAGTGGTCCACAGTGCGGGCTGGAACTGGACGCCCTCGGTCACCGCATCGCACTGGTTCTGCATGCTCAGCAAGTTGATACGGGTGTATTTGGTCGCATCCGTCGTACCCACGCGAGACCCTGCGGTACCCATTGCCGTACCGGTTGCGGTGATGATGTTGGCAAAGGGAGAGCTGCTGGAGTTGGGTGACAAGCCCATCGCTGGATTGAAACCATTGGACCAATCACGATCCGCTCCGCGAAGGATGTCGTTCTTGACAACTGCCAGACTGGCCATCACATTGAACCCGTCTTTTTCCAGCGTGCCTTTACCGGCTGTCAAAGACACCTGACGGGTTGTGCCTGCAGAGGACTGAAACGGCCGGGAACCATCAACCCCAATGGACACGCCTTCGTAGTCTTTCTTCAGGATAAAGTTGATGACCCCGCCAATGGCGTCCGTTCCGTAGATCGCGGAAGCGCCATCCTTGAGGATTTCAACCCGCTGAATGGCAGCAAAGGGAATGGTGTTGAGATCGACACCGCCGCCGCTCATACCATGGGTGCTGATGCGCCGACCATTGAGAAGCACCAGGGTGCTGCCCGGTCCGAATCCACGAAGATTGGCGTTGGACGAACCGCCGGTCAACCGATCCGTGTCACCCCCAAAAATGTTGTTGTTCGACACCGCATTGTCTGCACCGGATGCATTGCCAGACAACTGGTTCAGAATTTGTTCGACTGAGCCAATCCCGCGCTTGACCATATCCTCTGAGGTCAAAATCTCAATCGGCAGGGCGCCTTCCGACTGAATCCGCTTGATGCTGGAGCCCGTGATTTCGACGCGCCCCAAGGCCTGGGTTGTAGGCGGTGTTTGGGCCATACCCACCAGATGGGTACTCAATCCCAGCAGAGCCAGGCTTCGGGTCAGCTTCTTCATGTTCACAGTAGAACTCCTTTGATTGCAAATTGACGGGTGACATTCAGGAAAAACAATCGCCACGGCGGAAATTGAGCTCGGCAAAATTTCTGTACGGCACTGTCTGCATGTTGACGCAGAAAAGTAGTGCAAACCATAGGTAAAGCCCCGAAATGTCGCTTTGACGCAATGAATGCTTGCTGGGAAAGCATAACTTGCGGGAATACGTTGACACAACTCTGTCGCAGGAATGCGCACAGCGCGCAGCCACCGGGCGCTGGAATGTAGTGAAAATGCTTCCATGCATCTGACACCAGAAGACAAACTTCGCGACGGCTACAGTTGGCAGGCGTTGGCCCGCCTTCTGGGGGCGGCCTGCCTTCTGGCACTGACGGGCTGCGCAGCGCTGCAACACGACAGCCCCCTGCCACCCACGGTCACCGCGGCTTTGCAAAAGGCAGAAATGACGGAAGCGGTGTTGGGAGTCGTCGCCTATCCTCTGACCGGCCCCACGCGCGGATTGCGGCTGAACCCGGACCGGCCCCAGCAACCCGGATCGACCATGAAAGTGGTCACCACCATCGTTGCCCTGGAGCGCCTGGGCACCAATGCGCGGGGCCGCACCGACCTACTGGCCACCGACAAGCCCGAAGCGGGAGTCATCAAAGGCCCGTTGTACCTGCGGGGTGGTGCGGATACTGACCTGGACTGGGGTGTGCTGTGGGGCATGTTGCGCCAAGTGCGTGAACAAGGCGTCACCCACATCCAGGGTGGCCTGGTGGTGGACCGCAACCTCTTCAACCCGTCCCGCATGGATGTCGGCCTGGCGCCGTTTGATGAGTCGCCGGAATTCCAGTACAACGTGATTCCGGATGCCCTGAACCTCAACACCAGCCTGCTCGGCTTTGTGCTGCAGTCGGACGACAAGACCCTGTCGGTACGGACCAGCCCCGCACTGCCCGATCTGGTCTTGGACACCCGCGCACTGGTGCTCAATGACAACGCATGCGCGAAATGGGAGAGCACCTGGGTGTTGCCGGAATTGCAAGTGTCCCAGGGCACCCAGCAACTGCGTTTCCAGGGCCAGTTTCCACGCAATTGCACGCAGCAGCTGGATCTCAACCTGGTCGATCGCCAGTGGGTCACCACCCGTGTGGTGCGCCAGATCTGGAGACAACTCGGGGGCCAGATCAGTGGCCCGGACATCGAGGGATCGACCCCGGCCCAGGCGGTGGTTCTGGCCGGTCACCAAGGTCGCCCCTTTGCCGAGGTGGCACGCGGGATGATGAAACGATCAGACAACCCTTTGACCCGGTTGACCTACCTGCGGCTGGGTGCGAAGGCTGCTGTCGATGGCGAGCCCACTCTGGCCGCCGCAGCACGTTCCGTTCACGAGTGGTTTGCGGCCCATGGCATTCCCAAGGATGGCCTGACAATGGACAACGGCTCAGGCCTGTCGCGCAGCGAGCGCATCACGGCGCAGCAAATGGCGGCGGTCCTGGCCACCGCGTACAAAGGTCCCTTTGCGCCCGAACTGCTGACCAGCTTGCCGGTCGCGGGCCTTGACGGCACCCTGTCTCGCCGCTTCAAAGGCACTGCGGTGGAAGGGCGGGCACGCCTGAAAACCGGAACCCTGCGCAACGTCGTCGCTCTGGCCGGCTATGTTCTGGACCAACAGGACCGGATGTGGGTGGTGGTGGCACTGCTGAACCATGATGAAGCTTCAAAAAGAGGGAGCCCGGTCCTGGACAGCGTTGTGGAGTGGGTAGCGGGCCAGCAATGAACCTGGACATCTTTCGCTGCTAGCCCTCGTAAAATATACATTACATGCTATACCATTGATAGCACTTTGCCACTCAATCTGGCGAAGTGCGGCGCTTGCACTGTGCCTTTGGGCCCCTTCGCACAGCGCCCTCGCCCTTCAAAACGCGCAGGCAGATCTGGCATGGGAACAGATTCGCCCCGGGTTGCTCTACGCCCGCCAGGACATCCCCATAGAAGGATCGGCCACGGTGCACCGCCTGCACTGGTTGCGGCTGAGCCTGACGCAGCCGGACCTGCACCTTGCATTGACGCCCCCAGCCTGCGCCGGACTGCGCATGACCGCACTGGACCGGGAGCCCATTGTTGCCAGCCTGAATGCCTCGTTTTTCACCAAGGAATTCTTCACCCTGGGACACACGGTATCGCACGGAACGCAGTGGACAGGAAACTACCGCACGCTGGAGAGCCCGTTGCTGGCCTGCACAGCAGACCGCCAGTGCGAGGTGTTGCACCAGGCACCGGCACAGGTCGCACCCGAGTGGAACCACGCAGCCGCAGGCGTGCATTCCCTGGTGCAATCTGGCGCACCCCGCACAGCGGCAGACGATGCGCAATGCGGAAAATTTTGCACCACCCCCCACCCCCGCTCGGCGATCGGCCTGGACTCCAGTCGGCAGACCATGGTGTGGGTCGCGGCGGAAGGGCGCCAGCTGTCGGCCACCGGTATGCCTTTGGCAGAGTTGGCCCTGCGCATGGTGATGCAAGGGGTGGCAGATGCCGTCAATTTTGACGGCGGTGGCAGCACGGCCCTGCACGTTGAGACAGCGGCACGCACCCGTCGCCCCGACAATGAACCACACGCCAGACCGATTGCCAATGCATGGATCGTTAGCACCCGGCCAGACATTGACTGGGCAGCGGTGTGCCAGCCCTAGCCGGAACCCGGCACCAATTACTGACGCACCCTCACCAGCCCGTCTGCTTCCAGAACCTGACGACACTGGGACGGCAATTTCGCCAGGGTCAGGGGCGGCGGCGGGGTGGCGGGCGGTTTGGGATGCAGCGCTTCTTCGGTAAACCACCATTCCAGGGTGGCATCGCATCCGTCTCCTTCTGGTGTCGGATCCTGCGGGCTGCACTTCTCTGCACCTGCGGGGCAAGAGAGTCGCACATGAAAGTGGTAGTCGTGCCCGTGTTCCGGGCGAATCTTGCGCAACCACGGCTCGCCCTTCGCGGTTCGGCACATTGCGCGCTTGATGGCGGCATTCACAAAGATGCGTTGCACTTGCGGGTCCATGGCGGCCGTGCGCAGCACCGCCTGGTGCGCCGCTGTCCATGTGGTGGTGTCGGTGTCGAGTCGGTCTGCACGCACCACGGTGAACGACGACTCTTCCTCGCGCTCCGCACGAGACAGGCGTTGCACAGGCATGGGCCTGAGCCAGATGTCGGCATCCAGCCCCAACTGATGAGAGGCGTGGCCAGTCAGCATGGGGCCACCGCGCGGTTGTGCCATGTCGCCCACCAGAATGCCGGGCCAGCCACTGGCCTGCGCCGCAGCCGGTGCAAAGCGCTCCACGAAACGGATCAGCTCCGGGTGACCCCAATTGCGGTTGCGCGACGGTCGCATGGCTTGCCAGTGCGGGCCATCCGGCGCCAGTGCCTGGGCACCCGCAAGGCACCCTCTGGAATAGAACCCAATGGGCTCGGGCTCGAGCGCCGCCGCGTCGATGGCCCGCCCAAACAGGGCCTTGGCCGGTGTATTGGCGTCCGCCGGGTTGGTCAACGGGGGCAACAGCTGGGGTGTGAGCGTGCCTTTGTCCTGTGCCCAGCAATGGCCCAGAAACAAAGACAACAACAGGGCGCCGGCTTTAAGGATGGTTGGCATGGCAGGCATACGGTTCATTGCACGGCGGGACCCAGCAACTGCAAGGTACCCGCATCGGCGTCCATTTCCACACCCAGCCCCACCGGAATCGTGAATTTTCGTCGGATGTGGCCAATCATGGCCCCGCGAAACACTGGCACATTGAGCGGCAGAAAGTAGTCATCAAAAACCTCGTCCAAGGTCAGCGTGCCGTACTTTCCTTCACCCGGCTCGCACTTGGTGAACTTTCCAATGACGACTCCGGCCAGACCGTCCAGCGCGCCACACAGGCGCAAGGTCGACAGCATCCGGTCGACCCGGTAGATGTACTCGTTGATGTCTTCCAGGAACAGCACGCCACCGCGGCAGTCGGGCATATAGGGCGAACCGGCCAGAGATGCCAGCACCGACAGGTTTCCACCCACCAGGCGACCACGTGCCTTGCCCGGGCGCAGCGTCATGATCCGGTCCTGGGTTTGCACCAGATTGTCACCACGCTCACCCGTCGGGTTGCGCAACAGCGGCGCTTGCGCCTGCATCACCATGGCCTTGAAGTGGGCCACGCTGAAATCGTTCCACTCCGACTCGGCCACCGGGCAATGGAAGGTCACCAGCCCGGTCTGGCGCTGAATGCCATTGACCAAGGCCGTCAGGTCCGAGAAGCCGCCAAAGAACTTCGGTTTGGCGCGTATCAGCGCGTAGTCCAGCTTGTCGATGATCCGGTTGCAGCCGGAGCCGCCGGTCACTGCAATCAGCCCGGCAACCGCATCGTCGGCAAAAAAACCATTGATGTCACTGGCCCGCTGGGCATCCGTTCCGGCGAAGTGGCCATAGCGTGCGCGCGCATGGGTGCCCACCTTGACCTGGAACCCCAGCGCCTGCAAGGCCTCGATGGCAATCTGAAGGGGCTCGCGCTCATAGGTTGCATTGGCTGGGCTGACCAAACCCAGCGTGTCGCCCGGGCGCAATCGCGGAGCCAGCAAGGTCGGCCACACCACAGGCACCGTGCCAGCGGCCGGCACTGCGCCCAGTGCCGCAGTTCCCATAGTCGCTGCGCCAACGGACAGGGACTGAACAAACTGGCGTCGTTGTACGGTCATGGGAAATGCATCCAGCTACATGACGCGGGGAAGGTCGCGGCGCACCACATCGCGGTCACCAAAATCAAAATGCCACCACTCCGAGTGAATGCCATGAAACCCCGCCTCGCGCATGGCCGCGCGCAGCCAGCCGCGACTAACCAGATGACTTGGTGTCAGCACACCCGTGGCCAGGTGTTCGGCTTCGCGATCAGGATGGGATACCAGAGTCATCTCATCAAAGGCAGACCCCATGTCCAGTTCTTTGCCCGTTTCGTCCAGCAGGGTCACGTCCAGCGCCATGCCAAAAGAGTGAATCGAGCCTCGCTCTGGATGCGCCAGGTACATGGCCTGCGGCGTGTTCTCCAGCTCTTTGTACAGTTGCTCCTGCACCCGCTGGGGCCGCAGGGCGTCCAGTACCCGAATGCGGGTTCCGGGCCGGTGGGTTGACAGCCAACGCGCAGCCTGTTCCAGCGCCAGCGCTGCCTCCACCCGGAGGTAGGCGCAGTCAATGCCCTGGTACAGCACCCGCATCAGAAAGTTGTTGCGGGTGGTGTAGCGCAAATCCACGTCAATGGCCGCCAGATCCTTGAGCGCCATGAAATCGGCGTGGGTGGGAATGTCTTCACACGCGATCACGCTGGCCTTGTGCAGCACGCTTTACGCGCCGACCGTGGCCAGACTGGCACGCGCCGTCTCGCCGAGGAATTTGACAAGGCGCCGGGCCGACTGCGCCGGGGGGGAGCTGACCGCGGTCAACAGGTACAGCTGCACCGGCACGCTGGGCTCCAGCGCACGCACCCGCACCCGCGTAGGGTCGGCAGCGGCCGCAGTGAACGGGTCCACCACCGTCATGCCGGCACCGGCCTCCACCAGGGAACGTGCCAACTGGTAGGTCTGTACCGTGATGCGACTCTGGGGGTGGATATCCTCTGACTCAAAAGCACCCATCACCAGATTCCCCAACGGATCACCTTCGGCGATGGCGATCAATGGCGTTTGGATGTCTGCGACCTTCAGGGCTCCGCCCACCGCGCCTTCAGGGCTATTCAATGGACACAGCGCCATCATCAGTCCGGCAGCAATGGGTTCGGCGACGATGCCGGGATAGCAGGGGTCGTGCAGTGACAGGGCCAGATCGGCCTCATTCAGCAACAGCGCACTGATGATTTCGCGCGTATGGTGCGTGGCTAGCGTGCAGCGTGCATGGGGGTATGCGTTGCACCATTGCACAATTGCCGATGGCAGGACCGAAACCCCGAGAGCCGGAGTGGATACCAGGCGCAAAAGCTCAAACTCACCAGTGCGCAGGTTGGATGCCAGTCGGCGAATAGAGACCAAATCCTTGTTGAGCTTGTCAATCTCTATGCGCAGCCGCTGCGCCTCGGGTGTCGGGTACAACTTGCCCCGCACCCGGTTAAACAGCGGAATGCCCAGTTGCAGTTCGCAATGCTGCAAAACCTTGGTCACTGCGGGCTGCGAAATATGCAGTATCTGTGCGGCACCCGTGATCGTTCCCGCCTGCATGATGGCGTGAAAAACCTCAATATGTCGCAGCCGCATGAAACCCGATCAATGAAAAAATAGATACGCAACCCAAACCGAAGCCACCACGCCAGCCAGATCGGCCAATAGACCGTAGCCAATAGCGTAACGTGCCCGCTTGATGCCCACTGAACCAAAATACAGCGCAATGATATAGAAGGTGGTGTCGGTCGCCCCTTGCAGCACACAGGCTAGCCGGCCGACAAAGGAATCAACCCCGTAGACCTGCATGGCATCGAGCATCATGGCGCGGGCACCGCTGCCGCTGACAGGCTTCATCAGGGCTGTGGGCAGGGCCGGTGTGAAGTCGGTGTTCATGCCCAGTTGCGAAAATACCCAGGTGAATGCGCTCACCACAAAAGACAGCACACCGGAGTTGCGCAGCACACTGATGGCTACCAGCATACCCACCAGATACGGAATGATGGTCAACGACGTTTGAATGCCCCCCTTGGCGCCATCAATGAAGGCGTCAAAAACATTGACCCTCTTTCGCATAGCACCTATGAGAAAGGCAGCAATGATGGACGCCAGCACCAGGTTGCTGGCCACCTTGGAAAAGAGTTCAATCTCGGTGCGGCTCATGTAGTTCACCAAGTACCACACCATGCCACCAATGGCGGCGGTGATACCTCCCACCCAGCCGACAATCACGCGATCAAACAGGTTGATGCGCTGCCGAATAGCCACGCTGACCAAGGCCACCACGGTCGCTACGTAAGTGGCAATCAGGATCGGCAGAAAGACATCGGAGGGATCCTTGGCACCCAAGACGGCCCGCTGGGCAATGATGGACAGGGGTATGAGGGTCAGGCCCGATGTCTGCAGCACCAGAAACATGATCTGCGCGTCGCTGGCTTCTTCCTTATTGGGGTTGATGCTTTGCAGACTGTCCATGGCCTTGAGGCCAAAGGGCGTGGCGGCGTTGTCCAGGCCCAGGAAATTGGCCGAAAAATTCATCACCATGTGGCCCGATGCCGGATGGTCCTTGGGCACGCCTGGAAAGATGCGGGAGAAGAACGGGCCTATCAACTTCGCCACAAACTCGATGGCGCCTGCCTTCTCTCCTATGTTGAGCAGCCCTAGCCACAGGGTCATGACCCCGGCCAGCGGCAACGCGATGTCCATCACGGCCACCTTGGCAGAACTGAAGGTGCCGTCGATGATGCGCTTGAAAACCTCCACATCACCCAAGAACAACCATTGCGCCAACGCGGCCGCAAAACCCACCAGAAAGAAGCCTGACCAGATATAGGAAAGTGCCATACGTACGCTTACCAGCCGGCTGTATACGGTTGGCTGCCTACAAGGGGCTTGGACAGAACCATCCCTTGCGCGCTATTTGCCACATCCAGCAGTGCGGCGATGTCAGCGTCAGGTCGGCCATCGTATTTTTCGGGCCGGTACTTCATCTGAAAACTGATCAGGCTGTCTTGCGTCAACGCATCCCACTCGCCGCTGCGGGATGTGTTGTAGCCAAAGTCGGCCAACTTGTCCTGGAACCATTTCGCATCGGGGAGCTGAAATTCGTACAGCGGCCGCTTGGCCGCCACCATGGCTGCGTCCGGCCACGCGATCAACCCCTCGTCGGCCAGGCGTTTCCACGGGAACAGCGGGCCGGGGTCCTGCTTGCGCCCCGGTGCAATGTCGCTATGCCCAATGATGCGATCCGGCTTGATCTGGTGGCGCGCCACGATTTCCTTGCACAGCGCAATCACCTCATCCAGTTGCGCGGGACCAAAGGGACTGTAGCGGACCGACCCGTCCGCGCCAGTGACCGGGCCCGCATTCACAATTTCAATACCAATGGAACTGGCGTTGAGGTTGCTGAATCCCTTCCAGTAGCTCGGTCCTGCGTGCCAGGCTCTGCGGTTCTCATCCACCAGTCGATAGGTGATCACGGGCTCATCGCGCACCAGATAGTGGCTGGACACCGCGCGATTGGAGGGCTTGGTCAGTGTCTGCAACGAGCTCTCGAAATCTCCCACCGTGTAGTGCAGGACGAGAAACAGCGCCCGGCTGTCCTGATTTTCCGATGTGTAGCTGGTATCGATGCGCACGCCCGAGGCGCAGGCACTCAACAACAGCGCCGCCAGGATGCAACTGCCACTGGTGGCGCAGCGCCTGAGGGCTCGCATAGGGCTAAAAAAACCAGGTTCCATAACGGTGTGCATCCAGTGGACAAATATCATTTCAGCTTACTACGTGCACGGGCGTGAGCCCCATGTCAAATGTGCCGCGACACATAACCATTCAACATGGGAAACGCCCCGCCAACCATATCTTTTGATTATGGAGGGTAGCTGCGCTTCAATAGGCTCATCCAAAAGGGCGTGACTACAATGATTTTTCGTTTTTCGCCGAGTATCCCCAGATGAAATATCCCACCGGGAACCTACGAATTCACCAGTTTTTGGCGCTACTGCCCGGTCCGCGTTTGATTGTGACCGGTGCCGTGCATGGCAGTGAAACCTGTGGCGCGCGGGGCATTGAACGGGTGTTGTCCGAGCTGGAGAGTGGTGCTCTCGCGGTGGTCCGCGGCAGCCTCACCTTGGTGCCGGTCACCAACCCCCTGGCCTACAGCAAGGGCGAACGCAACGGGGACCGCAACCTGAACCGCAACCTGCAACCGAGCGAACAGCCACAGGACAACGAAGACCGCATCGCCAACGTGTTGTGCCCCCTGCTGGCACAGCATGACGTATTGCTGGACCTGCATTCCTTCCGGGCCGGGGGCGAACCATTCGCCATGATCGGTCCACCCAACAATACGGCTGATCTGGAGCCGGTGCGCCACGCCGCACAGGAACAGGCCATGGCACTGCGGCTGGGGCCCCGGCGGATCGTCGAGGGCTGGCTCTCCACCTACGCCGTGGGCGTACAACAGCGGCTGGCGCGCACGCAAGCGACCGAGCGCGCCGAGCTGCTCAGCACCCACCCCAGCTACGGCATGGGCACCACCGAATACATGCGCACCACGGGTGGCTATGCGATCACGCTGGAATGCGGCCAGCACGACGACCTCGCCGCACCCGAGGTGGCCTACCGGGCGATTCGCAACACGCTGGCGCATCTGGGACTGGTGGACGAAGCGCCACCGCCCGCACGGACGGACATTGAGTTTTTACGCCTGGCCGAGGTCGTTGACCGCCACCATGCGGATGACCATTTCACCCGCTCCTGGTCCAGCTACGACCGGGTTAGTGCAGGCGATGCCATTGGCGTGCGCCACGACGGCACGCCAGTGCGCGCGCCACGGGATGGCTACATCGTGTTCCCCGATGCCAATGCCAAAGCAGGGAACGAGTGGTTCTATTTGGCCCACCCCAGTAGCCGGAAGATTATTGGTGATTAAAGACATGCTCAACACCGAAAGCCCCAGCACCCAGCACACTGAGTTGGACCTCTATGGCACTTCGGATCTGGTGTCGATCTTGATAGAGGACCAGGTCCATGCCGTCGATGCGGTGCGGGCCGCCGGTGCCGAACTCGCCGGTGCCGTGGATGCCGCCACGGCGCGCATGCTGGAAGGCGGGCGTCTGATTTACGTCGGTGCGGGCACATCCGGGCGCCTCGGGGTGCTTGATAGTGTGGAGCTGTACCCCACTTTTTCCTGGCCGCACGACCGTGCCATCGGGTTGTTGGCCGGTGGTGCCGGCGCCATGTTTACAGCCGTTGAGGGGGCAGAGGACGATGCATCCCAGGGCGAACGCGACGTCCTGTCCGTCCACGTGGCGGCAAACGACGTAGTCCTGCTACTGGCAGCGTCGGGGGCCACACCTTATGTAATGGGTGCCTTGCAGGCCGCACGCAGTGCCGGGGCACTGACCGTGGGCTTTGCCAACAACCCACATGCCCCCGTCACCGAACAGGCCGACATCGGCATCACCCTGGACACCGGACCCGAGGTCATCTCTGGCAGCACCCGGCTCAAGGCCGGAAGCGCCCAAAAGATGGCTTTGAACACGTTCTCCAGTGCCTTGATGGTGCGGTTGAACAAGGTGTACGGCAACCTGATGGTCGATCTGAAAGCCACCAATGCCAAACTGGTGCGGCGCGCGATTGCTTTGACCATGCACGCAGCGGGGTGCGACGAGGCACTGGCCCGCGAGACACTGCTGGCCTGCGATCACCACGTTAAGGTGGCCGTGGTGGCCATCCGGCTGGGAACCAGTGTGGCCACCGCGCGCGAACGACTGGCTGCAGCAGGCGGTAGCGTGCGACGCGCACTGGACCTGGCGTGACGGCCCAGCGCAGCACGGCACCCAACCCCTGGGCCTGGATTCCCTCGCTCTACTTCGCGCAGGGCATTCCCTATGTGGTGGTGATGACGCTGTCCGTCATCCTGTACAAGAACATGGGGGTCAACAACACCGACATTGCCCTCTACACCAGCTGGCTGTATTTGCCATGGGTCATCAAGCCACTGTGGTCACCGTTGATCGAGTTGTTCAGCACCAAGCGGGTGTGGATCGTGGCGCTGCAGTTTGCGGTGGGTACTGCGCTGGCCTGCGTAGCACTGACGATTCCCGGCCCGGGGTATTTCAAGATGACGCTGGCGGTGTTCTGGCTGATGGCATTTGCATCGGCTTCACACGACATTGCGGCCGACGGTTTCTACATGCTGGCGCTACCGGAGCATAGCCAGGCTGCGTTTGTTGGGGTGCGTTCGACGTTTTACCGGTTGGCCAATATCGGTGGGCAAGGTGGGCTGGTCTATCTGGCCGGGGAAATGCAGGAGCGCACCGGCAGCATGCAGACCGCGTGGAGCATCGTATTTGCCGTGCTGACCGCCCTCTTTGTGGCGATGGCGCTGTACCACTGGCTGGTACTGCCCCGACCGGCTTCAGACGTGCGCGGCTCTGGCCACGCCAAGGTCGGCGAACTATCCCAAGAGTTCATTCAGGTGTTTGCAGAGTTCTTCAAGAAGCCCGGCATTCTGGTGGTGTTGGGCTTTTTGCTGCTCTACCGCTTTCCCGAGGCGCAGCTGCTCAAGCTGGCCACACCATTCTTACTGGACAAGACCGAGCTGGGTGGCCTGGGGCTGAGCACCAAGGCGGTGGGCATTGCCTATGGCACGGTCGGACTGACTGCGCTGACCCTGGGCGGCTTGCTCGGCGGCTGGGTCATTTCCAGAGTGGGATTGAAACGCGCGCTGTGGCCGCTGATCCTGCTCATGCACGTACCCAATGCCGTGTTTGTATTTTTGGCTGTGGCCCAACCCCAGGACGTGGTCATCGTCAGCGCGGCGCTGGCCGTGGAGCAGTTTGGTTACGGGCTGGGCTTTACCGCCTATCTGATGTACATGATTCTTGTAGCGGATGGCCCACACAAGACGGCGCACTACGCCATCTGCACCGGCTTCATGGCCCTGGGGATGATGCTGCCGGGCATGTGGAGCGGCTGGCTGCAACAGCAGATCGGATACCTGCCATTCTTCGTCTGGGTACTGGTGGCCACCATTCCGTCCTTTGCCATGGCCGCGTTGATCAAAATCCCTGAAGGGTTTGGAAAGAGGTCCCCGGTATGAGACCAGTGAGCCCGAACCAACGACTGCTGTCGCTGGACGCGTTCCGTGGCTTCACCATCGCCGCCATGCTGCTGGTCAACAACCCGGGAGACTGGGGCAACCTGTATGCACCGTTGAGGCACGCTGCATGGGATGGATGGACATTCACTGACTGGATCTTCCCCTTCTTCGTGTTCATCAGCGGCATCTCCATGACTCTGAGTCTGGGTCGGCGTGCTGCACTGGGCGACAACAAGTTGCACCTGCTGCAACAAACCGTGCAGCGCGGGGCCATCATCATTGGGATCGGTCTGTTGCTCAACCTGATTCCTAACTTCGATCTGGCGACCCTGCGCATTCCTGGCGTGTTGCAACGCCTGGGGCTTTGCACCATCCTCGCAGCACCCATCGTGTTGTATTGCGGCTGGCGTGCCCAGCTGGTCTGGCTACTCGGCTTGCTGCTGGCCTACACCGGTGTACAGATGTGGGTGAGCGTGCCCGATGCGGCCGGCGTGTGGCACACCGGCTCCCTGCTGCCCGGTGAAGACGTGGGCGCCTGGCTGGATCGCGCGCTGATGGATGGCCATTTGTGGCGCACTAGCAAAACTTGGGACCCGGAGGGCCTGCTGTCCACCGTACCGGCAGTGGCCAGCCAACTGGCAGGCGTGCTGGTGGGACATTGGTTGGCGAGCCAGCGCGCGCCGATAGAGAAGACCGTCTGGATGCTGGTGGCCGGTCTGGGGCTGCTGTGGATCGGTCAGGTGCTGGGTGCATGGAGCATGCCCATCAACAAAAGCCTGTGGAGCCCGGCCTATGTCATTTTGATGAGCGGGTGGGCCTGCCTGGTGCTGGGTGTTTTCTACTGGCTGCTGGACGCCATGCCCGACCCCACAGACCGCGCGACCGCAACGTACTGGGCCCGGCCACTGATGATGTTTGGCATGAACGCCCTGTTTTTGTTTGCCCTGTCCGGCCTCGTCGCAAAGCTCCTGGGCTTCATCCACACCGCACCACAACAAACGCTCAAGGCCTGGCTGTATGCGCCCATTCAGGCTTTGGGCCTGGCACCCGTGGACGCGTCGCTGTTGTTTGCATTGCTGTTCACGGCATGCCATTTTGTGATCGCCTGGGCCATGTGGCGCAAGGGCTGGTTTGTCAAGGTATAGCATGATGCAAGCATGGAGCCGACGGCGGATTCTGGGGGTGAGCGGCGCAGCCACGCTGATCGCAGCGGGTCTGGATGGCTGCGGCAGCCTGATCGAAGGTCTGGGCACGACGTCCCACCGCCTGGCCCCCGAGCTGGACGCACAGGCCCCACCGGCACCGCGCGAGTTCCGCGCCGCCTGGGTCGCCACCGTGGCCAACATCGACTGGCCCAGCCGCAAAGGATTGAGCAGTGCCGAGCAGCAGGCCGAGATGCACACCATCCTGGACCAGGCCGTGTCGCTCAGGCTCAACGCCCTGATCCTGCAAGTCCGCACCAGTGCCGACGCGTTCTATGCATCTGCGCTGGAGCCGTGGAGCGAATACCTGTCTGGCACACAGGGCCAGGCACCGGAACCTTTCTACGATCCGCTGGCACTGTGGATTGAACAGGCCCACGCACGGGGACTGGAGCTGCACGCCTGGTTCAACCCGTTTCGGGCGCGGCAGAGCCAGGCCAAGTCGAACCCCGCCGCCAACCACCTGAGCCAGACGCAGCCCGCCTGGGTCAAAACCTACGGTGACCAGCTGTGGATAGACCCGGGCGAGCCCGCCGCTGCCGACCACACACTGGCCGTCTTCATGGATGTGCTGCGCCGCTATGACCTAGACGGCATCCACATCGACGACTACTTCTATCCCTACCCGGTGACGCAAGGCCAGGAACCCAAGGTGGAGGTGGACTTTCCCGATCAGAGCGCATGGCAGCGCTATGTGGACGGCGGCGGAACACTGGAGCGCAACGACTGGCGGCGCAGCCAGGTCGATGCACTGATAGAACGCATCTATGCAGGGGTCCGCAGCGCCAAACCCTGGGTACGCTTTGGCGTGAGTCCGTTTGGACTGGGGCGCCCGGAACTGCGCCCACCCGGCATTCAGGGCTTCAGCCAGTACCACAAGCTGTATGCCGACGTCGAACGCTGGCTGCAACACGGTTGGCTGGACTACCTGGTGCCGCAGCTGTACTGGCGCATGGACCAGACCGCGCAGGCCTTTGTTCCGCTGCTGGACTACTGGCATGCGCAAAACCCTCAGGGCCGCAATGTTTACGCTGGCCTGTTCACGAGCAAACTGGCAGCCCCCGGTGCCGACACCAAGGCTGCCTGGGCACCGGAAGAAATCACCAACCAAATTGCCGCCGTGCGCAGCCGTGCACCCGGCAGTGGCCATGTGCACTTCAGCATGGTGGCGCTGCTGCAAAACCGCCAAGGGCTGGCTGACACCCTGAAGGCGCAAACCTATGACACGGTGGCCCTGGTGCCATCCTCGCCCTGGCTTGAAGCCGGCACCCCGGCTGCGCCCACCGTGCAGGTGAATGCCCGTCCAAACGGCAGCGTGGAGCTGACGCTGGACACGCCGGGTGCCAGCAAGCCCGTGCTGCGCTGGGCGGTGTGGCAGCGCTACGGAGCCCAATGGGTGTTTCAGGTCGTTCAACAGCGCAGGTTCACGCTGGCGGCGTTCCAGTCGGGCGATGCCAGCGCTCCGCTCAATGGCCTGGTCATCTCCGCGCTGGACCGGGTCGGCAATGAATCACCGCGTGTCGGCATCGCCTTGACGAAAGGGAGTGCTGCGTGATCCCGGCACCCGTTTTGGGGCTTGGACTCGACGCAGGCGGCAGCCAAACCCGCTGGGCGCTGGCCGACACACGGGGCACGCTGCTGGATCAGGGCCACGTGGCTGGCATGAGTGGTTTGCAGTTGCACTCCCCACAGGGTCTGGCGGATCTGCGCAGCGCGATACGAGCCCTGGCCCAGTCCGTCCGCTCCGCGGCACAAGGCCATTCACTGGCGCTGTACGGTGGTTTCACGGGGCTGGGTGCGCAGCTGGACAAAGCCGCCCTGCTGTTGCTGCTGCAGGAACAGCTCCCGGTGCAAGCGCAGTCCGCGACGCTGACCCACGACATGGACATTGCCTACCGGGCCGCCTTTGCGCCCGGTGCCGGCTATCTGGTGTATGCCGGCACCGGGGCGATATCGGCCTTCATTGATGAGGCGGGCCAGGAGCACCGCGCCGGTGGACGTGGTGCGGTGCTGGGTGACGAAGGCGGTGGCTACTGGATCGCGCGCGAGGCGATGGCCCACATCTGGCGGGAAGAAGACCACGCGCCCGGTGCCTGGAAACGCTCTCCCATGGCGCAGCGGCTGTTCGCGGCCATCGGTGGCAGCGACTGGAATGCCTCGCGGGCATTTGTCTACGGCAGTGACCGGGGCGCGATGGGGAAACTGGCACTGCAGGTTGCCGCATCGGCGCACGACGACCCTCTGGCGCACGCCCTGTTGCTGCGGGCCGGCACCGCCCTGGGAGAGCTGGCACACAGCATGATCCAGCGGTTTGGCCCGCGCCCGGTGACCGCTGGCGGGCGGGCGCTGCTGCTCAGCCCCCTGCTGGAGCAGGGCATGCGCCAGGCCCTGCCAGCAGACATTGCGCTGCGCACCACGCCCGATCTGGCAGCCCACGTCACGGCCGCCCGGCTGGCTCTTTCCATATGAAAAACTGGCCTTTAGCCCTCGTGGAATATGACTATGTCGCTATATTTACGATAGCACCACAAGAACGACAACTACCCAGGGAGCCACGCCCATGCTGATTCAACGTATCACCGTTGGCGAGATCCGGCTGCCGCTGAAAGTGCCGTTCAAGACCGCCCTGCGCACCGTGACCGAAGTGCACGATCTGGTCCTCATCATCGAAACTGATACTGGTCTCAAGGGCTACGGCGAAGCACCGGCAACGGCCGTCATCACCGGCGACCTGCTGGGTTCCATGCGCGCCGCACTGGCCCTGATCGCGCCCCGGCTGCTGGGCCGGGACCTGCTGGATTTCAACGCACTGCTGGCCACCGTGCACCATGCCGTCGTGCACCACACCAGCCTGAAGGCAGCACTCGAGATCGCGCTGTACGACTTGCGCGCCCAGCAATTTGGCGTGCCGCTGTACCAGTTGCTGGGGGGTGGAACACCGCGCCTCAAAACCGATGTGACGATCAGCGTCAACGACAGCGCCACCATGGTGCAAGACTGCTTGCGCGCAGTGGCCGAAGGCTTTGATGCGCTGAAGGTCAAGGTCGGAGGGCGCAGCTGGCGCGAGGACGTGCAGAGCACGCTGGCCATCCACCACGCCGTGGGGCCCAAAGTGGCCTTGCGTCTGGACGCGAATCAGGGATGGACGCCCAAGCAGGCCGTACAAGTGATACAGGCGCTGGAGGCCGCAGGCGTGGAACTGGAGTTTGTCGAGCAACCGGTGAAGGCGGATGACGTGGCAGGGTTGAAGTTCGTCACCGACCACACGCTCACCCCCATCCTGGCCGACGAGGCCGTGTTTTCGGTAAAAGACGCGCTGCACATTTTGAGCACCTACAGCGCCGACATCGTCAACATCAAGCTGATGAAAACCGGTGGCATCAGCCAGGCCATAGAAGTGGCCAACCTCACGCGCCAGCACCACCGCACCTGCATGGTGGGCTGCATGCTGGAAAGCGGCATCAGCGTCACCGCCGCCGCGCACTTTGCGGTAGCCCATGCCGACGTCGTCACGCTGGTTGACCTTGACGGGCCTCAGCTGTGCCAGGGCAGCGCCATCACTGGCGGTCTGACGATGAACGGCCCGTGGATCAACTTAAGCGATGCGCCCGGTCTGGGTATCACGGCCGTGCTCGGCCTGACCGATGTGCAACAGTACTGAGGAGCCGAGATGCGCGCATTGCGACTCCTGCTGCTAGCCACCACTGTCCTGATTACCATGCCCAGCATCCACGCCGCCAGCCCCGCCAACCCCGCACTGTCCAGCACGCTGCAGGCCATTGTTTCAGACCCTGCAAGACCCTTGAGCAGCCTGTCGGCGCTGGTGATTCGTGGCGGGCAGGTCGTCTTTGAGGGCCACTACGGGCAGCGCGTGGTTGCGACTGGCAATGCGGGCATCGCGGGTAGTTCGGATAAGGGCATGGCGCCTGACCATGACACGCTGTACCGCATGGCATCCATTTCCAAACTGGTGACCACCATAGGCGCCATGCGGCTGGTGGATGCAGGACAGCTTGATCTCGATGCCGACATCGGCCAGTACCTGGGCTACAAGGTGCGCAACCCGCACTTTGCCGACACGCCCATCACCACCCGCATGTTGCTCAACCACACCTCATCGCTGCGGGACGATGGCGGCTACTTCTTTTCCCTTGAAACATCGCTAAAGAACGTACTGCAACAGGCAGTTGGCAGGGCCGGGCAAGGCGCAATCTGGGCCGTACCTGAACCGAAGTCAGACCACTCGCCCGGACGCTACTTCACCTACTGCAACCTCAATTTCGGCGTGGTGGGCACCGTCATCGAGGCCATCACGCGGCAGCGCTTTGACCTCTATATGCAAAAGGAGGTGCTACAGCCGCTGGGGATCGCCGGAGGCTTCACACCCGAAACATTGGCCGCCGCCGACATCGCCCATGTCGCGGTGTTGTACCGCAAGGGTCGCGACAACGTGTGGGATGCCAACGGCCCCTGGGTGCCCCAGGTCGACGACTTCCAGGGCAAGACGCCCACCCCGCGCGCGGGCCTGGACGCCTATGTGCCCGGCACCAACGCAACCGGCTTTGGTCCGCAGGGTGGGCTGCGCACCAGCGTGGGGGGCCTGGGCCTGGTCATGCAAATGCTGATGAACCGCGGCACGCTGAACGGGGTGCGCATGCTGAGCCCGCAGGCTGTGTCGGCCATGCTGCAGCCGCAATGGCGTGCGAACCCGAACCACGACAACGGCGACACCGGGAACGGTTTTATGCACGCCTGGGGGCTGGGCACGCAGCGGTTTGTGGATGTGAGCGGCCCTTCAACCGGCGACCGCTTTCTGGAACACGGTGGGCTCACCGGGGTCGGGCATATGGGCTTTGCCTATGGACTGGAGTCAGGCTTCATCTTCGACCCGCTGACCCGCAACGGAGTGGTCTATGCGATTGGCGGGGTCAGCGCAGACCCCGATCAAAACCGGGGCCACTACTCGGCGTACTCGGTCTGGCAGGAGCGCACGCTGGACGCGCTGTGGCGACTGGCTGTACAAAGGCCTTAAACGCACGTTGGACCCGTCATGGCGCAACGGCATCAACAGACAGATCAACTCCGCAAACACGCAACTCAGCAACGGTAGTGGCCAGTGCAGCGACTGTGTCCACGCCCAGTTTGTCGCGCACCTTGACCCAGTGCTCCTCAACCATGCGCTCGCCAATATCCAGTTTGGCACCGATGATCTTGTTCAACTCGCCGTCAGCCTTGTAAAGGGCTATCTGGCGCTGCCGCTGAGTCAGGCTCGCCCACATGGACTGCAAAAAGTCACTGCGCCGAGCAGCGGCCTGCCACTTCTCCTCCAGTTCCAGAGCCTGGTGAATCAGGGGAAGCAGCTTCTCTTCGGTGTGGGGTTTCTCGACGAAGCTCAGGGCGCCCCTCTCCATTGCTGTCACCGCCGCAGGAATGTCACCATGGCCACTCAAAAAGATGACTGGATTGCGCCTTTCGAGTCCTCTGCAACGCAGTTGCTCATGCACCACGGCACCCGACATCGGCTCCATGCGGCCATCCAGCACAAAGAGCCCACGCACTGGTTTCGATGCAGCATCGATCGCAGCGAGCAGCTCAGGGCCACTGCCATAGGCACTCACGGTGAATCCATGTTTCTTCAATAGGTACGACAGTGCGTTGCGCACCCCCTCATCGTCGTCGCAAAGGTAAATCGTTTGGTTGGTTTTCATAGTGTTTTCAAGGAGCAGATGGAGTCACGAGTGGCAGGGTGAACCTGAATTGGGCACCACCGCCCAGGGCTTCTTCCGCAAACAGGTTGCCGCCATGGGATTCCACAATGGTGCGGCAGATACCCAGACCCAAGCCCATGCCGTCGCTCTTGGTGGAATAGAACGTGGTGCACAGCATGTCTATGGTGCGACCCTGCAAGCCTGGCCCGTTATCGCGCACAGCAACCTCGATGCTCTTCTTGCCCCCTTCAGAACCGCCCAATACCTTGGTAGCAATGCCAATGATGCCTCTGCCAGACTGGCCATTCACCGCGTCTGCAGCGTTTCGTACCAAGTTGGAGATGACCTGCTCAATGCCAATACGGTCCGCAATCACATCAGCGCCATGGAGTGACAAATCGGTAACCAGCTTGGCGTGGGCCTGCTGGATGTGTCGCTTTCGCAATTGCAGCACATCGGTAATGATGGCATTCAGATCGCACTGCTTGCGCACCGGCTCCGAGCGGGATGCCTGTCGGCGGATCCAGTTAACGATTTCACCGGCTTTGCCCGCGTGCCGAACGATCTCGTTGATGGCAACCAGGTCGTCCGGGTCCACGCCGGGCAACTGTTTCAGCGACATGTTCAGACCGGCGCTGTAGCTCAGTATGGTTGTCAGCGGCTGGTTGAGTTCATGTGAAAGCTCCGACGCCAGCAACCCCATGTCATTCAGACGTGCATGCTGGGCCAGCGTTTCGCCGTGTTGGCGGTCTCTTTCTTCCAGCCGCTTGCGCTCGCTGATGTCGATGATGGAGCCCATCCAGCCGATGTGAGTTCCCCGCGCGTTGACCAGTCGTGACTCGAAGATCATGACGTCGACCAAGTGTCCATCCCTGTGCCGCCACCGCGTCTCGAAACCCGTTGTTGGCGTATAGCCAGCCAGTGTTTTCAGGTTGCGCGCCATCAGGTCGTCCACCGCATCCGGCGGCCAAAATGGCAGTGGTGGCATCAACCCGACCAGTTCGGCGCGGCTATAGCCGACCATATCGCACAGCGTCTTGTTGACATACAAAATCCGGCCATCGGCATCCCGGGCACGAAGACCAACGAACGCCGAGTCTTCCATCGCTTGACGCCAGGCAATCTCGGTTTGCGTTTGTGCATTGGCACGCGCGACCAGGCGCATTTCGTGGCGCGTCAGCGCAGAAGCCGCCATGCCCAGCAGCAACAGCCCGCCCAGCAGCGCCAATGTCTTCGGGTGCTGGCGCCACGACTCAGGCGCATCAAAGGGTGTCAGGCGCAAGGTTGTATCTTTGAAGCCGGCCAGCGGTTTTTCATATCCCGTGCCCAAAGGGGGTCTGGCGGCGGACGCCGTTGTGGCAATGACCTGACCGAGCTCGGAGACGAAGTTCACCTCGTAACGCCGGTTCAGCCAAACCAGATCGGTACTGCGCAACAAGTCAGTGATGTCAAACCGTGCCAGCAATTTGCCACGGTTGAAACCCTGCGTGTCCTGCAATGGCGCTACATAGTGATCTGCCTGCCCTGTGGACTGGATGCGAAGTTCGTCACTGCTATTGGCAGAAATGGGCGCCTTGCGCTCGGCACGGGCAATCACCTGATTGTTGTCATCCAGCCAGACCAGACGGTTCCACAACCGGTCCAGCCCTGCAACCACTTCAGGCATGAGGGCCAGACTTGCAACGGGGTCTTTGGCACCGAGTGGCAGACGGCTTGCGACATCTTTCAGGCGTACCTTTTCCATGTCCTGACGAGCGGTCAGTTGAGCCTCCACACTCAGCGCGTCTGCTAAGAGCGTTTCCTGGTAGACCTTGCGCGACTGTGCATCGTTGAACTCTGCCCAGAGGGCCATCATGGCCACAAACACCAACGCCAATACAGCCGGCAGCAACCAGAACAAGCGCTTGGCAATCGACTCTATCTGGTGCGGCGCGAGCGCCTGAGGGAATTGAACGAGGGGCATCGACAAATTCTAGGTTGCCTAGCCTCGTTCAAACGGGACTTTCCCGCCCGAGGTGTGGAAAGCCACATCTGTGGATGGCCACACTTCTGGCACCCCAAAGCCACGACTAGACTTCAGGCACCAAACGGGAAACCATGATGAACCACACCAGACCCCTCACCGCCACGCAGCCCACCGCAGCCCGTAGGACTCTGACCCGATGGATTGCCGGTGGACTCGCAGTAGCAGCCCTTGCGGGGTACGGCCCTGCCAGCGCGCAAACCCCCATCGTGCTCCAGTTCAGCCATGTGGTCACACCCGACACCGCCAAGGGCAAAGCTGCGTTGCGATTCAAGGAACTGGCAGAAAGCCGCACCGGCGGCAAGGTGCGCGTTGAGATCTATCCCAACAGCCAACTTTACAAGGACCGTGAAGAGTTGGACGCACTGCGACTGGGCGCGGTGCAGATGATTGCACCATCGCTGTCGAAACTCGCAAGCCTGGGTGGCGGGGACTTCGAAGTTTTTGACCTCCCGTTCCTGTTCAAGGACCGAGCTGCCTTCAGGGCCGCGGTAAACGGCCCTGTGGGCGCATCACTGCTCGGGAAGCTGGAGCCGCATGGTGTCAAGGGACTGGCCTTCTGGGACAATGGTTTCAAGGTTTTCAGCGCCAATCGACCTTTGCAATCGGTGGACGACTTCAAGGCCTTGAAAGTTCGGGTGCAGGCTTCGCGTGTACTGGTATCACAGATGAAGACGCTGGGTGCGCAGGCATCGGTGTCGCCTTTGGCAAACGTCTATGAGGCACTGCGCAGCGGCCAGCTCGATGGTCAGGAGAACACGCCCACCAATATCGAGACGCAACGGCTGCACGATGTGCAAAGACATCTGACCGTATCCAACCATGGTTACCTGGCATATGCAGTTATTGTGAACAAGCCCTTCTGGGACAAGCTACCAGCCGACATCCGCATCGCCCTGGAAGGTGCGCTGCACGATGCCAGCGTTTTCGAGAACAGCATCGCAGGTGCCGAAAACACCAAAGCGCTGGAGCACATCAAAGCCAGTGGCAAGTTGACCGTTCACACAGCCACGCCACAAGAGTTGAACCAGTGGCGCACCGCATTGCTACCCGTCTACAAAGAGGCACAGGGCTGGATCAGCGTTGAGACGCTGAGAGCATTGGACGCCCTCAACGGACCACCGCCATAGGCGGCTAGCCGACCACGACTGGCCCACCCCAGTCTCAACCCAAACCGTCCCGAAGTTTTGCAGTGCCACGAGCGCTGCGGGGACAAGCTACGCCCAAATTTCACAGCAACCAGAGGAGAAACTATGAACCCACATCACAAACGAATCCACGCCAAGCATGTGCCGTGGGTACGCGTCCTGTCCGTGACAGCCGGCTTAGTCGGACTGGCCCTGCTTTCACCCATTGTGTGGTTGGCCGCCACGGGTGGTGTCGGTCTGCTGGTACTCGGCGGCGTACTGATCGCCGGCTTTGCAGCAGTGCAGGCGCTTCCACTGTTGGGCCAAAAACTGGAAAACGGCCTGCTGGCCGCTCGCAAGGCAGAAGCACGGCGCAGCCCCATTGAGCAGTTACAGAACGAAGTGCTGCGCAGGGCGGACCGCTTGAAGGCGTTTCGCGGTGCGCTGGTCAAGGTAGGCGGTCAGATTGAGTCCATTGAGCAAATGCTGGAAGAAAGCCGCAAACGTGACCCGAACCACGTACCTGTTGCCCAGGAGCGCGCCTTGGCCCGCCTGCAGCAGTTTCACAGCATCAACCTGGGCAAATTGCGGGAAGCCAACAACGCGCTGAAGGAGTTTCAGGACACCGTCAAACGCAAGGAGAGCGATTGGCGCATAGCACTGGCTATCGGAGACGCCAGCGAGATGATGGATCCGCATGCCACCGACAACTTGATGCAGGACCTGCTGACGGACACCGCCCTGCGCACCGTACAAGACCGCTTCAACTGCGTGTTCGCCGAACTCGACGTGCAAATGACCAGCTCCGACGGCCCCACCCGCACCCTGTTGGACAACCGCAGCCTGGACCGCATGGATGCGCTGCACTTGCCAGAAAACATGACTATGACCACAACAAGGAGCAATCAATGAACTTCTGGAAAAGACTACGACTCATCGGCAGCGCGATCGTGCTGCTGCTGGCAGTGGTAGCGACGGTTGGCGCGCTGATGCAACCGGCGTCGACTCTCTCGACCAATCCCCAACCCCGTGAGTCCATTGTGCTTCCTGGCTCGCAAACGAACGGGACCACGGGTCTCTGACTTCCCCTATTCAAGGCATCCCATTTACATCAAGGAGATCAATATGAAAACATTCAATTCCACCCTTACAGCACTCGCAATCGCTCTGTTGGCTGCTGCCCCGCTGTCCATCTATGCGCAGGACACACCTGCTGAGCCCAGTGACGGCCTGCGCATTGCCACCGGAAAAAAAGGCAAGGGCTACTCCAAACTTTTTGCCGATCTTCGCGCGGTTTGCGGCAACCAGGTTGCCATCACCGAAGTGGAAACCGAGGGCGGCCTCCAGAACCTGACCACGCTGGCGGCCAATCAGGCCGAACTGGGCTTTGTGCAGTTGGACACCCTGCAGGATTTGAAGGGTTCGGACGAAAACATCGGCAACTTACTGGCGCTCATGCCCCTGAACGCCAATTTGCTGCACATCTTGGCTCGGTCCGATAGCTTCAGCTACCCGGGGCCAAAACGCATCTGGCCACTCCCTACTGAAACCATCACCGTCTCGGTAGACAAGTTCTCCGACCTGAAGAACCTGCCGGTCGCTGTGGTCGGTTCCGCCCGCGCACTGGGCCGTGTGCTGGACCGGCGCTTCGTGATGAATATGCGCTTCGTCGATGTGGATACCGATGAGCAGGCAATGGCCAAACTCAAGTCCGGTGAGGTTGCGGGCATGCTCAGCACCAGTGGCTGGCCCAGTGGGCCGATCCAAAAACTCAAGCGTGATTCCAACGCCAAGTTGTTGCCGTTTGACTTGGCCGTGCAGCCGCCTTACCAGCTGGTCAAGAAGAACTATGAAAACCTGGACACCTTCAACCACGGATTTCTTGCGGCGCCAAACTTGCTGGTCATGCGTCCGTTCTCCAACACCGGGGCCAACGGCAAAGCTGCTGCTGCCCTGCAAGTCTGCATACAGAAAAACTTGAGAACACTGCAGGAAGGCAAGTTCGAACCCGCCTGGGCCGAGGTCAAAAACACCTCAGAAACCTATGGCTGGCCCAAGTATGTGGCTGCAGGCAGGCGATAGCAGCACCAATCTCGGGGGAAACCCCTGCGTAGTAGTACGCAGGGGGTTCGCGTAAGGGAGCAGTTGAACGTTTTCACACCAACGAGCAAAGTGCACATATGTCACCACACATCAATCTCCAACTCAAAGAGACACCAAAGAAGGGACTCACCATGAACAATATCAATCTTCGCTTCGTCAAATGGGGCGCCGGCATCCTGGTTACGTTGCTATTGGCCACGGCACTCGCACCCTTCGCCATCGTGCCAGCTGGCTCTCGTGGCGTTATGACCACCATGGGCAAGCCCTCTGAAGACGTCTATGGCGAAGGCATTCACTTACGCATTCCCATCTTTCAGCAAATGCATCTGATGGATGTACGGATTTCCAAGAGCGAAGGCGAAGGTGACGCTGCATCCAAGGACCTGCAGCAGGTGCGCGTAAAGGTGGCGGTGAATTACCACCTCGACCCTGCCGTGGTGGCTAAGGCGTTTCGGGACGTGGGGCAAAGCACAGACGACGTAGTAGCACGCATTCTGGAACCGGCCCGACCTGAGGCAGTCAAGGCCGTCACTGCCCAGTTCACCGCTGAGGAACTGATCACCAAACGCACCCAGGTGCGCGAACAGATTGCCGCTCTATTGCGTGAAAAGATGACCCGCCATGGACTGATACTGGACGAATTTGCCATCGTCAACTTTGCTTTCTCGCCATCGTTCACTGCAGCCATCGAAGCCAAGGTAAACGCCGAACAGGCCAACCTCAAGGCCGAGCGAGACTTGATGCGCATTCGCGTGGAAGCCGAACAAAAGATCGCCTCCGCTCGGGCTGAAGCAGAGTCACTGCGGTTGCAACGCCAGGAGGTAACGCCTGACGTATTGGCGCTGCGCACCATAGAGAAGTGGGATGGTCACCTACCGCAGGTCACCGGTGGTGCTGTGCCAATGATGGACTTTTCCAAGCTGGCTAGAAATTCAGTTGGGGGACAGAAATGAACACTAATCTATTGATTGCTGTTTCGCATTGCGACACGTGTCTCGTGGTAACACCAGTGCCACGGCTCGAACACAAAGCCGCAGAGGTTGTCACGGGGGTAAGACATGTGGAAACCAAAGTCCGCCGCGTGCAGTGTCAGCCACTGGTAGGCCGGTGTGGTCTCAAACACTTCTTCCAGCGCGCAGTCTTCGGATGTACCGATGTCGATGGCACGCCCGGTATGGTGCTCGCTAAAGCCAGGTGGCGCCACCGATTGCAGCACCGCTTCAATCGACAGGCCCTGCCCCAGCTTCTCCAGAACAATCTCCCGCTGGCGCGCCACGCTGCGAAATGCAGACACCAGCGCCAGCGTGATCTGGTCCGTGCTGGCCTGTTGCCGCATGGCCAACCAGGCGGCTGTGGCCGGTGGTGTGAGCAGGAACTCACGCCCGGCCAACCCGGTGTGGGCCACCACCAATGACTGCGGCTCATGGTGCGCCACCAGCTGACGGCGCTCTATCCAGTGCGGTGCAATACCCAACTCTTGCAGCGTCGCCTGAATGTCAGTCATCGTCTCAGGCACGCCGGCTGATCCGTGCGCCCAGCGACAGCAGCTTTTCTTCCACGCGCTCATAGCCGCGCTCGATCATGTTGGCGTTTTGTACTGTGCTCTTGCCGGTGGCGCACAGTGCGGCACCCAGCAGCGCCATGCCGGCCCGAATGTCCGGCGACACCATGGTGGTGCCGCGCAGGCGCGATTTGCCACTGATGACCACGCGGTGCGGGTCACAGACCACCGCATTGGCGCCCATGGCAATCAGGCGGTCCACAAAGTACAGGCGCGATTCGAACATTTTCTCGAAGAACAGCACATTGCCTTCGACCTGCGTGGCAAGCGTGATCATGCAGCTCATCTGGTCGGTGGCAAATTGCGGCCAGGGGCCGTCGCCAATCACGGGCATGGAGCCGTCGTAGTCGCGCAGCACACGCATCTCCTGTGCAGCTGGCAGGTGAATGTGGTCCTTGTACAGCTCGATCTTCACGCCCAGTGTGGCGAACACGCGCTTGCACATCCAGTACGAATGCAGGTCCGTGCCTTCGACCTTGATCTCGCCGCCCGTGGCAGCGGCCAGTGCCAGGTAGGACGCCGCCTCGATATGGTCGTGGCAGACCTGGTGGCTGGTCCCCGTCAGTGAATCCACACCATCGATATTGAGCTGGTTGGTGCCAATGCCGCTGATCCTGGCACCCATGGCATTGAGCATGTTCGCCAGATCCTGCACATGGGGCTCACAGGCGGCATTGCGGATGATGGTGTGGCCCTGGCTCACCACGGCCGCCATCAAGATGTGCTCAGTCCCCGTGACCGAGGGTTCGTCAAAAAACAAGTCGGACGCGTGCAGGCCATTGGGCACCGTGAAGTCGTAGCTGTCACCCAGCTCGACGGTGGCGCCCAGCTTTTGCAGTCCGTAGAAATGCGTGTCCAGGCGCCGCCGCCCGATCACGTCGCCACCGGGTGGGAACAGCGTGGCCTTGCCGGTACGGTGCAACAGCGGAGCCACGCACAGGATCGAGGTGCGCACCTTGTTGCACAGCTCCCGGCTGATCTCGCTGGTGTTGACGCTGGCCACGTGCACGCTGATGCGCTCGCCGCTACGCTCGACCTTGCCGCCCAGCGCCACGATCACATCCAGCATGTGCCGCACGTCGATGATGTCGGGCACGTTGTCCAGAACCACTTCCTGGTCGGTCAGGATGCAGGCCGCAATCATCGGCAATATGGCGTTTTTGTTGCCGGATGCGCGCACGGTGCCGCGTAGCGGTACGCCGCCTTCAATTTCAAATGTGGACATGGTTGGGAATGGGTGGTGCGGTCGCAATGACCGAATGGGAATTTGCTGATTTTGCCACGTACAGGTGACGTCGGCAGAGCACATCTCCGGTTGCAATCGGGTCATGCTAAAAGGTTATGCACCCCCCCATGAAAGTGGTGCATTACGGCTGCGGTGAGGCCATCACTTCCCGTACACTGGATTCATCGCAGCCACCGCCACCGTGCACACGCTATGAACCATGATTCCATTACCCTGAGCCGCCGCGCGGTCCACGTTGCCATCAGCGCCCTGTTGTGTGTCGGCACGGCCCTGACGCCCGCGCTGGCCGCCACCCCCAAAGACACGCTGGTGCTGGCCTTTGCGTTTGACGACATCATCACCATGGACCCGGCCGAAGCTTTTGAGATTTCAGCCGGGGAAGTCATGGGCAATGCCTATGACCGTCTGATCCGCTTTGATGTCAAAGACCCGGCCAAACTGTACGGTGATGTGGCCAAGTCCTGGACCGTATCGGCAGATGGCAAGACGTTCAGCTTCGAGATCAAACCTGGTCTCAAGTTTGCGTCCGGCAACCCGCTGACGGCCGAGGACGTGGCGTTTTCGCTGCAGCGCGCGGTGCTGCTGGACAAAACACCCGCCTTCATCCTGACCCAGTTCGGGCTCAGTAAAGCCAATGTTCGCGACATGGTCAAAGCCACCGGCCCGCTGACGCTGACCCTGGAAACCGACAAGGCCTACGCCACCACCTTTGTGCTGAATTGCCTGACCGCCAACGTGGCCAGCGTCGTCGACAAAAAGCTGCTGCTGTCCAAAGAGCAAGGCAGTGACATGGGCTATGCCTGGCTCAAGACCAACTATGCCGGTTCCGGCCCCCTGAAAATCCGTGAGTGGCGTGCCAATGAAATCCTGACGCTGGAGCGCAATGACCAGTACCACGGTGACAAGTCCAAACTGGTGCGCGTGATTTACCGCCACGTCAAGGAAGCCGCCACGCAGCGCCTGCTGCTGGAAAAAGGCGACATTGATATCGCCCGCAACCTGTCGCCGCAGGACCTGACCGCGCTGGCCAGCAACGCCGACATCAAGACCACGTCCACGCCCAAGGGCACGCTGTTTTACTTCAGCATGAACATGAAGAACCCCAACCTGGCCAAGCCGGAGGTGCGTGAGGCCATCAAATACCTGGTGGACTACGCCGCCATTGGCGACACGCTGATGAAGAACATCGGCGTGGTGCACCAGAATTTTCTGCCCATTGGCTTGCTGGGTGCCAGCACGGTCAACCCCTACAAGCTGGACGTGGACAAGGCCAAGAGCCTGCTGGCCAAGGCGGGTCTGCCCAACGGTTTCAAGCTCACCATGGATGTGCGCACCGTGCAACCGGTGCAAGGCATTGCCGAGGCCGTACAACAAACCGCCAAGCGCGCCGGTATCGAGATTGAGATTTTGCCCGGCGACGGCAAGCAGACCCTCACCAAATACCGTGCCCGAACCCACGACATGTACATTGGCCAGTGGGGTGCCGACTACTGGGACCCGCACACCAACGCCGACACCTTTGTGCGCAACCCCGACAACGCGGACGACGCCAAGTCCAAACCGTTGACCTGGCGCAATGCCTGGGCCATTCCCGAACTCACCAAGAAGGCCGACGCCGCCGTGCTGGAACGCGACCCGGCCAAGCGACGCGCCCTGTACGACGCCATGCAAGCCGAGTTCCGCAAGACCAGCCCCTTTGTCATGCTGTTCCAGCAGACCGAAGTGGCCGCCTACCGCAGCAATGTGGACGGCCTGAAGCTGGGCCCTACTTCGGATTCCACCTACCTGTTTGGTGTGTCCAAGCGCTAAGGCCGACGCGCGCGCATGCTAGCTGCCCTCAAAGCCACTGGCCGCTTCGTGCTGGTGCTGGCCCTGACCTACCTGGGCTTGCTGGCAGTCACCTTCTTCATTGGCCGCGTGATTCCGGTCGACCCGGTGCTGGCCATCGTGGGCGACCGGGCCCCCGAGCACGTGGTGGCCCGCGTGCGCGAGGAACTGGGCCTGAACAAGCCCCTCTACGAACAATTCGCCATCTACATTCAGAAGGTCGCGCACGGCGACTTTGGCACCTCGGTGCTGACCGCGAACCCCGTGCTGCAGGACATCGCCCGCACCTTCCCGGCGACACTGGAACTGGCAACGCTGGGCATTCTGATCGGTGTGACGGTCGGCGTGCCCCTGGGCGTGTGGGCGGCGGTGCGGCGCGGCGGGCTGGTGGACCAGGTGGTGCGGGTCATGGGTCTGATCGGCTATTCGGTCCCGATCTTCTGGCTCGGGCTCATGGCGCTGGTGCTGTTTTACGCCCGCCTGGGCTGGGTCAGCGGGCCGGGCCGCATCGACGTGGTCTACCAGTACACGCTGCAGCCGGTGACCGGCCTTTTGCTGGTTGACGCTGCGCTGGGCGGTGAGTGGGAGGCGTTTCGCAACGCGCTGTCGCACCTGATCCTGCCGGCCTCGCTATTGGGCTATTTTTCACTGGCCTACATCAGCCGCATGACGCGCTCCTTCATGCTCAACGAGTTGTCGCAGGAGTATGTGGTGGCGGCACGTGCCAAGGGCTTGTCCGAGACCCGCATCATCTGGCGCCATGCGCTACGCAATGCCATGGTGCCGCTGGTCACGGTGATCGCGCTGTCGTATGCCGGCCTGCTGGAGGGCTCGGTGCTGACCGAGACCGTGTTTGCCTGGCCTGGCCTGGGCCTGTACCTCACCAACTCGCTGCAAAACGCCGACATGAATGCGGTGCTGGGCGCCACGATTGTGGTGGGCTCGGTCTTCATCGGGCTGAACCTGGTGTCAGACCTGTTGTACCAACTGCTGGACCCGAGGACGCGCGCGCGATGACAACCAAAAGCCTGCACGCCTGGCTGATGGCTGAGCGTCCGCTCTCCCGCCGGCAGGCCGCCTGGGGGCGTGCCTATGTGGCGTGGCGGGGGTTTGCCCGCAACCGCCTGGCGCTGCTGGGGCTGGCCATTGTGGTGGCGCTGGTGCTGGTCGCCATATTTGCCGATGTACTGGCGCCCTACTCCCCCTACATTGGCGACCTGCGCACCACGCGCTTGCTGGAACCCTCCAGCGCGCACTGGTTTGGCACGGATGACCAGGGGCGTGACATTTTTTCCCGCGTACTGGTGGGTTCGCGCATTACCCTCACCGTGGTCATACTGGTGGCCGTATTGGCGGCGCCCATTGGCCTGCTGGTGGGCACCGTCGCGGGCTATGCGGGCGGCTGGGTCGATGCAGTGCTGATGCGCGTGACCGATGTGTTTCTGGCGTTTCCCCGGCTCATCCTGGCACTGGCTTTCGTCGCCGCCCTGGGGCCGGGCATCACCAACGCGGCACTGGCCATCGCCATCACGTCGTGGCCGCCCTACGCCCGCATTGCCCGCGCAGAGACCCTGCAGATACGCAACAGCGACTACATTGCCGCGGTGCAGTTGATCGGCGCGTCACCCTGGCGCATTGTGCTGCGCCACATCATGCCGCTGTGTGTGTCGTCGGTCATTGTGCGGGTCACGCTGGACATGGCGGGGATCATTCTGACCGCCGCTGGCTTGGGCTTTCTGGGCCTGGGCGCCCAGCCCCCCATGCCCGAATGGGGCGCCCTTATCGCCAACGGGCGCATGTATGTGCTGGACCAATGGTGGGTGGCCGCAGCGCCGGGCGCGGCCATCTTCATCGTCAGCCTGGCCTTCAACCTGCTGGGCGATGGCCTGCGTGACGCGCTGGACCCCAAGTCGACCAAATGACGCTGGCCACACCTCCCACTGCGGACACCCACGGCCCCATCCTGGTCGTGGAAGACCTGCATGTGGCCTACCCCAACCGAGACGGTGTGCTGGTCGATGTGGTGCGCGGCGTGTCTTTCACGCTGGGGCGCGAGCGCCTGGGGCTGGTGGGCGAATCGGGCTCCGGCAAATCGCAAACCGGGCGGGCCATTTTGGGCCTGACCGCACCGGGTGGCGTCGTCACCGCGCGCCGGCTGGAGTTTCGCGGTATCGACCTGCTGCACTGCGCGCCCAAGCAGCGCCGTCAGATGCGCGGCGGGCGCATAGCCATGGTGCTGCAAGACCCCAAGTATTCGCTCAACCCCGTGATGACGATTGGCGCCCAGGTGGTGGAGTCGCTGCGCGCCCACGCCAAGCTGTCCAAAAGTGAGGCGCGCGAACGTGCATTGGCTGCGCTGCGTGCCGTGCAGATTGAAGACGCCGAGCGCGTGTTTGCGCTCTACCCGCATGAGGTATCCGGCGGCATGGGCCAGCGCGCCATGATCGCCATGATGCTGATTGCCAACCCCGAGCTGCTGATCGCTGACGAGCCCACATCGGCGCTCGATGTCACCGTGCAGCTGGAGGTGCTGGCCCTGCTGGACACACTGGTCGCACAGAGCGGCATGGGCCTCATTTTTGTGTCGCACGATTTGCGACTGGTCGCCAGCTTTTGCGACCGGGTTCTGGTGATGTATGCCGGCAAGATCGTGGAAGAAATTGCGGCCACCGATCTGGGCAACGCCCAACACCCCTACACGCGCGGCCTGCTGGGCTGCCTGCCCCAACTCGGCCAGAGCCGCCACCCATTGCCCGTGCTGGACCGGCAGGCGGAGTGGTCGCTGTGAGCCAGGCGTCCACAGGGCTGGAAGTACAAGGCCTGCGTGTGGTCTACGGCGACTTTGTGGCCGTGGCCGACACCAGCTTCCGGGTCGAACCCGGTGCCAGCTTTGGCATCGTCGGCGAGTCCGGATCTGGCAAGTCCACCGTGCTGCGGGCCATTTGTGGCTTGGCGCCTCTGAGCACTGGCAGTGTCAAACTGGTGGCAGATGCTGACCACACCGACACACTGCCCCGCCCTGGCAGCAAGCCGTTTCGCCGTCTGGTGCAAATGGTGTTTCAAGACCCCTATGGGTCGCTGCACCCGCGCCAGACCGTGGACCGCATCCTGAGCGAGCCCTTGGCGATCCATGGTGTGCAGGACGAGCAAACCCGCATTGAGCGCGCGCTCGACGATGTGGGCCTGGGGGGCGGATTCCGCTTTCGCTACCCCCACCAGCTTTCCGGCGGGCAGCGCCAGCGCGTGGCCCTGGCACGTGCACTCATCCTGCAACCCCAGGTGCTGCTGCTGGATGAGCCCACCTCTGCGCTCGATGCATCCGTGCAGGCCGAAGTGCTGAACCTGCTGGAAGATTTGCGTGAGCGCCTAGGCCTGACCTTCATCATGGTCAGCCACGACCTGGCCGTGGTCACCCACCTGTGCGACGATATTCTGGTGATGCAGCGCGGCCAGACGGTGGAGCGGGTGTCGGCTGCCGACCTGGCGGCGCGCCGGGTGCAAAAGGACTATACGCGCAGGCTGATGGAGGCTTCGGGTGGGTTTGTGCGGGCGGGGCGTTTGACTGGGCGTTGATGCAGTATTTCTACTGCTGCTCAGACGCATAGCTGTCAGTGGGGACCTCAAGTCGTTCGCCCCAAAGTCGTCATTCAAACGCGACCTCAGAAGCCTACGCCGTGACAGCCATTTTGGTAAGCCCAATTCAGACATACGCGGCATAGGCGTAGTCATACGACTTCGACTTGACGGTCCCAACCACTGTTGGTAGCCGCCGTCGCTATCACACTTGGCCGACCGTGGTTCTGTGTGCCGTGTCGGTAACGCAAAGTCGCAGAGCTCCTAGCGGAATTCTGTCGGCAACTGACGCCACTCATGCGTTTCGCCCCGACCCTGAAAGCTATCGGCACGAGGAACAGGTCTGACACAATGTTGCTTATGAAGACTCTCGGGCGATGCGGATCGAAAGTGCTTGGAATGGCAGCCACTCTGTGTGCCTGCCTGTTGCTCATTTTCACCCTATGCGAGCCCGTTTTGGCGCAACGACTTTCGCCGGGGCCGCTCAAGCTGTTGTTGGTCACCGCAGCCTACCCGCCATTTGTCCACGAGGCGGGTAGTCAGCTTGGGGAGGGCATGGACATCGAAATCGCACGTGAAGCAATGCGTAGGGGTGGTTATGAGCTGGAAACCCTGTTTGTTCCGTGGAAACGTGCCTTGCTTATGCTCGAACGCGGGGAGGCCGATTTGACCACAACGATCAGCCGTAGCGGCGATCGGGACCGGTATTTGGTGTGGAGCCGAGGGTATCGAAACTGGGTTCGCTACCACTTTTACGCCCGCGCTTCACATACGCAGTCCTTGACCCAATTGGAGGATCTGGATGGGAAGGCGTTAGGAGTGTCGTCGGGCTTCTTTTACCCAGATGCAATAGTCAAGCCGGTTCACACTACCGTCAGAATTGAGCCGGGCAAGGACCTTAGCAGTACAGTGACCATGTTGCTTGCCGGGCGCACGGATTACATCGTGGTGAATGGCTTGGCCGGCGCATGGGAAATCCAGCAGATGGGTGTCAAAGATGCACTCGCTCGCCAACCCCTGGTTTACAGCAGCGACAGCCCCACCTATATGGCCTTTTCTAAAGCGAAGCCCTATATCCTCCAAGCGCAGGCGGCTATGGACAAGGGCCTAGCCAGCATGGAAAGAGACGGCACATTAGCCCGGATTGAAAGGAAATATACGCCCTGAGCATCGTTTCGAAATAAGCGAGAAGCACCTGATCGCTGCGCCATCCAATAGCATTGAACGGATTGACGGGGGAGATTCGACGGGCAACCCTTGTGGGGCTAGGGGTCATCACGGCTTCAACGGTGTTGAGCAGAAAGCTGTTGATGTTGTCGTTCATTGGATGTCCGACAAGCGGTAGAGCTACGACTGGACGACTGGGTGTGAATGTCTGACCTTTTCCGTCACCACCCAATCCGCGGGTCGAAATCGACAGAAATTCCAGGCTCACTGCGAACATCAGGAATCGCGGCAGACATGAAGTCTGCGTCTGCCAGCTGATCGGGGCCCAGATGGACTGCTCGTAACTTGCCGTTCGTCAGTACCCGCTTCCGCCCCGAAACCGCCGAAAACCTGCTGCATCAATCCATCTCACGTGCCCAAACCACGCCGCCCGGCTGGCGGACCGGGTGTCCGTTCATCGGCCTCAACTCGCGGTTGCCACAGAACTTGCATGCCCATCACAGCGTTGACAAAAGGGTGCCTGCCAACCCCACATGGTCGCCTGCGACTGAGGCCAGGGAACGGGCACCCGGTCCGCCAGCCCCACGCTCAGCTGCCACTCGTGGACGCAGCCATATCCGCCACCTCAAGTGAAGATACCCAACGTAACTCAGATTTGCTATTATATCAATAGCTACATACCCAATGTATACGAGGGCTAGAGGCCGATTTCTCATATACATTTTCCGCTGAACCCGCTCAGGCAACGCGGTGACCAGCAACCCTCTCGAAGTGTGCGCCATATACCGCCAACCAAACCCGCCACATTTATCTGGTAGCCAACTGGTTTGCCGACGCCCATCCCGCCCGGCCGGGCTAAAAGCACACACTTTGATGCAAAAAACCGCTACTGGTATCTCATTGGTATGTTACTATTGGCCATGATTTCGCATTTGATCGGTGTAGATGGCGGTGGCACCGGGACCCGTGTCCTGGTGGCGGATCGCCACGGGGTGGTGCTGGCACAGGCCAGCGCGGGCCCGTCCGCTCTCGGGCAGGGCGTCGCGGCGGCCTGGCAGTCCATCCTGAGCGCAATCAAAACAGCATTTCAGGATCTGCAGCAGGAAACACCGGTCTGGTACCAGTGCGTTCTGGGGGCGGGGCTTTCAGGCGTCAACAACCAGCTTTGGCGTGAGCAGTTTTTGGCCATGAACCCCGGGTTTGCCCGGATCGCCCTTGAAAGCGATGCCTACACCGCCCTGCTGGCCGCGCATGGCGGGCAGGCCGGCGTCATGGTGGCGGCGGGCACCGGCAGCATTGCCGAGGCGCTGTACGCCGATGGCACGCGCCGCCAGGTGGGTGGCTGGGGGTTTCCGGTGGGCGATGAAGGCAGCGGCGCCTGGATGGGACTGCGCGCCATGTCCCACGCCCAGCAGGCCGTGGACGGCCGCACGCCGGGCAGCCCGCTGGCAGACCAAATCTTGCAGCACTGCGGTGGCAGCCGCCAGACCTTGCAGCAATGGTGCGCCGCGGCCCGCCAATATGACTACGCCCAACTGGCGCGCACCGTCTTTGATTGCGCGCACAGCGACCCTGCGGCCGAGAGCCTGTTACGTGACGCGGCATTGGCCCTCGAAAGCATGGCCGCCGCCTTAGACCCCAAAGCCGCGCTGCCGCTGGCCATCTACGGCAGCGTCGGCCGCGCGCTGATGCCGCGCCTGGCGCCTGCCACGCGCGACCGCTGCACTCCAACACCGCAAGACGCCGCATACGGCGCCCTGACACTCGTTCAACAATTACTGGAAGAGACACCATGACCGCTGGCGAAGTTTTGACGTTCGAGCCGGACCCCCGCGACAGCTCGCCCATTTACATGCAACTCTCGCGCAGGCTGGCCCAGCTGATCCGCGAAGGGCGCTACAAGCCCGACGAAGCCCTGCCCTCTGAGCGCGTGCTGGCCGAGACGCTGAATGTGTCCCGCGTAACCGCCCGCTCGGCCATTGACCAACTGGTCACCCAGGGCCTGATCGTGCGCAGGCGCGGCTCGGGCAACTACATTGCGCCCATGCTGGAGCAACCGCTGTCCCAGCTGACCAGCTTCTCCGAAGAACTGCTGCGCCGTGGCTACACGCCGTCGTCGCGCTGGCTGGAGCGTAAGGTCGACCTGGCCATGACCGATGAGCAGCTGACGCTGGGCTTGTCTCCCGGCGCCAAAGTGGTGCGGCTGGAGCGCCTGCGCCTGGCCGACAACGTGGTCATGGCCTATGAGATGAGCGTGTTGCCACAGACCGTCATTGCCGACCCCATGCTGGTGGGCAGCTCGCTGTATGAATACCTGGACAGCGTGCACCAGGCGCCGGTGCGGGCGCTGCAGCACATCCGTGCCATGAACGCCCAACCCCTGCTGGCCGAACAGTTGGGCATTCCCGAACGCCAGGCGGTGTTGTTCATCACCCGCATTGGCTACCTCGAATCCGGCCAGGCGGTGGAGTTGACGCACTCCTACTGCCGCAGCGACTACTACGACTTCGTGGCTGAAATGAGGCGCGAGTGATGATGACTCCGATCCTTGGCAACATCCTGACGCCGTCGGGCTTCGTCCACGGCTCCATGGCCTTCACACCCGAGGGGCGCATCCACAGCATCCAGGGCAAGGCCATCAGTGAAGACGCGGCCCGTGCATCGGGCCTGCCCCTGGTGCTGCCAGGCTTCATTGACCTGCATGTGCATGGCGCAGGTGGCCGCGACATCATGGAAGGCGGCGACGCGGCCGTGCGCGTGAGCCAGGTGCATGCCCGCCACGGCACCACGTCCATGCTGGCCACGACCATGACAGCGCCGATGGAGGACCTGGTGTCCGCCATGCAGAGCCTGACCACCATCTGCCAGCAGCGCGCGCCCGGCGGCGCGCGGGTGCTGGGCGTGCACCTGGAGGGCCCGTACATCAACGACGACAAGCTCGGCGCGCAACCGGCGTTTGCGCGGCCGGTCCAGACCGACGAGTTGAGCCACCTGAACCAGCTGGCACCGATCCGCCTGATCACCATGGCACCCGAGGTGCCGGGCAATATGGACCTGATTGAGTCGCTGTGTGACGCTGGCTACCGCGTGCAGATCGGCCACACCATGGGCACCTACGAAGACGGCGTGCAGGCCATGGCCAAGGGCGCGCGGGGTTTTACCCACCTGTTCAATGCCATGACCGGCATGCACCACCGCGAACCCGGCATGGTAGGCGCAGCGCTGGCCCATGCCCAGTATGCGGAGTGCATCCCCGACCTGATCCACGTGCATCCCGGCGCCATCCGCGTGGCCCTGCGCGCCATACCCTGCCTGTACTGCGTCAGCGACTCCACCGCCGCCACCGGCATGCCCGACGGCGAATACCGCCTGGGCAGCCACCAGGTCTTCAAGTGCCTGGGCGGGGTACGCCTGGCTGACGGCACGCTGGCCGGCTCCACGCTGACGCTGGACCAGGCCCTGCGCAACCTGGTGGACACCCTGGGCCTGTCGGTACTGGATGCGTCCCGGCGCGTCTCCACCCACGCCGCCGACTACCTGGGCGTGGGCGACCGCGGTCGCCTGGCCACTGGCGCCTGGGCCGACGTGGTGGTGCTGGACCGCGATCTCACCCTGCAATCTGTTTACGTAGAAGGACATTCCATTGAACACACTGATGCTCGCTGAGGCCAGAGAGGCGCCCCATGCCGTGGCCGATCAGCTGGCCCACAACGCCGACGAATACCGCGCGTTTGGCGACTTGCTGCGCCAGCAAAATCCGACCGCGGTGCTGACCGTGGCACGTGGCAGCTCGGACCACGCCGCGCACTTTCTGGCCTACCTGGTGATGGCCCGCATGGGCCGCCTGGTGACCTCGCTGCCGATGTCGCTGATCACGCTGTACCAGTCGCAGATTGCCTGCAAGGGGCTGGTCTCGCTCGCCTTCTCGCAGTCCGGCCAAAGCCCGGACCTGGTGGCGCCGACCCGCTTTTTTTCTGAGGGTGGCGCAGTGACCGCGGCCTTTGTCAACAAGGCCGACTCTCCACTGGCCCAGGCCGCGCAATGGGTGTTCCCGCTGCACGCAGGAACCGAGGCCAGCGTGGCCGCCACCAAGAGCTACATCGCGCAGCTGGTGGCCGGTGCCCGTGTCGTTGCGGCGTGGCAGGGCGATGCGGAACTGCAGTCCGCTCTATCAGGGCTGCCCAATGTACTGGCCCGCGCGGCGCAGATGGACTGGTCGGTCGCGCTGGACGTGCTGCAAGGTGTGGACCGCCTGTTTGTCATTGGTCGCGGCACCGGCATGCCGGTGGCGCTGGAGGCGGCGCTCAAGTTCAAGGAAACCTGCGGCATCCAGGCCGAGGCGTTTTCCAGTGCCGAGGTCAAACACGGCCCCATGGCCCTGATCGAGGAAGGCTACCCCCTGCTGGTGTTCGCCCCGCGCGGCCCGGCCCAGGCCGGCCTGCTGGCGCTGGCCGAGGAAATGCGCCTGCGCGGCGCCAAGGTGCTGCTGGCGGCACCGGCGGGCACGCCAGGCGCCAACCTGCCCATCGTGGAAACCGCATCAAGCGACCTCGACCCGATTTCGCTGATCCAGAGCTTCTACCCCCTGGTCGAAGCCCTGGCGCGCGCACGCGGCCGCAACCCGGATGAGCCCCGCTTCCTGGCCAAGGTCACCAAAACCCACTGAACACAGAACTCCCCCGCATGCAGCACCGCACTTTGCACCCTGGCCAGCTGGTCATGGTGGACATGGAGGGCACCGCCCTCGACGCCGATACCGCCGATTTTTTGCGCACCCACCACATCCGTGCGGTCTGCCTGTTCCGCAAGAACCTGGGCACTGCCGCCGAGGTGCGCCAGCTCACCGCCGACCTGCGCGACGCCATGGGCCCCGGCGCCCTGATTGGCATTGACCAGGAAGGTGGCTCGGTGATCCGCGCAACGTTCTTACCGCAGGCACCGGCGGCCATGGCGCTGGGCGCCTGTGGCGACCTGGAGCAGGCCCGCCAGGTGGGCGCCGCCGTGTCGCGCGGGCTGGCCAGCCTGGGCATCAACTGGAATTTCGCCCCGGTGCTGGACGTCAACAACAACCCCGCCAACCCGGTGATTGCCGAGCGCAGCTTCTCCGCTGACCCGATGGCAGTGGCACGCATGGCCGGCGCCTGGATGGAGGGCGCCGTGTCCGAGGGCGTGGCCTGCTGCGTCAAACACTTCCCCGGTCACGGCGACACCCACACCGACTCCCACCACGCCCTGCCCGCCGTCGACAAATCGCTGGCCGAGCTGGAGCAGTTGGAACTGATTCCGTTCCGCGCGCTGGCCGGCGTGGCGCCCGCCGTCATGACGGCGCACATCGTGTACCCGCAGATCGATCCCGAGCACCCCGCCACGCTGTCGCACAAGGTGTTGACTGGCGTTCTGCGCGACGCCATCGGCTATGACGGCGTGGTGATTACCGACGCCCTGATGATGAAGGCCGTACACGACCGCTACGGCCACGCCCGCGCCTCGGTACTCACGCTGCAGGCCGGTGCTGATCTGGTGCTGGCCCAAGGTGAACGCCCCGAACAACTCGCGGCCGTGCAGGCCATTGGGGCGGCATTGGAAGGTGGGGCACTGGATGCGGCCGCACTGTTGCAGGCGCGCGCACGCATTGATAGCCTGGCTGAGCGGTTTCCGCTGCGCACCACGCCGTATACCGATGCACAGGAGGCAGCTGACCGTACCCTGATGCTGCAAGCCTGGACGCGTGGCTTGACCGCCGTAGGCAACCCGTCGCCCCCCGCACGCACCACGCCGCTGCGGGTCATCACGCAGGCCTCCGTGGTCAGTGATGGTGTGTCCGAGGCGGGCCTGCCTCTGGAGCAGGTGCAGGCTTTGTTTGCCGGTTTTGACGATGTGACGCTTTTACCGGTGGCCAAGCTGAGCGCGCTGGACGTGGATGCCCTGCCACGCGACGGCCGCTGCAATGTGCTGGTATCCAACCACCATGGCCGCTACCAAAACGCAACAAGCTCCACCGCTATCGACCTGCACCTGGCGATCTGGAACCCATTTCAGGTGCTGGACATCCATGCACCTGCGCTTGTGACCTGGGGATACGCGGACGGCGCGACGGTTGCCCTCAAAGCCTGGCTGCAGGGCGAAGTGTCCGCAGCCGGTTTGGCACCGGTGGCACTCACGCAAGCCTGAACCGCAAGCCTGAACCTTTTTGATTGACTGGACACCCATGACCACTCCCACCCCCGGTTCGCGATCCCCCATCACCTGGGTCCCCAGTCTGTACTTTGTGCAGGGCATGCAGTTCTTTGTGGTCATGCTGATTGCCGGCCTGATGTTCAAGAACATGGGCGTGCCCAATGACCAGATTGCGCGCTGGACCGGCCTGCTGGGTCTGGCCTGGGCCTTCAAGCCCTTGTGGAGCCCGTTTCTGGAGATGGCGCGCAGCAAGAAACTGATCGTCGTGGCCATGCAGTTCACCGGTGCTGCCGGTTTGGCGCTGATGGCGCTGGCCCTGCAGATGCCCATGTACTTTGCGGCCAGTATCGCGGTGTTCTTTGTGCTGGCCTATGCCTCGGCCACGCATGACATTGCCTGTGACGGCTTGTACATGGCCAGCCTGAACGACAAGCAGCAAGCCGCCTACGCGGGCTGGCAGGGCGCCTTCTTCAACGCCTCCAAATTTTTGACATTGGGCGGTTTGCTGGTGCTGGCGGGCAACCTGGAGACCCGCTTTGGCGTGTTCAATGCCTGGTCGGCCATCTTTGTGTTGCTGGCCGTGGTGCTGGCCGCGCTGGCCAGCTACAACGCCTGGGCCTTGCCCGGCACGCTGAACACCGAACATGCAGACCTGACCGTGGCCGGTGTCTGGCAGACCCTGAGGGAAGTGGTCCAAGACTTCTTGCAAAAGCCCGGCATCTGGCTGGCGATTCTGTTCATCGTGCTGTTCCGGTTTGCCGAAGGCCAGGTGCAAACCATTGGCCCCCTGTTCCTGATTGAGTCGCGCGCCCAGGGCGGCCTGGGTCTGACCACCGAACAGGTCGGCGGCATCTACGGCACGGTGGGCACCGGCGCCTTTCTGGTAGGGAGCATTCTCGGGGGCTACTTCACGTCGTGGCTGAGCCTGCGCCGCGCCATGCCCGTACTGATCGTCGCCATGGCCGTGCCCAATGCCGTGTTCTATTACCTGGCCAGCACCTTGCCCACTGACATGCTGCACATCGGTGCCGCCGTGGCACTGGAGATGTTTGGCTATGGCTTCGGCTTTGTCGGCATGATTCTCTTCATCATGCAGGCCGTGGCGCCCGGGCGCTTCCAGACCGCCCACTACGCACTGGGCTCGGGCGTGATGCAACTGGGCTTCATCATCTCCAAGACCATCAGCGGCGATATCCAGATCAGCATGGGCTATGAACACTTCTTCCTGTGGACCATCGCCTGCGGTGTACCGGCCCTGGTGTTGATGGCCTTTGTCAAATTTCCCGCGCCCGAAGCTGCGGCACCCTAAGGGTTCGCCATGCAACACGCGCGCCGCTGGGCCGGTTTCAATGGATTGGCTGGATTGGCAAGCTTGGCGGGCGCCATCGTTTGTGCACAAGCGCAGGCAGCCACTACTGAGGGTCTGTTTTTCGACGACTTTCGACACGCCGACCTGAGCGCATTTGCGGCGCACGGCTGGAAACACCGCAGTACAGCGGGTCACCCCGGCATTTCGGGGGCGCAGTGGGGTCCTGACACCGTCGCGCTGGTGGCGGACCCGCAGTTGCCGGGCAACCAGTTTCTGCGCCTGCGCGCCAGCACCGACGGCACCTCGCACGGCACTACCCAGGCCCAGGTGTGCCACGCCAGAAAGTACCTGGAGGGCACCTACGCCGCCCGGGTGCGCTTTTCCGACGAGCCGGTAAGCGGCCCGGACGGCGACGTCGTGGTCCAGACCTTTTACCTGGTAAGCCCCCTGCGCCACGACTTCGACCCGACGTTCAGCGAGGTGGATTGGGAATATCTGCCCAATGGCGGCTGGGGTGACCCCACCACACGGCTCTATGGCATCACCTGGCAGACCGTCCGTCTGGAACCCTGGCAGGCCCACAACCAGGCCCACGAGGAAAAACGCTCCGTGGCCGGTTGGCACACACTGATCCTGCAGATCAAGGACGGCAAAACACAGCATTGGCTCGATGGGGTGCGCGTCGCCGAACACGGTGGCAGAAACTACCCCGTGGTCCCCATGTCGATGAACTTTAACCTCTGGTTTTCACCGGGTGGTCTCTTACCGGTATCAAAAACCCAGCGTGTGTATGAGCAAGACGTGGACTGGGTTCTGCACGCGAAAGACCAGCTCATCACGCCACAGCAGATTGACGCCCTGGTGCTGACTCTGCGCAGCCAGCAGCACTTCGCAGTGGATACCGTACCTGCAGCCATACCGGCAGTTCCCAGCACCTGCGATTTCTGAGCGGCCCCACCAGTCCACCAGCGCTGCGACCACGCCAGGCGGGTGCAGTGCATGGGCGCACGCACCACGTTGAACCGATGAAAAAAAGCTACAGCAAGGGTTTTCACCGAGTACCAATTATTTCATTTTTCTTGCTTTTCCACATAATTGGTAGCATAGTGGCATCTGAGAATTTTGATGTGGTATTAAATAGATTGAGCATGTCAAACGTTCCACAACCCTATGAGATTTACCCTGCACCCTACCCTGACCTATTGAAGAAAAGGACACCATGAAACTCAACCGCACCCCGATCGCCGCCGCCGTGGCCATCACCCTGCTGAGCGTCGCCGCCGCCGCACAGGCGCAGCAGACCACTACCAAACCAGCTGCTGCTCCGGTGCTCGATGCCGTGACGGTGACCGGTATCCGTGCGTCGCGTGAGAAGTCCCTGGACGCCAAGCGCAATTCCGACTCGTTGGTCGACGTGGTGACTGCCGAAGACATCGGCAAGATGCCCGACAAGAACGTGGCCGACGCCATCCAGCGCGTACCCGGTGTCAACATTGCCTCCAGTGCCGGTGGTGAAGGTGGCTTCTCGGAAAACGACCGCGTCAGCATTCGCGGCACCAGCCCCAGCCTGACGCAAACCCTGATCAATGGCCATGCCGTGTCCACCGGCGACTGGTTCGTGCTGAACCTGTTTGGTACCACCGTGGGGCGCAGCGCCAGCTACTCCCTGTTGCCCTCTGAACTGGTCGGCAAAGTCACCGTGCACAAGAGCGCCACCGCCGACCTGCCCGAAGGCGGCGTCGCGGGTGCGGTCAACATCGAAACCCGCCGTCCTCTGGACCTGAAGAAAGGCGTCAGCGCCGAAGTGGCGGTTGGTGCCATGCACTCCACGTTGGCCGAATCCACATCGCCCCAGCTCACCGGCATGGTGGGTTGGCGCAATGACGAGCGCACAGCCGGTGCGATTCTGCAGGTCTTCAGCCAGAAGCAGAAACTGCGCCGCGACGGCTCCGAGATTCTGGGCTACTTCAAGATCGACAAGACACCGTTTGCCGCAGGCAGCACCACCGTCATCAATGGCGTGTCCGCTCCCACGGCCAACCTGAACGGCGTGTTGGCCCCCAGCCTGATCGGTGCCAGCCTGTTCGAGCAGGAACGCAACCGCTCTGGCGCTGCCATGGAAGTGCAGATAAAGCCCACCAGCGACGTGACCCTGGGCCTGTCGGCCTTCCGCTCGCACGTGGACGACCAGAACATGAACACCAATTTCATGGTGTCGCCCAAATGGTTGCTGCAGGCCGGCGTTGCGCCCACCAGCGCCACGGTCAGCGCCGACGGCAAGACCCTGCTGTCCGCCAACTTCCCACAAACCTCGGTTTCCAACGCCATCATCAATGACTCCTCCGTGCGCCCCGGCGCCGCGCAAGATTCCGGATACATCAACCTGGACGGCAAGTGGAATGTCAATGACCGGTGGACCATCAAGGGCCAGATTGGCCGCACCGAAGGCAAGGGCCAGTCACTGGAATACTCGTCTGAAGTCGGCAACGTCGGCGGCGCCGGTGCGGTTCCGTTTGCACTGGGCTACAACATGCGCGGCCTGGGTGGCGCACCGGGCGTGACACTGGCCAACTCCACCGGCAAAGACTTCCGCTCCTACGCCAACCAGGTCTGGAACTGGAACTACGGCGCACAGGTCACCGTGCCCGACACCGAAAGCTACAGCAGCGCGGACGCCGAGTGGGCCGTCGACGCTGGTGTGCTCGAGTCCATCAAGTTTGGCGCCCGTTTCACCGACCATTCCCGCAACAACGGCAACTGGCTCTCCAGCGGCCCCAACTGGGCCAATCCCAATGTCGGCACGGCGCTGCCAACCGCCTCCGGTCAGTACCCATCCAACTTCGGTTCCGCGTTTGGCGCACCGTTCACCGGCATGTTCCGCCTGACCCAGGACGACCTGAACCGCTGGGCCACCACATCGACCGTTGCCAACCCCAACCCCAACGCCGTATTCAACTACGACCCGGTGCAGCGCCACGAGTGGAGCAACGACTTTGACGTCAGCGAAAAAACCAAGGCCGCCTACGCCATGGGCAACTTCGTCGGCAGCAACTGGCGTGCCAACGCCGGCGTGCGTGTGGTCGAGACCAAGGGCAGCTACTCCACCTTGCGCAGCCCCACATCGCAAGACCCGGCCAGCCGCATTGACAGCTCGTCGCTGTTTGGTCCATTCGTGAAGGAATTCACCGAGCGCACCTACACCGACGTGCTGCCCAGCGCCAACATCCGCTACGCCGTGTCCAAGGAACTGGTCCTGCGCAGCGCACTGGCCAAGACGATGGCACGCCCGGACTACACGGCTTTGAGCTCGACCACTTCGGTCAATGACCAGCTGAACACCGGCACTGGCGGCAACCCCGCGCTGGACCCCGTGCGTTCGACCAACTTTGACCTGTCGGCCGAGTGGTACTTCGCGCCGCGATCCATGGTTTCGATTGGCCTGTTCTACCAAGACTTTGAGTCCTTTGTGGACTACAAGGTCACACCGGGAACCTACTTCAGCGATCTGCACAAGCAGATGGAGACCTACAACATCACCAAGCCGATCAATGTGGGCGCCAAGAACCAGGGAATTGAGTTGGGCTACCAGCAGCCGCTGTTTGGCAACTTCGGCGTCAATGCCAACTACACCTACGCCAACGGCTCAGTGGACGGTGGCGGCGAAATGTCAGGCAACTCCAAGAACACGTACAACCTGGAAGGCTACTATGAAGACGACAAGCTCAGCGCCCGCGTGGCCTACAGCTACCGCTCCAGCTTCTACGGCAGCTACGACCGTGGCGTGAAGATGCACATGGATGATGTGGGAACCCTGGCCGCGTCGATCAACTACAAGATCAACGACACCTTCACCATCAGCCTGGACGGTTTGAACCTGAACAACCCGACCCTGAAGTACTACGGTGACACCACAGAACAGCCCCGTGCTTTCTATACCAACGGTGCCCAGTACTACGTGACACTGCGCGCAAAAATGTAATTTTTCCTGAGCGATGGGGGCTGCCTGAATCGGGGGCGAACGCAGTCTGTTTGGTGGGCAGGAAAAGTGATTTTCCTGCCCATTTTTTTTATGTTTGAATGCATGTCCCAGCAACCAGGAGCCCGCGCCATGACCGGCACACACCCCACTTTCCGATTCACCTCCACTTTCTCGCGCACCCTGGCACTGGCCATAGCCGCACTGTGCTGCAGCCTGGCGGCCCGTGCCGCGCCAGCCGAGGCGCCGGCACCGACCGCGCCCGCGGCCAAAAGCAAAAGCGATTTTTCCTTCGGTCCCTACAAGCACCTGAACACCGCGCTGGAGGCGCCCAGCCTGGCCGCCAGCACACGCGTCAAGGGCTCACCGCTGGGCCTGGCGGACGGTGCGCCTGATGCGCTGATGCCCAACGCCACCGGTGTCACGCTGGCCTTTGCCTCGGGCGAGTGCGGGCAAGAGCGCTGGGCGCAGCTGGACGCAGCGCAAGTGGCCGCAGCCAACATGGCCAGCCTGCATGCGGCGGGCCTGCGCTACACCATCTCTACCGGCGGGGAAGGCAATGTCTTTACCTGCAACAGCGACGCGGGCATGGAAGCCTTCGTGGCGCGCTACGAAAGCCCCAGCCTGGTGGGCTTTGACTTCGACATCGAAGCCGGTCAGACACCCGAGATGATTGGCGCGCTGCTGAAGCACATCAAGACCGCCCAGCAGCGCCGCCCACACCTGCGCATGAGCTTCACGCTGGCGACGTTTGCCGCCAGCGACGGCAGCCAGGCCAGCCTGAACGCCCAGGGACAACAGGTGCTGGCCGCCATCCGGGCGGTGGGGCTGGAACGCTACTTCATCAATCTGATGGTCATGGACTTTGGTGCCGCAGCACCGGCGGTGTGTGTGGTGCGCGAGGGCCGCTGCGACATGGCCGCCTCGGCCCAGCAGGCCGCACGCAACCTGCACCAGAAACTCGGTGTGCCGCTGGCGCAGATCGAGCTCACGCCCATGATCGGTATCAACGACGTCGTCGAAAACATCTTCCTGCCGGGCGACGCCATCAAGCTGGCGAACTTCGTCAAAACCGAAAAACTCGGTGGCCTGCACTTCTGGTCACTGGACCGCGACACCCCCTGCGAGGCCGACAAGAAAGTTGTCTCCCCGACCTGCAACGGCATCCAGGGCCATACGGCGCTGGCATTTGCGCGTGCATTTGCCTGGGGTTTGCGTTAATCTAGGGGATGCTCCAAGACACGCAGCACATCCACACCGTTGACTACGCAGGCCACCGTTGCCTGCATCTGCAGACCCAACATGGCACGGCCGTGCTGGCGCCGCACGGTGCCCAACTGCTCTCGTGGGTGCCAACCGGTCAGGGTGAGGTGTTCTGGCTATCGCCATTGGCCATGCCCGAGCCAGCGGCCATTCGCGGGGGTGTGCCGGTGTGCTGGCCCTGGTTTGGCAAGCAGTGCATGCCCGATGGAGGCATGCAGCACGGGCCGGTACGCAACCGCGCCTGGGAAGTGACCTGTGTCCACGCCGATGGACCGGATTGCGTCAGCATCGAACTGGCGCCCACCACCACCGCGTCACCCGAAGACCCGTTAAACCACTTTGCCAGCGACCTGCGCGTAAGCCTGCGGGTGGACCTGGACGAGCACCTGACCCAAACCCTGCACACCCACAACCAGGGCGCGGACGACTACAGCCTGACCCAGGCCCTGCACACCTATTTTGCGGTGGCCAACGCCAGCCGGGTGCGCATCGAAGGTTTGGATGGCCTGCGGTATGACGACAAACTGCTGGGCGCTGGTGACCAGCTGCAAACGGGTGGCTTTGTGCTGGAAAACGCCTGCGACAGGGTCTACCAGCAAGCGTCCCTCTCCGCACAGCACCACTACACCGTCATGGACCCCGACGGGCATCGGCAAATCCACATCACCACCAAAGGCAGCCAGTCCGTAGTGCTCTGGAACCCTGGCCCGGTGGGTGCGCGCGCCATGGCGGACGTGCCCGACGACGGCTGGACGCAGTTCTTCTGTGTGGAGGCCAGCAACGCGGGGGACGACAGCGTCACCCTCGCGCCCGGGGCCCACCACCGCATGGTGCAGCGGTTGCAGGTCTCACCCATGAAACAATAGGCGGCATGACGGTCGCCGCCAACCCATCACCAAGCCCTGCACACCAACCCCAGCAACTGGTTCTGCTGGGCGCCGGTCACGCCCATTTGCAAATCCTGTCCCAGCTGGCCGCGCAGCCCCTGGTCGGGACGGTTGTCACCCTGATCGCATCGCAGCCGCGGCCGATGGTCGCCAGCATGGTGCCGGGCTATGTGGCCGGCCATTACACCCTGCAAGACTGTGAAATTGCGCTTGCGCCATTGGTCCGGCGCGGTGGCATCCGCTGGATACAACGCGGTATCACGGCCCTGGACCCGCAGCATCAGACTGTGACGCTCGACGACGGCAGTACCGTGCCGTTCGATTGGCTGTCGATCAACACCGGCAATGTCCAGGATCGGGAAAGCATTGAACGCGAGTTGCCCGGTGCCCGGGAACATGCCCTGTTCGTTCGCCCGGTCGAGGCATTCGCCGCCCTGTGGCCCCGCGTGACGGAAATGGGCGACGCGCGGCCCCTGCGCATCGCCGTGATCGGTACGGGGGCCCCCGGCTTTGAACTGGCACTGGCAGTACGCCACCGACTGCCCGCCTGCGCCGTCACGCTGGTGTGCGGCCCCGTGCCGCCGGGTGCCAACCACTCTCCCGGCATGCAGCAGCGACTGTTGGCAATACTCAAACAACGCAAGGTCACGGTGCTGCAGGATGTGGCGGTTGGCATGAAGGCCGATTCCGTGCAACTGGGGTGCGGCGCCGATCTGGCCTGCGACGTGCCCCTGTTGGTCACCCGGGGGCAAGCCCCACAGTGGCTGGCAGACAGCGGATTGGCGCTGGATGCACATGGCTCTCTGGCGATTGACGTGTGCCAGCGCTCCACCAGCCACAACCGGGTATTTGCACCGGCACTGACCCGCAACCTGGCGGCCGCTATAGCGGGCACAGCGCTCAAGCCCCACCACCCACCAGCCGCCAGCTTGCACCTGCTCTCGTGTGGTAACCGCTACGCTGTTGGCACTTGGGCGTCATTCAGTGCGCAAGGCTGGTGGCTGTGGTGGCTCAAGAACCGGATCGACCGGCGCTTTGCGGCCCGCTGCAACGTGACCGACTAAAGACTGCCAACGACTGCTCGTCAGTCAAAAACCCCAAAATGGGTTTGTTTTGAAAAAAGTGGCAAGATTTTTGGAAAAATCGGCCTCTAGCCCACGTAGAATAATGACATATTGCTATCATTTACATAGCAATTTGTCTCAATCAGCACACCCGAAGCCGGACGTCGCTTTCTGCCGCCCCGCTGGCACACACCTCCCCGATGTCTGCCGCAGCGCCAAAGCCGTGGCGCGCAAAGATCTCCAGCACCGCTGGCACAGCCTCAGGCGCGCAACTCACCAGCAACCCGCCACTGGTCTGCGGGTCACTGAGCAGGGCCTGGTCCACGGCGGCAAAACCCTCGGGCAATCCAATCTCATGCCCGTAACCCGCCCAGTTGCGGCCTGACGCACCGGTCACCATACCGGCGCTGGCCAACGCGTGCACCCCGTCGATCAATGGAACACGCGCCCAATCGATTTGCACCACACACTTGGCACCACGCGCAATTTCCAGCGCATGCCCGGCCAGGCCAAACCCCGTGATGTCGGTCAGCGCGTGCACGCCATCCAGCGCCGCCAGCTCGGGGCCAGGCGTGTTGAGCTGGGTGGTCACAGCAATCATGCGGGCATAACCCGCCGCATCCAACGCCTCTTTCTTCAGGGCCGCAGACAGAATGCCCACACCCAGCGGCTTGCCCAAAATCAGCCGGTCGCCCACGCGGGCATCGGCATTGCGCTTGACGCGCTTGGGGTGCACCAGTCCCAGCGCCACCAGACCATAGATGGGCTCCACCGAATCAATGGTGTGGCCACCGGCGATGGGGATGCCCGCCGCCTTGCACACCGCCGCGCCCCCGGCCAGGATCTGGCCGATCGTGTCCAGCGACAGCACGTTAATGGGCATGCCCACCAGCGCCAGCGCCATGATGGGTGTGCCGCCCATGGCGTAGACGTCCGAGATGGCATTGGTGGCCGCGATGCGGCCAAAGTCGAACGGATCGTCGACGATGGGCATGAAGAAGTCGGTGGTGGCAATCAGCGCCTGTTCGGCATTGAGCTGGTAGACCGCCGCGTCGTCCGCCGTTTCGATACCCACCAGCAATTCGGGCGGCATGGGCATGGCGGCGGTGGTCTTCAGGATCTGCGACAGCACGCCCGGGGCGATCTTGCAACCGCAGCCGCCGCCGTGGGAGAGCGAGGTCAAGCGGGGCTCGTTGACCGGCTGTTGGTACGGTGCAGCGCTTGTAGTTGGGGTTTGCATAAAAGTTTTGGCGGTTCGACTAGCCACCAGTATCCCAAAGTTCCGGCCATCGCGTGACCAGCGGGGGTTTGTACGCCAGTACACCAACCGCGCCCACTGCAATCAAGCACAATCATGCAATGAAGTTCACGCGCACACAGTGGGTCCTGCTCGCCGTTCTGGTAGCAGGCATTCTTGGTTTGACCATTATTTATTCCCGCCGGGGCAAGGCGGTGGAGGTTGTTGTCGTCACACAGGGGCCGATGGTGCAGTCCGTGGTGACCACAGGTCGTATCGCCAGCGTGGCGCGCAACGACATCGCCAGCCAGAGCACGGCGCGCATCGAGGCGATTCTGGTGCGCGAGGGCGACACGGTGCGGGCAGGTCAGGTGCTGGTGCGCCTACGCGACGACGAGGCCACCGCCAATCTGGCTCAGGCCAAGGCCGCGGTCGCCGAGGCGCGTGGGCGTATGCGCCAGCTCATCACGGTCCAGGAACCGGTGAGCGCCCAGCAACTGGAGCAGGCCCGTGCGGCAGACATTCAGGCCGTACGCGAACTGGAACGCGCGCGCGACCTGTTGAAGCAGGGCTTTGTATCCCAGTCGCGCGTGGATGATGCACAGCGCGCCGCCACTGCCAGTTCGGCAGCCGTACGATCAGCCAGCGCACAGGCTGCCGGAAATGGTGCCAGTGGTGCCGAGGCCGCTCTGGCACAAAGCCGCCTGGAGCAGGCACTGGCCGCAGAAAAGGCGGCAGCCACCCGACTGGACCAGCTCAGCCTGCGTGCACCCGCAGCTGGCACCGTCATCAGCCGCGCGGCAGACCCTGGCGACACGGCGCAAATAGGTCGTGCCATTCTGACAGTTGTCAGTGGGGACGAGACCCGTATCCAGGCCAGCGTGGACGAGAAAAACCTGGGCTACCTCAAGCTGGGGCAGACCGCCCGCGCCACAGCCGACGCCTACCCCCAGCGCCCCTTCGATGCCGCGCTGACCTTCATTGCACCCGCGGTGGATGCCCAGCGCGGCACAGTCGACCTGAAGCTTAGGGTGGACAAAGCCGTGGATTACCTGCGCCCGGACATGACCGTCAGCGTGGAGATCATCACCGCCCAGGAACCAAACGCGCTGAAGCTGCCCAGCGACGCCGTGCTCCGCGATACGGCGGGCGACGCCTACGCCCTGGTCAACCGCGAGGGCCGCGCCGAAAAGGTAGCCCTGACTTTGGGGTTGCGCGGCATTGGCACGACCCAGGTTGTCAAAGGACTGGCGGCTGGGGACCATGTCATCACCCCCTCTACATCGGCTGAAGCGGGCGACCGGGTGCGTGAACAGCGTCTGCGCTAACCAGACAGTCCGTTTCTCCAAGTATGTCTGTACGTCTGCCCTTTGCCTGGATGGTCTGCCTGCGTTACCTGCGCGAGGGGCGCATGCAGACCGTGTTGATCCTGGCCGGTGTCACGGGCGGCGTGGCGGTCATCATTTTCCTGACCACGTTGATCAGCCAGCTGCAGGTGTCCATCATTGACAAGACACTGGGCAGCCAGGCGCACATCGTGATACGCCCACCGCGGGCGATGAACCACACCACATTACCACCCGACAGCACGGCGGCCATCATCCAGCCCCGCGCCCAACGTCTGCGCAGTGTCGACCAATGGGCGTCGGTGGCGCAGCTGGCCACACAGACGCCGGGCGTGCTGGCCGTGTCACCCATGCTGTCAGGCGCCGGGTTTGCCGTGCGGGCCGATGCCAGCCAGTCGATTGCGCTGATGGGCGTCGACCCCGAGGCTTTTCAGCGCATTGTGCGCATGCCAAAGTACCTGCAAAGCGGCGGGTTTGAGGTGGGCGGAACCAACGCTGTCATCGGCAGCGAGCTGGCCAAAGACCTGGGCATCGTCGTGGGCGACAAGCTGCGACTGGTCACCATGGACGGGCGCAATGACCTGTTCAGCGTCTCCGGCATTTTTGACATTGGCAACCGCGATCTGAACCGCCGCTGGGTGTTCACCAGCATCAAGGTGGCGCAGTCGCTGCTGGACCTGCCGGGTGGCATCACACAGCTGGACCTGCAAGTCGACGACCTGTTTGCAGCCGAGGCCACGGCACGCCAGTTGCAGGCGCAAACCGGGCTCACGGTGGACAGCTGGATGCAGACCAATGCCCAGCTGCTGTCTGCACTGAACAGCCAGAGCATGTCCAACAACCTGATCCGCTTCTTTGTGACCGTGATCGTGGCGGTGGGCATAGCCAGCGTGCTCGTGGTATCGGTCGTGCAAAAGCAGAAGGAAATTGGCATCCTGCGCGCCATGGGGGCTAGTCCACGGCGCATCATGTCGGTGTTTCTGCTGCAGGGCGGGTTTTACGGTCTGATGGGGTCGGCCCTGGGCTCGGCGCTGGCATTCGGCCTGCTCAATTTCTTCGCCAAGATCACCCGCAATGCCGACGGCACAGCCCTGGTCAGCGGTGAGCTGGATGTCTCGGTGGTCATATCGGCTTGTGCTCTGGCGCTGGTCGTCGGACTGCTGGCGGCGGCACTGCCCGCACGCCGAGCCGCCCGGATGGACCCGGTACAGGCCATACGCGTTTGAAAAACCCAGCGGCCATGACACCCATTATTGAACTTCACCAGATCCGCAAGAGCTACGGCCTTGGCACACCGGTGGCCACTGAAGTGCTGCACGGCATTGATCTATTGATTCAGGAGGGCGAATTTGCGGCACTGACCGGCCCGTCAGGCTCGGGAAAAAGCACGCTGCTCAACCTGATCGGTCTGCTGGAAAAGCCCACCAGCGGCCAACTGTTGGTAGGCGGGCATGACACAGCCGGTCTGAATGACGCCGCCATCACCGCATTGCGCGGGCGCAGCATCGGTTTCATTTTCCAGTTTCACCACCTGCTGCCCGGTTTCACCGCGCTGGAGAACGTCATGATGCCGTCCATCATTGACGCGGGCTGGCCCACCGCGCAGGCACAAGAGACGGCACTGCGCCTGCTCGACCAGGTAGGGCTCAAGGATGCTGCGCACAAACGGCCATCGCAACTCTCTGGCGGCATGCAGCAGCGGGTGGCAGTGGCCCGCGCCCTGTCACTGTCACCGCGCCTGATACTGGCTGACGAACCCACTGGCAACCTGGACACGCACAGCGCCAATGATATTTTTGAATTGCTACAGAGCGTCAACCAAACACAGAAGTCAGCCTGTCTGATCGTCACGCATGACCCTGCACTGGCCAGCCGCTGTGCGCGGCAGATTCAAATTGTGGATGGGCAGTTGCTGACGTAAATCAGTGCTCTCGCCGTCTGCCGGACGCACTGCGCCTGGAAAATTTCCCTATCTGGATACAGGGGAAATGGTTTCTACAAATAGAGTGGACGACACCTACTGCAATAAAAACAACGTGTTACGCGAGCCATCAGAATGGACTCTTTCGATTAAAGTTGAAGACAAACTAGGTGTTCTCTCAATTTGGCGCGGTGAACCGCTTTGAAGCTTGTCTTGCGACTTAATTGCCTGTTCAATGCGATACGATTCCCACACCATATTTCGCAATACAAAATATGTAGTTGGGTTTTGCTGCGATTCGGTATTGTCAAGTTGCCGGTTTGAGGACGAATTTCAGCTGCGATTAAACATCCCACGCAACGAGGCTATTGGAGTCAAACGACCCGTATTCTGATGTCGTAGACACCTGTACCGGTTTGCGGAAACTGCGTTTTCCATAGTGGAATCACGGCGGTGAATTTATTTCGCAAAAGTCCCTAGTTATGCGTGAAAGTTTTTTCGTTTCTCGTTACGCTTGGACTCATGTCCCCCAAAGACGAGCAAGCCATGCACCCTCATGAGATTGAGAAATTACTGGCAGAAAACGAACGGCTAATTACCATCCTTAGACATCTGCTTCCAGAGAATTCTGGTCAGTATTTCATCTGTGGAGGTTCAACGGAGTTCGATGCCGATGGTCTGCCTGAGTCCATTTTGGTGTGTCCAGCGTTCGGCATGCAGGGCAGTGCCATCTACCGAAAGTCAAGCGGTTTGTCAGGGCCCGGATGGTGAATACAGATGAAGGCGGATGCGTTTGAAAGGTTGAGAGAGCAAGTGGTGACGATAGTCCAGGAGTCTGGAAACTCCGAGGGGTTTGAGGTGGACAAATGGCTCGCAAAATGGTTGAGCATGCCCATTGGAGCGCTTGGAGGCAAAAGTCCTGCTGAGTACTTAGACACAGAGGATGGGGTAGAGATGATTTCAAACCTGCTTGGGCAGATTCAACATGGCTTATATGGGTGAGCAGAAAGGGTCATTGGCGAACTGGCGCGCGTCATAGTACTGCGACCCATTGGCCACGTAAGTTTCATATGCCTCAATGCCGTCCTGCTCGTATTCCGTATTGCAACCTTCTGGTAGAGGTATGAAGTGATTAGTCTGTGCAAGAGGAAAAGGACATCAGTCACCTGCTGCATAGTCGTATCTATTCGATTTTGTTTATAGGAACATGACATGACAACGCCAGTTGAGAGGGCCAGGTCCCTACGTTGGGGGTGGGAATTCCTCTGGGAACTGCGGTCCGCTACCAACCTGTCAACTGCCCAGCAAACTGCAGCGCAGGCGATTCTCAGGCACTACCCCAGCACCTCAGAAATAGACCAGTGGGCTGTCGCAAGCAAGGATTTGTTCGCGCCAATGCTTGCCCCTGAGGACCACGCCGCTTTGGTATCCGCGCCCGACCCAGATGTTCCATTTTCTGTCGACCGGGGACCGACATCGCCACAGGAACGTCTAAAGGCATTGACCGATGCCTATGATTTTTTCAGCTTGGAACTGAAGAAGGGAAATTCGAATAACTTGACCCACAAGCAGGAGCACACGCTCAAGTATGTGCTTCGTCACTTTCCAGCGACCTATGAGATTGACCATATGACCCTGGACTTGTGTGCAGGGCTCACGGGTTGACTATGAAACGCTCGGTCCATGCCAATTTGACGGTGCTGATTACTTCGATCGCCCCGAGTTTCAATTGCACAGTTTGTCTAGCCCTATGCACAAGCCACAAAACATGACCCCCTGGTTCGATGCCAAATTGCACTCACCCGTACGAGAGGGCTGGTATGACTGCCAGGAATGCAATGCCAGGCACTATTGGAAAGATGGGCTGTGGTACAGAAACAGGAAATCAATCCGTTACGGGAGAATGATCATCGAGAAAATGCATTGGCGCGGACTCACGATGACGGGCCTTGCGGATACAGCAAAGGGCGCAGCAGATCGGGCAGGAGCAGCAATTGACGATGCCATGGCGTTCATAGCGGCAAGCAACAAACGAATCGCCGCCAAGGAGTCGGGTGCAGCTGCTGGGCGTGACAGAACATCCTTGGAAAGCCTTCTGGCGCAATGTGATCCGAGTGTCCCCAGATCCAAAGAAGAACAAGAATGGCTAGACATGGCGCCGGTGGGGCGCGAATTCGGCAGTCCAGACTTTGAAAGGTTGATGGAAGAAGACGCCAAAAATCTTCAGGTCAATTTGACTCGACTGGTCAATAAGTGCAGAGGATGCTACGACCCCGAAAAAGACCCCCTTGACAAAAAGATGCGCAAGGATGCGGTCAACGTGCAAGCAGCGCTAAAAGAACTTGGCCTCGATGTAACCGTGAAAGACGCAGCATCAGTCTGGGTCCGCCATTCCAATTCAATGTGTGCGGGCTGGATGGCAGGGGCAGAAACGGTTAAGCGCGCGAAATTGACTTTGATTGCATACTGCGCCTTCGGCACGGATGACTTCATAAGAGGTGTTGAAGATCAGTCAGTGAAGGAAAGGTTTGATGCAGACATACGTCGAAGCCTGAAAGTGTTGCCGCCGACCGAAAACTGACCATTGCACGAAATATCGGCCCGCGTTTACCTGGAGTTCCCCGCTGTCACCAGGGTAGCAACAGCCTTTCCAAAGCCTGTTGTCATCCATTGTCATAAAAATGACAACGGCTATTTCTATAGCAATGAGCAGCAATGAACCAAGTATTTGCTGCCACCGATAAGAAATTACCAGCGTAACGATTGCATCAATGGAAGGCAACTGGTCAGGGTCAACCCTGGGCCAGAGCGGTCATTCCGTTGCGAACGCCTTCGAGCAACGCCAGCTTGTTGAAGCGGGTGAAGTCCATTCAATAGATCAACAGGACGGTTCCGTTCGGCAGATTCCTCGTCATTAACTGTATGAGTCGGATGTCGTCACCACGCCTAGAATACGCCCATGGAAATCATATCCAACCAAGGGGGCGCTACGGACTTCTAGTTACAACAACTAGGAGTTCGTATGTCAGCATCCAAGCCGACGCGCAGCCGGGCCTACGGCCTTCACATCGTCTCGCCCGCGGGTGAGGCATGGTATTACTTTGAAAACCGTACATCCCTCGCGAGGGATCTGGCGTTACGCCTGTACAAGGCGACACAGAGGATAGATCACCACATAAAGTCCGGTCCTCGCGCGCCCCATACTCTTGTGGATGAGCGCGGGGTGAGTATTCAATGGATTCGCGAGACGCCATACCAAGCGGAGCACACGCGCTTTGGAGCCACTTGGCGAACCCGCGTTGAGTGGAAGACCTTTGAGCCGTACGGAGAGAATGGTCAACCGCTACCGGTTCGTCAGCTCCTGCGTGAATTCGACTTGTTGGCTTACCTCCAGGGCACCGGTAGCGGACGCTTGCGCCGCGGTGAGCGGGGACACGGACCCGTTCGAGGAATTCGCAAACGGCGTGGTGGATTCCGCTGGTTCAGGACCATCCATACCAGCCAGGAAAAGAGGATTCATGCGCTGGTACTAAACGACGAAGGCGAAGTGCCAGCTCGGGCGGCGCGTAGCGCAAAGAATCTGCCAACGGCCTGGGATGACTTCTTGCGTGTCCCTCAGCGGTCCTGGAAGAAGCAAAGCAAGGCCCGCAAACAATGGGCATGACAAGGCGACGCCCAACGGCTCTTGCGTCCTATTGCATCCGCGCGCAATCGCGATTCATGTGAAAAACAATGGGGAAAACGATGCTATATGTCGGCCGAGGATTCAATTTAGGGTCATCTGCCGACGCTCACGAATGGCAGCAATCTGGATGTCGAAATTTGCCACGCGGACTTGCTCGAAACCTGACGGAAGCCAGCGACTCAAACGTGCCCCAAGCCGAATTTGAATTTGCCGAAATCCCTGCCCGATACCGGTCGTAGAACCCAACATGGAAAACTCACCGGATTGACTGCGGAGTTCAATATAGCAGCCTTCAACTCAGCTCGACAGAATCATATTGCTGACCTTGGCGGAGGGAAACCCTGGGACAGGTGTGGGGGCAGAAGCCGACCGCTACGAACGGCAGGTTACCTGCGGTCCAATTGAATCAAACTTTGGTGCCAGTCAGTCGCCGTTCGTAGAGTTTTTGCACATGAACCAGTCCCCTGTTCTTTGAATGCACGTTTAGCTTATTACGCAAGCAGTACGGGCGCTGAAGCCTGTTTCGCTGTAAGCCAGTCGGTCCGAACCGGTCGTTACACCGTCCCGGTCCGGGGTTCTCTCCCTTGACTCAGATCAACCCGTCACCAGCGCGCGCTTAGATTTGCTTAGATTCATTCGAGAAAAGCCACCT
>CAINUX010000092.1 GCA_903853895.1 uncultured beta proteobacterium | reverse complement strand
GGCATCGGCCATAGCCTGACGAATAGCCGGCAGCGTGGCGACCAGTTCTGGAAACGTCAAATGGCAGTGGGAATCGGTAAACATGGTGTGCGCCGCACAGGACGCTTTAACGGACGATTGAATGGGCGCAGCAGCAATCGCAAATCGGGGGAATCCGGCTCAAATAGTTTGGGTCGGGCGCTCGGATGCCATGTGGGCACCCAGGATTTCTTCAATTTTCAGCTTCAGGGCCCGGGATTTCTCATCCTTGGGAAAGGTAATGCCCACACCCTGCGTACGCCCACCCGCAGCCTTGGCGGGGGTGACCCAGGCCACTTTTCCGGCTACCGGATAGCGCTGCATGTCCTCCGGCAACGAAAGCAACACGTACACGTCGTCTCCCAGGGCGTACTCCCGCGCGGTCGGGATGAACACGCCGCCTTCGCTAAAAATCGGGATGTACGCAGCGTACAAGGCCGCCTTTTCCTTGATGGACAGCTGGATGACGCTGGGTCTGGGAGGAGTCGTTGGGGCTGTACTCATGGTGTGCCTGAGTTTAGAACCGATTTGGCCTGCCCGACAAGAGATTCCAGCATCAAACCAGCGTTAAAGGGGTGGTCCATGGTGCGCATAGTACGGGACAAGTCTCGGCTCCAGTCACTCAATGCCGCAATAGATGCCCCTGCGCCGAGATCATTGGGTGCGAAAAAACGGGGAGTAGCGCCGCAGTTCTGTGCCATCAGGTCATGGCACAGCTTGTGCAGCGCATCCAGCGTCTGGGGAATCGTCCAGTCCTTGAAGAAGCCTACATCCCCGCGCGACAGGGCCTTGGGCAGATTTGGCCAGGCAGCAGGGTCTCGCCCTGAGGCCGCAAAGGCCTTCGCGTCCTCTGGCCGGCCACCCATGGACTGGAGCAGCAATTGCGCTTGGACAACATCAAATCCAAGCGATTGCATCCAGCGCTGGCTACTTGCCGCATCGGGCCAGTGCATGGCGTGCCCCAGGCAGCGGCTGCGGATAGTCGGCAGCAACTGGTGCGCAGATTCACTGGCCAGCACAAACTTCACATCACCGGGCGGCTCCTCCAGTGTTTTTAACAAGGCGTTGGCTGTGATGGTGTTCATCTGCTCGGCCGGGAACACCAGCACCACCTTGCCACGGCCACGGGCGCTGGTGCGCTGGGAAAATTCGACTGCTTCACGCATGGCGTCGACCCGAATTTCCTTGCTGGCTTTGCGCTTCTTGTCGTCAATCTCGTTTTGCGCCTTTTCACCCAGGGGCCAGCCCAACTCCAGCAAGGTGGTCTCGGGCATCAGGACACACAGATCCGCGTGGGTGCGCACATCGATGGCATGGCAACTGCCGCACACCCCGCAGGCCCCGGCCGGTGTGGCGTTCTCGCACAGCCAGGCGCGCGCCAGCGCCATGGCCAACCCGTACTGTCCCAGCCCGGACGGACCGTGCAGCAGCCATGCGTGGCCGCGTTGCGCCAGCAGCAGCTGGGCCTGGGCCGCAATCCAGGGCGGCGGGCCTGCTGCGGCAGGGTCGCTCATGGCAGGCGTGTTCAGCATCACAAAAATCCCTTGGATCGAACCGCCTGCTCTACATCGCTCCACACGGCAGCAGGTGTCTGGTTGGCATCGATGCGGGCAAACCGCTCCGTATCCGCGGCCAGGCGCAACGCATAGCCGTTGGCCACCTTTTCAAAAAAAGCCTGGGGTTGCGATTCAAACTTGTCGGGTACACGGGCGCCTGCCAGCCGCTGCGCAGCAATACTGGCGGGCAGGTCAAACCAGAGAGTCAAATCCGGCTGGACCAGGCGGCCTGACTGATCCGGATTTGCCTGCACCCATGACTCCAGCACCGACAGGGTCTGCCAGTCAAAACCACGGCCTGCCCCCTGGTACGCAAAAGTCGCATCAGTGAAACGGTCGCACAAAACCACCTCACCCCGCGCCAGCGCCGGAGCTATCACTTGTCGGATGTGGTCACGCCGTGCGGCGAACACCAGCAAGGCCTCGGTCATGGCATCCATGGGGTCGTTCAGGACCATCTGGCGCAACTGTTCGGCCAGTGGCGTTCCGCCGGGCTCGCGGGTCAGGGTGACCACCCTGCCCTGCGCCCGAAAGGACTGTGCCAGGCTGTCGATGTGGGTGGACTTTCCGGCGCCGTCAATACCCTCAAAGCTGATAAATGTTCCGTTCATGGCCTTTTCACTGGCTTATTGCCCGCGCTGGTATTTGTTGACTGCCCTATTGTGCTCGTCCAGTGTCGTGCTGAACTGGCTGCTACCGTCGCCCCTGGCCACGAAGTACAAAGCCTTGGAGGGCGCCGGTTGCACCGCGGCCAGTAGTGCCGCCTTGCCAGGCATCGCGATCGGTGTGGGCGGCAGGCCGACGCGGGTGTAGGTGTTCCACGGCGTATCGGTTAGTAGATCCTTCTTGCGCAGATTGCCGTCAAATGCAGCGCCCAGTCCATAAATTACGGTGGGGTCGGTTTGCAGGCGCATGCCTAAGCGCAACCGGTTGCTGAATACTGCTGCAATGGTGGCGCGGTCGCTGGGGGTACCCGTCTCTTTCTCGACAATGCTGGCCAGCACCAAGGCCTGCTCCGGGCTCTGTAGTGGTGACTGGGGGTCGCGTAGCGCCCAGGCTGCAGCCAGTCTTTTGTCCATGGCCCGCAGGGCCCGCTTGAGCACAGCCAGATCACTGGAGCCCTTGCTGTAGGTGTAGGTGTCGGGGAAAAAATGCCCCTCTGCCGGTACGCCCGGTTGGCCTAGCTGAGCCATGATGTCGCTGGCACTGAGAGCCTGGGAATCCGGCTTGAGTTGCTCGGCCTTTTGCAGGGCGTCGCGAACCTGCCGAAAGGTCCAGCCTTCGACCAGCGTGATGCTGCGCAGGGCTTCTTCGCCGCGAACCAGCTTTTGCAACAAGCTGCGTGGCGTGGTGGTACGGTCCAGCTCATAGCTGCCGGCACGAATCTGGCGGGATTGTCCCGACGCGCGGAACCAGCCATGAAGCAGCAAGGGGGTCACGTCGACACCGGCGTCGGTAACTGCCTGCGCCACATCGCGGGCGCTGGCACCCGGCTCGATGGACAGGTCCACCGTGGGTGTAGAGAGGTCCAGCGGAGCGTTCAGCCACCCGTATCCGGCACCCAGAACACCCAGGGCGAGGGCTAGAACGACGAAAAAGAAAAAACGCACAGCCCTACAAACCTTGTGAAATGATGGGAGGAATGATAATTCAGAGCATGAACACGACGTCTCAGCATCTACCAGCGGCCACCACTGACATGCCCCCGTTGAACGGGGTGGCGCATCTTACCCACTTGGGGGTTATCAAAATCGTCGGCGAAGATGCCGCAAAGTTTATCCATGGGCAATTGACCCAAGATTTCTCACTGCTGGATCTGCACACCGCGCGACTGGCCGCCTTCTGTTCAGCAAAGGGCCGTATGCAGGCCAGCTTCATTGGCTTCAAGCGCAGTGCCACCGAAATCCTGCTGGTGTGTAGTCAGGATATTCTGGCACCGACACTCAAGCGCCTGTCCATGTTCGTCATGCGCGCCAAGGCCAAACTGAGCGATGCTTCGGCCGAGTATGCGGTCTATGGCCTGGCGGGTGATGCTACCAGATCGATAGCTGAAGGTGACCATTCTGCGTGGGCTAAGGCCGATTTTGACGAATGCGTTGTGGTCAATCTGTACCCCGCGGATGCAGTCCCGCGTCAACTGTGGGTTGGGCCATTGGCGTCACCTGCGCCCCAGGGCCAGGCACTGGACCTCGCACAGTGGCTGTGGAGTGAGGTCCGTAGCGGCGTTGCCACCCTGTCTGCGCCGGTGGTGGAGGCTTTTGTTCCGCAAATGCTCAACTACGAGTCAGTGGGCGGAGTGAACTTCAAGAAAGGCTGTTACCCCGGCCAGGAGATCGTCGCGCGCAGCCAGTTTCGCGGAACCCTCAAGCGCCGGGCGTTTGTGGTCCGTGCGGACGGTCCCATGGCCGCAGGAGACGAGGTATTTCTAGCGGACGACGACAGCCAGCCGGTCGGAACGGTGGTTCAGGCAGCGCCCGCACCCCACGGTGGTTTTGACGCCATTGTTTCCGCCCAGTTGTCGGCAGTGGAAAGAGGCAGCTTGCATCTGGGTGTCAACACGGGGCAGACCTTGAAAATCCTGCCACTACCCTATGCCTTGCTGGACGACATCTGACGCCGCTGTCATGCAAACCGGCAAATTGAAGGTAAATTGCGGGTGAGGCTGATTCGCGCTTCATAATTGCGCCAAAATCAGACAATATGTCCAGAAGGGATTGGTTCCAACAATGACTAAACCGATAAGCAAAGACGAAGCATTTGCACGACTAGGCTCCATAACCCGAGAGATGCACGAGGCATTCAGTGTGCTGGGCGGTGGCACCGCGCTGCATGACGTGGTGGAAGAGTTCCCCAATGCACGGGAGCGTTTGGCCCACGTCGGCAAAATGACAGAAAACGCGGCCAATACGGTTCTCAATTTGGTCGACGCCGCGAAGCCAGAATGCGATGACCTGGTCAAGCGCGGAGACGAGTTGTGCGAGTCGCTCAACCGCATGGCCGCCTCGGAAGAATTGACGGTTGAGCGTGCCCGTGCACTGATGGGCGTTTGTGGCAAATTTGCAGAGCGTACTGCCGAGTTCGCCGGCAAGCAAGGCTCCATCCTTAGCGACATCATGATGGCGCAAGACTTTCAGGACTTGTCGGGTCAGGTGATCAAGAAGGTCATCGACATCATCAACCGAACCGAGCTTCAACTGGTGCAGTTGCTGGTCGACAGCGCACCAAACCAGTCACCAAAAGAAGCTGCGGAATTCACGGGTGAGACGCACCAGCTGCAGGGTCCCCAAGCCGCTGATGCGGCGTTGGCCCAGGGCGATGTGGACGACCTGCTGGCCTCACTCGGCTTCTGACAACAGGGGCAGCACCATTTCGATGTGCTGCACCCCCGCCTCCTGGAATACCTGCCCGCGAACGGCAAAACCCAGGCGCCGGTAGAAACCCTCGGCGCCGGTTTGGGCATGCAGCATGACCTCGGTGTCGCCCCGCGCACGTGCGGTTTCGATAAGCGCCAACAATACCTCCCGCCCCAACTGCGAGCCGCGCAAGCCACGGTTAACCGCCATGCGCCCGATGCGCGCCACACCCAAGGCGTGTTGCAGCAACCGCCCCGTGGCAATGGGTTGGCTCAGGCGGTTGCACAACACGGCGTGGACCGCGCCGGCGTCGTCGGCGTCCCAGACCAAGTGCGCTCCTATTCCCTGTTCCTGAACGAACACGTCCTGGCGCAGCGCGGTCGATTGCTGGCCCAAGGTTTCCCAGTCGCCCACCAACAGCGTGGTGAGAGCTCGCCCGCCCTCAAAAGCCTCAAAAATCGCGCGCAACGCAGGCGGCACCGGCTGCGACAACTGCGTGGCGGGGTCGGCATACACATAGACCAGCTCGGCCGTGACGACGAGCGCATCACCGCGGAAGATGGCTCCCTCGAACACCATGGACGAATTGCCGATGCGCGCGCAGCGCAACCCTATATCAAGCTGGTCGTCGTAACGGGCCGAGGCGTGGTACTCCACGCTGGCCTTCTTGACAAAAACATCACCACCGAGCTGGTGCATGGCCGCCTCGTATGGCAGGGCCAAGGCGCGCCAGTAGTCTGCCATTGCGGTGTCCAGGTACATCAGGTAGTGGGCATTAAAGACAATTTTTTGCATGTCCACTTCGGCCCAGCGCACGCGCAGGCGGTGCCAGAAGCGGAAGTCGGAACGTGGGGAAATGCTCATCCTTTTATCTCCTGAAATGCGTGTCTGAGAGCGTGAGCGGCGTCGGCATGGGCCTTGGCCGCTTCCGGGATGGCCCTGCCCATCTTGATGAATTCGTGTACCACACCGCGGTAAATTTCCAAGTCCACAGCCACACCGGCCATGCGCAGTCGATCGGCGTATTGCACGCCCTCGTCAACCAGCGGATCGCACTCCGCCAGCCCCAGCCAGGCCGGCGCCACACCGCCCAGCTCGGCTAAATGGCCTGATGCATCACGACCATCCAGCGGAGCAAACCGCCAGTCATCACGGTCACTCACGGTGCGCCAGTAGTGGTTGAAAAAGTACGCGATGTGCGATTCCTCCAGCACGAAGCCATGTTCGAACTTGCGGTGTGAGTGGGTGTCCTGCCGCGCCGATGTCCCCGGGTAGAACAGCAACTGCAAGGCCAGTTGGATGTTGGCATCTCGCGCCAGAATCGCACACACCGCCGCCAGCGTGCCCCCGGCACTGTCGCCGCCAACGGCCAGTCGGTCGGTAGAAAGGTTCCGGGTGGCACCCTGTTGGGCAACCCACCGCACCACATCCCAGGCGTCTTCCACTGCAATGGGGAATTTGTGTTCGGGCGCCAGCCGGTAGTCCACGGATAAGACAGCGCAGTGCACGTGGCGGGCCAGCTGTCTGCACAGACCATCGTGTGTTTCGATGCTGCCGATGGTGAAGCCGCCTCCGTGGAAGTAGACCAGCACCGGAAGGCGCTCGGTGCTGGGCACCACCAGGCGCACCGGTATCAAAAAACCGTCCCGTGCCGTGACATGAAAGTCCTCAACCCGGGCCATGGCATGCAGAGGCAGTTCCAGCACGTCGGCCCCCGCGGCATAGGCGGTGCGTGCTTGAGCGGGCGTCAGCGCATGCAAGGGCATGTGGCCGGCACGCGCCATGCGCTCCAGCACACCGTGCATGGCCGGAGTCAGCAGGGCTTTCGGGTTACGGTGGTGACTCATAGTGGCAATTGATCTTGGTACAGTGGCATTTTTCCATCCTAACCGCAGCACACTATGGCACTCATCTACTACGTGACACAGATCCAGTTTGAATTTGGGGCCGTGCGCCTGCTGAAGCAAGAGTGCGAGCGCGTGGGCATCACCCGCCCGTTGATCGTCACCGATCCCGGCGTCAAGGCGGCTGGTGTGTTGCAGAAGGCGCTGGACGCCCTGCCGGGCCTGCCGGTGGCCGTGTTCGACCAGACGCCGTCCAACCCCACTGAGGCCGCAGTGCGCGCCGCAGTTGCGGTGTATGCAGCCAATCAGTGCGATGGTCTGATCGCTGTGGGCGGTGGCTCGGCCATTGACTGCGCCAAGGGCGTGGCGATTGCCGCCACACACGAGGGCCCCCTCACCCACTACGCCACCATCGAAGGCGGCTCACCGCGCATCACCGAGCGTGTGGCCCCCATCATTGCAGTGCCCACCACCAGCGGAACGGGCAGTGAGGTCGCGCGCGGGGCCATCATCATCGTAGACGACCACCGCAAGCTGGGCTTTCATTCCTGGCACCTGGTCCCCAAAACCGCCATATGCGACCCGGAACTGACCTTTGGCCTGCCGCCCAAGCTGACGGCTGCCACCGGCATGGACGCCATTGCCCACTGCATGGAAACCTTCATGGCGCCAGCCTTCAACCCGCCAGCCGACGGCATCGCGCTGGATGGTCTTCAGCGGGGCTGGGCATCGATTGAGCTCGCCACCCGAGACGGCAGCAACCGCGAGGCCCGCTTGAACATGATGAGTGCGTCCATGCAGGGCGCCATGGCGTTCCAGAAGGGCCTGGGCTGCGTGCATTCGCTGAGCCACAGCCTGGGCGGTGTGGACCCGCGACTGCACCATGGCACGCTGAACGCCATGTTCCTGCCCGCAGTGATCGCATTCAATGCCACCGCAGATTCGATCGTCAAAGAGAACCGCTTGGGGCGCATGGCACACGCCATGGGCTTGGCTGCCGCCAGCGACATTGGCCCTGCCATTCAGGAGATGAATGCCCGACTGGGCTTGCCCGCTGGTTTGGCCGAAATGGGGGTCCAGGCGTCGCAGTTTGACCAGATCATCAGCGGCGCCTTGGCAGACCATTGCCACAAGACCGGGCCGCGCCTGGCTAGCGCAGAAGATTATCGTGCCATGTTGATCCAATCGATGTAGACCTTGAGTCTGTAGACCTTGGGCTCTTGCCGATAGGCCCTCAAAAGGCCTATAGTTTGATTTCCACTCTGAGGGAGATCAAATGACACCCATGCCATTCTCGCGCGGCCATTTGTGTGCAGCGGTTCTGCTCATGCTCGCCAGCGCCACCCCCGCTCAAACGACGCAGCAAGTCGTGCGACCGCCAAAAGTCTTGCTCTGGATGGATGTGTCAACCGGCGGAATGGCGGGTATGCCAGAGATGGACATACCTGGCATGGGTGGGCTTATGGCGGGCATGGGGCGTGGTGGCCCGGGTGCCAAGAATACGGGCCGCGAATACTACGGGTCGGCCCGCGGCTTTCATGTCATGCCGCCACGCATATTGGACATTGCACTGTGGAACGGACTGAAGCCCGGAGTTGAGGCGTCGCAGCGCATCCCGTCGGGATTGAAGCTGGGAGAAAAGTTGCCGCTGTTGCCGGTCATTCCGGACAAAGTTGTCGAGGAAAAAGGCGGCCAGGGTGCCCCGACCGACTACGAAAAGCCCAAAGGCAGAATTCTGTTCTATTGGGGTTGCAGCCCCACCGTGCGCTCAGGCCAGCCCCGCGTGGTCGACCTGAGCAAAATGTCAGCAGACTCCGCGGCTGCCTTTGGTAGCGCCTTCAGCGGCCGCTTCGCGCCGGACCGCGGAGCAAAGGTTCGTGCGGGCTATGACGTGTTTCCCAACGAACGCGACCAGAGAAGCATTCCGCGCGACGGGTCGCTCATCGGTGAACACCAGGTGCAAGGCGACTCGGTGCCCGATTCCTTCCGGTTCAACCTGGGGCCAGCCCACGACATCATGCCCCCCATCGAGCTGCAAAGCCAGGGTGGCCTCAGTGACAGCGTGTCGCTGAGCTGGGTTCCGGTCACCAATGCCAGGGCCTACTTCCTGCACGCCATGGGCGCACAGGGCGATGACATGATCTTCTGGTCCAGCAGCGAGGTGCCCGATACCGGCTTTGGCCTTTTTGACTACCTCTCTAACAGCACCATCGAGAAATGGACGACCGAAAAGGTGCTCCTGGCGACCAGCGTGACGCAGTGTTCCGTGCCCAAAGGCATCATGGCGGGGCGCGGCGGCGGTTCACGACGTGGCGGTGACGACGCTGGCGCCATGCTGCGCATGATTGCCTATGGTGGCGAACACGGATTCGTCCACCCACCCCGGCCGACAGACCCCAAAGTGCCGTGGGACCAGGAGTGGTCGGTGCGTTTGCGGGTGAAATCACAAACCATGGCGATGCTGGGCGAAGAGATTGAGCCACAGCACAATGCCCGCAGCACCGAGAGCCCGGCGAGGTCACGCAAAGTACAACCGCCCAACAGTAACGAGGCACCTCCGGACGCTTCGGACGAAGCATCGCCAAAAGGTTTGTCCATTCCCAACCCCGCCAGTGTGCTGAAAGGGCTGTTTGGCCGTTAGGCGAGGCCCCGTGGAGGCCTATTCGCTTTGCAGGTAAACCCAGCGCTTGAAAAATACCCTCAGGTCCATGCCGCTGGACGACTCCATGGCGCGCTGGAAGTCGGCGGTCTCTACCGATTGACCCCAGTGCGTGCGGGTGTAGTCGCGCAAGCCCTTCCAGAAACGTGCCTCCCCCATGAACTGGCGCAACTCGTGCACCACAAGGGCGCCTTTGTCATAGACCAGGGATCGGTCCGCCGCCGTCGGCGCATCCCAATCAGGGAACACCAGCGAACGGTCCAGGCCGGCTTCCTTCAGTGCGGCATATTTGGTTCGCGCCGCCTCGATCTGGTCCTGGTATTCCTCTGCACCGAAGCGGTGTTCCAGATAGGCCGCCGTCATGAAAGTGGCGATGCCCTCGTTGAGCCAGAAATGCCGCCACGACCGGTTGGTCACCCCATTGCCCCACCACTGGTGCGCCGCTTCGTGTGCGCCCAGCCAGATGGCCTGCGGATTGGCCAGCACGCGCGTGCCGTAGCGCACACCCATGACCGAGAACCCGGCCATTTCCTGGGCGGCGGGGCCTGACAGCAGGACTTGGCGGTAGGCTGGCAACGGATAGGCGACGCCGGCCTTTTCGGCGTAGAACGCCAGCATGTCGGCGGTGTCGGCAAAGACCTGGGGCAGCGTTTGCGGCGTGAAGGGCGCGGGCCCGAAGAATTCCAGGGCGGTCGCCCCTGCTATCTGCCTCGCCTGCGCAAAGCGGCCGGCGGCAAAGCCATACAGGTAGCTTGGCATGGGAGTGTCGAGCTGCCACACATGCTGCACCTTGGCATCGGTGCCGGTGGGTTCGCTGACCCTCTCGCCATTGCCAACACTGAGCACCCCAGAAGGCAAACCCAAGGCTAGTGCAAAGCTGGCTCGCACGGCAGGATCATCCAGGCACGGCGTCCAAAGACTGGTGGAAAAAGCGGTCGCCACCTGCTGGGTATCTGCATCGAACCGCAAGCCGCTACTGGCCTTGCCCTCATACGCGACTGTGATTTTCAGGGGGATGCCAGTCGCCAAACCCTTGGGCAAGAGTATGCGCAACTGCTTGGCATTTCTTTCGAACGCCAGGATTGCGGTACCCAACTGAACGCGGGCCACCTGCAGGTCCCCTGCATCCAGGTCCAGATACTGCAATGCGGAGTCCTGCACCGTGAAGTCCATGGCCAGCGCACCCGTAAAGCTGCGGGTCTCGAAGTGCGGCTCCAGCTGCAGCGCAAAGTGTTGGACGTGCCAGCCCGTCTGCGCCAAGGCGTTAGGTGCGACGCAGAGCGCCCATCCCAACAGCGCGGCCATCAACCAGCGCGTCACAGTGGCTGAACCCGTTGGGAGTCGGGCTTGTCCAGCCAAGCCGCGAACTCGTCCACCAGCTGCGCACTGGCACTGCACGCCGTGTTCCAGGCTTTGACCCTCCCAGCCAGGTCGTTGCCGTAGTAGGTAAAGTCTGTGCGGTCGGGTAGTTTGCCATTGGGCAGGGTCTTGACCCACTCGGGATTGGGCGCCAGCAAGACCATGGTGTCCAGGTAGCGCGTGGCGTGGTGGCGCCACTTCAGGCTCTTGTCCAGCCAGCCCGGAACCACCGATTTCTGGAAATGCGGATAGAGGACTAAACCCTGTTGGTCATTCTGGCCGCTAGCCCTCGCATTCATTGACTTTGTTGCTATTAAATCAGTAGCTTTTCGGTTGACGGCGGCGTAGTTCAAGTGCAGGTGGTAGTCGGTAATACCGCCGTCCCAATAAGCCCCCGGTGGTGCGCCCGGGATGTTGTGCACCGCCTGCAGCACAAAGGGGATGGAGCAACTGGCCTGCAAGGCCGGATTGAAATTGCGCTCGCTCAAGGCCACCTGGCGCGTGCGGTAGTCGTCGGTGGCAAAGGGCAGCGGCGCACACCGGGCGCCCGCGGGGCTGGAAAACACCACGCGCTCCAGCCAGGCCCCCATGCTCTTGCGCCGCACCACGTTGGTCAGGTAGGCGCCGAAGTAGCCCAGTGGTGTGCGTAAACCGTGTTCGGTGTTCAGCAGGTGGCGCCCGCGCGAGGTGACGATGTGCAGGCGAAAGCGCGGGTGCGACAGAATCTCGCCCACCCGACCGGCATAGAAAGCCTGCAGGTTCTGGCCAAACAACTCGCTGATCTGTGCCGCAGCCAGCCGCTTTTGACCGGGCGGTACGGCGTAGTCCTGGTGGATATAGTCGTGCTCCAGGCGCTCGAAGGCGGCGACCGGCTGGTTCAGGCAG
>CAINUX010000091.1 GCA_903853895.1 uncultured beta proteobacterium | reverse complement strand
AGCTACTGATTTGATAGCGTATTGCGCTCTTTTCCGTCGCCGGCGTACAGGTATTTTTGAAAGCCTGCAAACATTGATCGGATTTGCACGGTGCCTCCCAAATCTGCCACCGCATCAGCAATCGCGTTGTTGTATTTCAGTCGTAGCAGCGGCGTTAGCTTTTCGGTGTCCAGCTCTTCCACGCCCTGTGTCACGTATTGCGCCAGCACAAAATCCAGAAACACCTGCTGGCGGTCATTGAAGTGCTGGTGGGTTTCTGCTTTGGCCTTAATCGCGCGCTGGGCACGTGTTTCCGGTGCAAAGGCAAACGCCACATAGGCCAGCACGTCAAACAGGTCGCTGTTCTCGGCATCAATGATCTTTTGCATTTCGGCCAGCGGCTCTTTGCTGAAACCCTTGTCCGCCAGGCCCATCAGCAAGGCACGGCGCGTGTCTGGCACGCTCCATAGCGCGCGCAGTTCGTCTTCGTTTTTGAAGAACTCCGGCAGCGCGCCAAACAGACTTTCCAGAAACTGCGCCGCTGACATGGGCCGACCGTCGGCGCTCCAGAAGGTGGTGGCCGTCATGCTTTGAATCAAACGGGCTTTGCCGTCCGCCAGCTTGACTTGAATCTTGTCCGGCCGTGGCGGCTTGTCTGACTGTGGCAAGTAGTCGGGTGGCGCGTTCTCGCGCACTTCGTGTGCCGCCTTCGGTTCTTTGGGAGGTTCTGGCTCGGCCGGCTCACCATCCCACTCGGGATCGTTGAAATGGTGGTGCGCGCGCACGAAGTCGTAAATCGTGAAGTAGTCCTTGCCATCGAACAAGCGCGTGCCGCGCCCGATGATCTGCTTGAACTCGATCATGGAATTGACTGGCCGCATCAGCACAATGTTGCGCACATTGCGGGCATCCACACCGGTGGAGAGCTTCTGGGAGGTAGTGAGAATCGTCGGGATGGTCTTCTCGTTGTCCTGAAAGTCGCGCAACGACTGCTCGCCCCGCGCACCATCATTGGCCGTGACGCGCACACAGTACATCGGGTCTTTGCGGTCCTTGAACCGGGCCAATTTGGCGGCCGATTGGTTGATCAAGTCGCGCACGGCCAGGGCATGCACTTGGGTGGCGCAGAACACAATGGTTTTCTCGCGTGGGTCAATCATCTCCAGCAAGAGCTTGACCCGGTAGGCCTCGCGCTCCTTGATCTCGATGATCTTGTTGAAGTCCTTTTCCTCGTAACGCTTGCCCGCTTCAATGTCACCCTCCAGCACCGCGTCATCAGGGGTGTAAACGTATTCGTCCAGTGTGGTGGCAATTTGCTTGACCTTGAAAGGGGTCAGAAAGCCGTCGTTGATGCCTTCCTTGAGCGAGTACACAAACACCGGTTCGCCAAAGTAGGCGTAGGTGTCGGCGTTGTCGCGCCGCTTGGGCGTGGCAGTCAGGCCCAGTTGTACGGCGGGCGCGAAGTAGTCAAGAATGCCGCGCCAGCTTCCCTCGTCGTTGGCACCGCCCCGGTGGCACTCGTCAATGATGATGATGTCGAAGAAGTCGGGCGGGTATTCACCAAAGTAGGGTGACGCCTGCCCATCCTTCGCTGGCCCGCTCATGAAGGTCTGGAAGATGGTGAAAAAGATGTTGCCGTTTTTCGGCACGCGCCCCTGTTTGCTGATGTCCGTCGGGTCTATGCGCACCAGCGCATCGTCGGGGAATGCGGAAAACGCGTTGTAGGCCTGGTCCGCCAGAATGTTGCGGTCGGCCAAAAACAGCACGCGCGGGCGGCGTGTGGGCTCAGTGTTTTCTTTCCAGTCCTTCAAGTTCCAGCGGCTCTGAAACAACTTCCACGCCAATTGAAACGCAATGAAGGTCTTGCCGGTGCCCGTGGCCAGCGTTAGCAAAATGCGGTCGCGTCCTGCACCCATGGCTTCCAGCACGCGGGTGATGGCAATGTCTTGGTAATAACGCCCCTGCCAGGTGCCGCCCTTGTCTTCAAACGGCACCGCAGCGAAACGGTCGCGCCACACGGCAGTGGCCGCCTCGGCCTGGGCAAAGGTCTGTGCCCACAGCTCGTCCGGACTGGGATACAAGACCACATCGCACTCGGTCCCTGTGGCCATGTCGATGCCGTAAATCTGCTGCCCGTTGGTGGCGTAGGCAAAGCGCACCGCCAGTTTGGCGGCGTAGCTCTTGGCCTGGCCCACGCCCTCGGTGTGGGGCTTGTCCCAAGCCTTGGCCTCCACCGTGGCCAGCTTGGTGTTGCGGTACACCAGCACATAGTCGGCAATCTCGGCCTTGGCGCGCTTGCCGCCGCCCAGCAAACGCCCCTGCGTGATGCCATGCTCGCGCAGAATGCGGCTGCCTTCCACCACGCCCCAGCCTGCGGCTTTCAGGGCGGGGTCAATGTGCTCGGCGCGGGTTTCGGCTTCGTTCATAGGGT
>CAINUX010000090.1 GCA_903853895.1 uncultured beta proteobacterium | reverse complement strand
TGTGACATTGCTTCCTTGTAGACACGGCGGCTTGTCAGTGCGTCGTAAACATCGGCTACTGCCATCAGGCGGGCGGATAAGGGGATAGCCTCTCCGACCAGGCCCTGCGGGTAGCCGCTACCGTCCCACTTTTCCTGGTGTGACAAGGCAATCTCCATTGCCGTCTCCAATAGCGGCACGCGCACGCCGACGCGGCGCTGTGCGTTCTCGATGGCATCGTGGCCGATGGTGGTGTGGGTCTTCATGATTTCAAACTCGTGCGCATCCAGTCGCCCCGGTTTGAGCAAAATCCGATCGGGAATACCGACCTTGCCAATGTCGTGCAGCGGCGCGGCCTTGAACAGGCGGTCCACGGTCGCACCGTCAAGCTGGCCTGCAAATCGCGAGTGCCCGCGCAGATGACTGGCCAGCGCAAGGACATAGTGCTGGGTGCGAAAAAGGTGGTTGCCGGTTTCGTTATCGCGGGCTTCCGCCAGCGAGGCAAGCGCCACCATAGTCACCTCCTGACTGACGCGCAGCTGTTCCAAATTGCACGCCAGCTCTGCGGTGCGTTGCGCCACTTCGTGTTCAAGGTTGTGGTTGCGCGCATCCAAAAGCTGTGCCGCGGTTCGCAGCATCAGGTGGGTGCGCACCCGAGCCAGGACGATGGGGGTGCTGGCCGGCTTGCTGATGTAGTCGACTGCGCCAATGGCAAAGCCCAGTTGCTCATAGGCGGGCTCGCTCTTGCTGGTCAGAAAGATCACTGCTATATCGCGTGTGGACTGGTTTGCCTTAAGGCGCCGACAGACCTCGAAGCCTTCAATACCGCCCCACATCTCTACATCCAGAAAGACGATGTCGGGCAGTTCCATCGCATCCATGCCAGCCAGTGCGGCCAGCGCCGCCTCGCCCGAATCCGCCTCGGTGATGGTGTAGCCCGCCCCCGCCAACGAGACGCCGAGCATGCCCGAGACCACCGGGTCATCATCAACGATCAGAATGCGGGCCGCCACGGTGCGCTTCATGCAAGCTCCGCAGGCGGTGGTGCATTTAACGACGGACCATCGAGCAAGGTCTTCAGCGCCGCCTGTGCATGGTCCCAGGCGGCCGTTAGGGTGGCCATCCGGTGGCTCTGGTTCAAGGTATCGGCGCTTCCCGCCAAAGCGTCGACCAACGTCACCTCCAGCTCGGCGGCAGCAGCTTGCAACTGCACCAGGCCGACCGTGCCTGCACCGCCCTTGAATGCATGGGCTAGCCGCCGGGCCAATTCAAAATTACCGACCTCCACTGCGGCACCCATCTCCGCCACGGTGTTTGCATTGCGATCGCGAAACAGGCGTAAAAACCGGTCCAGCGTGGGGCGGTCACCGTTGACGCGGGTCAGCGCCGTGTCCAGGTCAAAGACCAGCGACGAGGGCTGCGAAGGCTCTGCTACCGGCGGCAAGACGGTGCGTGGTGTGGGTGCCACGGCCGGCCCATAGACCAACCAGCGGCTTAGGGCCGCATACAGCAGCTTTGGCAACACCGGCTTGGTCAAGATATCGTTCATGCCAGTGGCCAGCACACGGTCTTTTTCTTCCACCATGGCGTGCGCGGTCAGGGCCAGTATGGGTAAGTCGGGCCAACTCTTGCGCAGAATGCGTGCCGCGCTGTAGCCATCCATCACGGGCATCTGAATGTCCATCAGCACCAGGTCATAGGTCTGCTGGCTGACCGCCGCAACCGCCAGCGCGCCGTTTTCCGCGGTGTCCACCGTGGCTCCGGTCACTTCAAGCTGGGCCAGGCCGATTTCGCGGTTGAAGTCGTTGTCGTCCACCAGCAGAATGCGCCGCCCACTAAGGTTGGGTGCCACCGGGGAATTGGTAATCTCCCTGGCCTGGATAGCTTGCCCACGGAACACATTGAGCATGGTGTCGTAGAGGGTGGAGCGCGTCAGCGGTTTGGACAAAAAGGCCTGTATGTCGCCCTTGCCCGTCCTGGCACGGGCCACCTCAGGCTCGCCCCCCGTAATCATAATGATCGGTATCGGATTGCCGACGGCGCGCAGGGCGTGCGCAATGGCCAGGCCATCAAGGCCGGGTAGACGCCAGTCCAGCAGCATCAGGTCAAACTGTGCACCGCCCTGGAGCCGTGCCAGCGCGGCCTCGCCCGATTCGACAGCCTCCACAACGCAGCCAAAGTCAGCGGCGTTGCGGGTTAGCAGGGTGCGCATGGCATCGTTGTCGTCCACCACCAACACGCGCTTCCCACCCAGCCCCTGCGGGTTTGGCTGCGCTGCCAGGCTGTCCTTGACCAGCCCAAAACGGGCGGTGAAGCTAAAACAGGTGCCCACACCGGTATCGCTCTCCACATGGATTTGACCGTGCATGCGCTCGACCAGTTGCTTGCTGATGGCTAACCCCAATCCGGTGCCGCCATATTTGCGGGTGACTGAACTGTCGGCCTGGGAAAAGACGGAAAACAGGGTGCCCAATTGATGTGGCGTCATGCCCATGCCGGTGTCGCGCACGGCAAAGCTCAGGGCGACATTGTCTTCCTCGCTGGCGAGGGTTTCGATCAGCAGGCTGATGCTGCCCGCTTCGGTGAACTTGAGCGCATTGCTCATCAGGTTGATCAGTACTTGCCCCAGGCGAAATGGGTCCCCCAGCAGGCGTTCTGGCACTTGGGGCGCGCTGCC
>CAINUX010000089.1 GCA_903853895.1 uncultured beta proteobacterium | reverse complement strand
TGTCGATATCTCGCAGTACTCACAGGCACAACTCAATGCAGTGGCGCGAAAGCTCAACGAACGTCCAAGGAAAACCCTAAACTACGAAACGCCTGCTGAACGATTCAGCCAACTTGTTGCGTCGACCGGTTGAATCCAAGACCCAAAGCGGAAGTAGACCCTCGTGAAATCGTGGACTCCACCCGTTTCCGTAGACCTATTTCAACTTCCAGTTCGAAGTTGCTCGAGTCCCGGCGGGCACAGTTGGTCTAGGTGACAGCGCCTTTGATTGAGTTGGTATCAAACTCGATGGCATCATCGACAACGATTTCGCATATTTCCTTGAAAGTCGCGATAGCCGTATCGACATCGTCGGCACCGAATCCCAACAAGTCGACATCTCGCGTCGGACGATGGGGCGTGTCGTACCAGATCGAAAACAGCAATGCGCCTTTGAGTAAGTAGTTCGGCACATGGCGGGAAATAGACACCCGATACAGCAGCCGCTCCAAACCATAGTGGGTGAGTGTCAGGTTGAAATCCTGCTTATGTGCGTCGGCATGCTGCTTCAGGCGTGCGCGGATGGAGGCGCCCAGATTCTTGGTCATGCAACAACGCTTTCGACGTAAGGGCGTATGACGTTAGCAACCCGGTTGATGGTGGCGAAGTGCATCAGTGAATCGACCGTGATCTTACGTTGTACCCATGCATCGCGCAGCGCTTCAAGCGCGACATCGAGCCCGATTTTGTTACGGTATTTGAAACAGTCGGCCACGGTCTTTGCAACGCTGAACACGGGAACCTTGACGCCATCGATTACATGGATCTCGACACCCTCGCTGCGCGCTGCTGCAGACATGCGAACGACGTGGACTGCAGGTCGATCGAGGCGGGGAATGGGGGCTTGGTGTTCAATTGCCAGCCAGACTTCGTGGGGTGCCTGAGTGCCAATGGCGTGAACTCTCAGTGCTGACAGTAGGCAGACCACCCCTTTGGGCACGCGCAGTGCTACTTCGGCCAGTGAACGGTGCTCACTGATGGTATTGTCCGGCAGGCTGTAAACGCCCCGGCTCACTCGTTCGAGCTTGCCGGACTTGACTAGTCGGGTGAGGGCGACAGTCGGTATGCCGATACCAGCCAGATCCCGTGCACGCAGCAGACTCTGAGCGCTGGCCATTGCCAGTACCGATTGCTCTTGTGTGGGGGGTGGTTGCTTGTTCACACAGGCAGTATGTTGCAAAAAAAATACAATTGTCAATAAAAGAATTTGTAAAGCAACAGTTCATCGCGGTTGCAAAGGCGAGATCTTTCCGCGGCCTAACTGCTCCAGTACCGCCAGGTCTCGCATAACGATTCAAAGTGCAACGAAGATGTCGAACTTGAGTTTCCGCTTTGCCCTGCCGACTAGGCACCAAGTGCTCGCTTATTGACTAGACAGAAGTGGCGAAAGGATCAAATACCCGAGCCCCTGTTGGCGCAAAATGTTTGACGTTGCGCGTAACAATGGTCAGGTTGTGGCACAGAGCAGTGGCAGCGATCAGGTTGTCGACTCCCTTGTTGCCTGTTTGCACGCACAGGCGTCCCCAGAGTTTTGCAATCGCAGGCGTCACTGGAAGAATGCAGTGAGAAAACTGCAGTTCCAATGTCACCAACCATTGCTCAAGCTCAGCGGCAAACTCTGGATTCTGACCCCGCTGGCGTTCAATGCCAGCTTCGATTTCACCAATCGACAAGGCACTTATGAACGTGGCACCTTCGGTCTGGGCTTTGAGGTAAGCCAGCACATCAGTATTGGGTTTTGGCTTTCGCAGTTCCGACAAGACCACGGTATCCAGCAAAATCATGAGAAGTCAATCTCCCGCGGTTGCAGGTCAAGATCCGAAATTTCTGTATCCAAGGAGGCGGGCCCTTTTGATTTCGCTTGAACTGGCGTCTTGGGAATTGCCAACAAGTGTTCGATCATTCCCTTGGGCTTTCTAGTGGCCGCATTTCGCTGCAGTGCTTCGAAAGCCTCCTCCGACAACACCACCACCGCTTGCTTGCCGCGGCGAGTTACATGTTGAGGCACGCCGCGCATAGCGTTTTCCACCAACTCACTGAATTGCGCCTTGGCGTCTTGAAGTCGCCAGGCGGACGTTGTTGATTGGGCGGGTGTGCTTTGCATGAAATGACTAGTGTGTTGAACTAGTTTGATTCTATGCCAATGTAGGCTTGTGAAGCAAGTCTTGCTCCTGGATGCCGTTGTTGATCCCAAATAGACCGCCAATGTTTGCAACAGGCTTGGCGCGCATGGACACGATCACTCATTCAAGAAGCAGCGGTCTATTTTTGCCAGTCTGGGCAATCTCACGTTGCCTGCAGGCCTATCCGGTGGCTGGTTCGAAATGGATATCCCCGCGCCGCAATGTGCAGGTGCGGGTCCTGCACCGATTCACAAGGTAAAATCGTCGCCCCATCATCCGATGTTGATGCGCTGACCTGGACCACACCTACCTATGACGCGAGCCCTTGCGCGTACAAACTTTCACAGCTCAAGACTCATTCGTACCCTTGCCGACCTGGCCGTTCTAGACGCAACCGGACCGACCAATGCTTTTGCAGAAACGCTGGGGCTGTGGATTGACTTTGCTGACGCTATTCGACTTACAGGTGTGAACCAGGCCAGCACGGCGAGCGCGCCAGAAGCCCACCCTGCGCTGCAATCCGTGGAGGGTACCTCGCTGGGTGAAGTGATCGCCAGGATGCGACTCGGCATGGAAAGCACCATCACCAAGAGCAGTGCACCCAGCACCGCCCGGGTTCGCTCGGAACTGGCCTTGCCAAAGCTGGATGCGCCCCTTGACGATGTGAAGGCGTATGCGCCTTTTCGCCGGTACCACCAGGCCCACCAACGCGACATGGAGTCCAACGCGCGCGGCCTGCGGGCTAAGGTGCGGGACGGGGTTGCCAAGGCATCCCCACAACTCAAGCAACTGGCGGAGCTGGATGCGGCATTCGAGGGCATCCTGTGTGAGCGAGAAGCCAGATTGCTGTCAACCATTCCTTCACTGCTTGAAAAGCGCTTCAACCATTTGCGCAAAGCGCACCTGCAGATGCTGCTCGCGACGACACAAACCGATGACAACCCGGACGCGTGGATGCAACCAGGCGCCTGGCTGTCACGTTTTTGCAGCGAGTTGCAGGCGGTGCTCCTCGCAGAGCTGGATCTGCGCTTGCAGCCGGCAGTCGGCCTGCTGGAAGCATTCAATTCTGAGAAATCACAACACCTATGAACAGACATTTCTTTGCAGGCGCCTTTGCGTTGGGCGCCACGGCCGTCGTGTGGGTAGCCACCGGATTCCTGGGTTCCAACCTATTGGCGCTTTCGATGACCGTGATCATCGCCGCGGTCTATGGGTTCGGCGCACTGGAGCTGCACCGGTTTCGCCAGGCCACTACGACCTTGACAACGGCGCTGGTGGGAATTCCGGCCCTTTTGCCCAACCTGGGTACGTGGCTTGCGGGTGTGCATACCTCCCTGCAGAACCCGGTGCGCTTGCGTATTGAAGGCGAGCGAGTCGGCTTGCCCGGCCCAGCACTCACCCCGTACCTGGTAGGTCTGCTGGTGATGTTGGGCATGTTGGGCACGTTTCTGGGCATGGTTGTCACGCTCAATGGGGCCGTGTTTGCCCTGGAAGGCACGACCGATCTCCAAGCCATTCGCTCGGCGTTTGCAGCGCCGATCAAAGGTTTGGGGCTGGCGTTTGGCACGTCCGTGGCGGGCGTTGCCACGTCGGCGATGCTTGGTCTGATGTCGGCTATCAGCCGACGCGAGCGGATGGTGGCCGCGCAACTGCTGGATACTGCCATTGCGACGCGTTTGCGCAGCTTTTCACTCACGCACCAGCGGCAGGAAACCTACAAGGCGCTGCAATTGCAGTCCGAGGCCCTGCCCGCGGTGGTCGACCAGATGCAGGCCATGATGGCGCAGATGGAGCGCATGAGCCAGCAGCTGAACGCGCGCTTGCTGACTAACCAGGAAAGCTTCCACAGCGATGTCAAAGTCGTCTATACCAATTTGGCGAAGTCCGTTGACCAGTCGCTGCGCGACAGCCTGTCCCACAGCGCGCAGGCGGCGGGCGAGAGCATCCGGCCCGTGGTCGAAGCCGCCATGGCGGGCATTGCGCACGATGCCAAGTTGATGCACGCGCGCATGGTGGACGCCACGCAGACGCAGCTTGATCGGCAAGCCCAGTTGTCGAAGGAAGTGGTGGCGGCGCTGAAGCAGGAATGGCAACACATCACCTCCCACGCGCAGACCAATGCCGACAAGACGCTGGACGACATTGCAAAGTTGATGGCGGGATCCGAGGAACTGGTGCGCTCCCGCATGGCCAGTGAAGCCGTATGGACACAGCAGCACAACGAACGGATGGAGCAGGCCGTCGGCATGTTGCGTGCCGAGTTCGGTGCCCTCCGGGATGAAGAGGCTTTGCGCGGAAAGGCAGCGGTCGAGCGGCTCGGCGATCTGCAAACGGCGCTCACCGCTCACTTGACGACCCTGGGCACGTCGCTGGAAGCCCCAATCACCCGTCTGATTGAAACGGCCTCGGAGGCCCCGCGCGCTGCGGCCGAAGTGATTGGAAAGCTGCGCCAGGAAGTGTCGAGCAGCGCCGCACGCGACAACGAACTGCTGGAGGAGCGCAGCCGCATCATGGCCACGCTGAGTTCGCTGCTGGATGCCATCAACCATGCATCCGTGGAGCAGCGCGCGGTCATCGATTCTCTGGTTGCTTCCTCAGCGGTGGTGCTGGGGCACGCTGGGGCGCAATTCGCCGAGAAGGTAGATGCAGAAGCCGTCAAACTGGCCGACATCGCGGCCAACGTGACTGGCAGCGCGGTGGAGGTATCGGCGTTGAGTGAATCCTTCAGTTTTGCGGTCAAGTCGTTCAGTGATGCCAACGAAAAGCTCATCGCCAGCCTGCAGCGCATAGAAGGCGCCATGGATAAATCGATGGCGCGTAGCGACGAGCAATTGGCCTACTACGTGGCGCAGGCGCGCGAGATTATTGACCTGAGCCTGATGTCGCAAAAGGAAGTGTTTGAAGAGCTGCGCCAGTTGCCAGCCAAGCAGGCACTGCTGCCCGAAGAGGTTGTCTGAGCATGGAAGACATGGACGCGGGCATGGAACAAACGGCGCCGGTCTGGGCCGTTTTTGGCGATCTGATGTCGGGTCTGCTTGGGGCCTTTGTGCTGTTGCTGGTTGGCGTGCTGGTGGTCCAGATGCAGATGGCGACGCACCTTGAAGATGAAGTAAAGAAGCGCCAGATCGAGGAGCAGCGCCGCATGACACTTGAAAAGGCCTTGGCGATTCCGCTGTCCACTGGGCGCATCACGTTGACCAACGGGCGCATCGGCATCAGTGGCCGCGTGTTGTTCTCGCTGAATTCCGACCAGCTGCAGCCTGAAGGCCGACAACTGCTGAGCACGCTGGTGACACCGCTCAAGTCGTATTTGACAGCCCGCGATGAGTTGCTGATGGTGAGCGGTTTTACCGACAATAAGTCGATCCGCGGCGGCAACAGCCAGTTCGAGGACAACTGGGAGCTCTCGGCGCAACGGGCATTGACCGTCACGCGGGCCTTGATCGACGAAGGCATGCCGTCCGCCATGGTGTTCGCGGCGGCCTTCGGAGCGGAGCAACCGATAGCGTCCAACGGGGATGAAAGCGGGCGCGCACAAAACCGTCGTGTGGAAATGGCGCCCGTGCCCAAAGCCGTCCAGGCGAAATCCGCTCCACCATGAGCGAACTGGAGCACTGCGAAGTGTCGGGTGTGCGCCCCCTGATCGACGCGTTGCGACGGGACGGCGCCGATGGTTTCGACCCTGTGCGCTTCCACTACATCGAAGTGCTGGCGCAACGTGCAAGCACCCACCAGGGGCGTGTGCGAAGCATCCTCGATAGCAAACTGGCAGATGCCGCGGTGGCCTTGCGACAGCGCGTTGAACAGGCGCGGAGCGACGCGCAGATTGCTGCCATGGCTACTTCAGACGTGGCCACGCACCGCGAGACCTTGGGCGACCTGGTGCGTCACATGGCCCGACAGGCTCCGGAGAAAGCGGACCACCCCTTGAGCGCGGCCATGGCACCAAGCGCCGAACTGAAATCTGTGCGGTATTTCAGAAACACCTGGTCCAGGCTTAGTGCCGAGAAGCAGGTCACGCAGGCACTGGGCCAGGCGCCCAAGAATGCCGGGCCTATCAATTCACATGTGGTGGCGCTGCGTTCACTGGCGTTGATGCGTGACACCTCGCCGGACTACCTGAACCGTTTCATGTCGTATGTGGATACCTTGCTGTGCCTGGATCTGGGCGACAAGGCGACTCTGCCCACTGCAAAGCCGCCGCGCGCGGCGAAAGCGGCCAAGAAGTAAAAACTTTTGAAAAGAACGTGGCTGTAGCCCTCGTGAAATAAGCGTAAGCAGCTATTGTTTCTATAGCAACTGTGAATTTTCAGGATTGCGCCTACCCAGTCAACGCCACGAGTTGTTTACGCAGTGTGGCGTTCTCGGCTTCCAATTCCGTGATGCGCGCGCGCAGGGCCTCCATCGTGCCTGCTGTCGATGGGCTGGGCTCTGCGGCTTGTGGGCGCTTCCTGGTTTCACGCACGCGTTTGGCAGCTTGGAGCAGGTGGTCTTTTCCGCCCAGAGCGGCGGCAACCTGTTCTTGCTCTGGCAGTGACGACACTGCAGCGGCCGCGTTGATCGAGATCGCGCCGGACTTCACGGCAGCCACGACTTCGGGCGCCGCTTGCTTCTGAATTTTTTCGATCAGTACGACCTGATTGCTGCTCAGGCGCGCAGCTTTGGCAATGCCTTCCCGGCCTTTCAGGGAGTCGTCCACTGTCGCGGAGAAAAGCGCCGGTTTCATGGCTGTCTCCATTTCAGCCGACGCGGCACCACCGAGTCGCCGGTTGCTCAAAATCTCGCGCTTGCGCAGTGCCAGCACGCCCCGCTGGAAGTCCGACACACTGCGGCGTCCCAGGTGCTGGTCAATCATCCACAGGTGCACATCGTCGGGTGTCTTGAATAGTGTGCTTTGCAGCGTCTGAAACGGGATGCCGTGCTGTTGGCAGATGCCATAGCGGTTGTGGCCGTCCACCAGCACGTCACCCCACAGAACTAGGGCATCTCTGCAACCCTCTGCCAGCAGGCTACGCTCCAGGGCCTCATGTTCCTCGGGCGTTAGAGGATCGATATAGGCTTTGAGGTCTTCATTGACGACGATGTGCATGTCGGGGAGGGGGCTGGCAAAGGGCGTGATTGTAGGTGCACCGGCGCGTCAAAAATTCTCGGTATCCACCTCGCTATTGGACTGCGCGTTGTAGCGCGAGCCCACCACCGTGTGCTGGCTGATCAGACGGTCCAGCTTTGCGATGGTGGCAGCGTCGATCGACACGTTGGCTGCTTCCAGGTCTTCGGCCAGATGCGACAGGCTGGTGGTACCGGGGATGGGGATGATATGGTCGCCCCGGTGCAGCAGCCAGGCTATGGCCAACTGCGCGGGCGTGCACCCCATGTCCTTGGCCACCTGGCTGACGGCGGTGAGCTGCTGCAGATTGGCCGTGTAGTTGTCGGGCGCAAAGCGCGGCATGCTGCGTCGTATGTCGGTGGCGTGCAGCGTGGACACATCCTGCAACGTGCCGCACAAGAAGCCACGACCCACGGGGCTGAACGCCACAAAGGCAATGCCCAACTCCTTGCACGCATCCAGGACCGCAATCTCGGGGTTGCGCGTCCACAGCGAATACTCGGTCTGCAGGGCGGCAACGGGATGCTCGGCATGCGCGCGGCGCAACGTGGATGCCGACACTTCGGACAGGCCAATGCTGCGGATATACCCTTTGCGCACCAGTTCGCCCAGAGCACCCACGCTCTCTTCAATCGGTACGGTCTTGTCCCAGCGGTGCAAGTAGTAGAGGTCAATCACATCGGTCTGCAGGCGGCGCAGGCTGTCTTCACAGGTCTTGCGCAGCGTCGCGGGCCGGCCATCGATCACGCGCACCAGTTTGCCATCGCCATTGACGTCGACGCCCTGCATGCCGCACTTGCTGGCCAGTGTGAACTTTTGCCGGTACGGCTTCATGACCCTGCCCACCAGCGTCTCGTTGGCACCAAAGCCATACAGCGTGGCCGTGTCAAACAGTGTGACGCCCGCATCCAGTGCCGACAGCAGCACGCGCTCGCCCTGCTCCGCGGACACCGGCGCGCCATAGGCGTGGCTGAGGTTCATACACCCCAGGCCGATGGCGGAGACTTGGAAGGGGCCTAGTTTGCGGTTGTGCATAGTGATGGGTGGTGTTGGTGTGGAGAAAAGCTTAGTTTAGGGGATGGGGTGTTTTCAGAAGAAGGTCTAGCAGAAATACGACGTTAGCCCTCATGAAATATAGATGAGTAGCTATGTATTTGGTAGCATATCTTGAGCGAACTCTGCGCATCCCAGGATCTGCCATCTCCCATTTACTAAGACCGCTTTGGGGAGGACCCGTCTGCATAGTGGCCGTCGCATGATTCATTCAGATGCATTGCTCGCTGGGCTATATTCTGGAGGCCCAATAGTTGCCCTCCCTTGTTGAGTCCTTAGAAATGCAGATTCGCTCCATCCGCCCTGAAGAAGTCGAGCAAGCAAGATTGCTCCTTGGCGCCAACTCCTGGGGACCAAGAGTTTCAGACACTGCAGTCTTCAAAGGGCTTTTGAGCAACTCTCAGATTGTCCTTGTCGCAGTTGAAGGCAGTCATGTCATCGGGTTCCTTCGGGCTATAACCGATGGTATTTTCAATGGATATATATCAATGGTTGTCGTTGAAGAAAGTCACAGAGGAAAAGGCATAGGAACTTCACTTGTTCATACAGCCATGGGAGAAAACCGAAAGATGACCTGGGTGTTGCGTGCTGGTAGGACCGGTGTCTCGGCTTTCTACGAAAAACTGGGCTTCAGTGTTTCAGAAGTCGCTATGGAGCGTCGTGGGGAACGATAGAAACACTTTCATTGTTGCTCATGTGTTGGCCGCCCTTGGTACGAAGGAGTCGGCGTTGACTGCAAGGTCGGCATCAGGTCCTCAGCCGCGCCGAGCCGCTTCAATCGCAGCGGTCAGGGCGCGTGGCGTGATCTGCCACGACCGCCCCCACTGATCCTTGCACTAACCGCATTCGTTCTCCTGACCGTCGTGGTTCTCCTCAATTGGGACAGATACAACCATTCAAGCCGCGCGGGTAGCCTCACAGGTTTGGGCCAAAATCGTATCCCGAAAGTGGGATTGGCGCACGGGACAGCACGGTGCCTGCCCCAGCCTTCCTGTGGGCTATGCCGACTGGCTGACCGTTGAACCCGTAATTGCCAGACATCTTGCAACCTCCGTGAGAGACCCCACATGAGCCCAATGAAACTCCATTACCTGGTTGCCTTCGCGCTCACCATCCCCTTTGCGTCCACCGCCATCGCGCAACAGATCGGCGAGGTGGACACGGCATTCAAGCTCTTCGGTCCAGACCACAAGATCGTGGTGGAGGCATTTGATGATCCCAAGGTCACTGGCATAACCTGCTACGTCTCCCGCTCCAAGGCGGGCGGCGTGACCGGCGCACTGGGGCTGTCCACGGAAAAATCGGAGTCCTCGATTGCTTGCAGGCAGGTTGGCCCTATCTCCTCTGCGGTGCCCATACCCAAGAGCGAAGAAGTCTTCAGCGAAAGCCGCTCCATCCTGTTCAAAAAACTACGCATTGTGCGCATGGTGGACCCGGCGAGGCAGGTGCTTTTGTACTTGACCTACTCGGACAAGTTGATCGACGGCTCGCCCAAAAACAGCCTGACGGCCGTACCCTTGAACGGCGCAAAACTGCAGTTCAAATAGACGGTTGTCGGAAGCTGAATGGCATCAGGTGCCGACGCGCGGCGCGTTCTTGGCGACAATGGTTTTTCCCACCGGGGCGAGTGTGAGCGCAGCGAGCTTGAGGTGCTGAATGCCGAACGGAATGCCAATGATGGTGATGAAGCAGCACAGTGCCGAGACGATGTGGCCTATGGCGAGCCAAATGCCCGCAATGACAAACCAGATGACATTGCCAATGGCGCCCAATGCACCGGTGCCGATATCCTCCACACCGTTGATTGCCGCACGGTTCACGGCCTCTTTGCCAAACGGCAAAAAGGCAAACTGGCCAATCACGAAGCAGGCTTTGGCCCATGGCAGTCCGATGATGGTGATGGCGCACAGCAAGCCCGCGAGCCACCATCCGAGCCCCATCAAAAATCCACCAAATACAAACCAAAAAACGTTTCCGATTGCGCTCACTTTGTGTTTCCTGACCAATAGATAGGTTGCGTTCAAACCGCCTCGGCCCACTATAAACTGTCGCCATGCCCCTTGATGCCAAACCACCGCAAGACGAAGCGGCCCCAGCCCTGAGCAATTTTGTAGTGCCCAGCTACGCGCCACTTGGGCCCAACCGGCTGGTGGTAGTGCTGAAGTGGGCCAAGATTGTGGTGTTCACCCTGTTCGCCGTGGCTTTGGTGCTGGGGCTGTGGGGGCATTCGCGCTGGACCCATGCGACCAACGCGCGCCTGGCGGCGCTGGAGACCGCCACTGCCCCGGTCAAGGCGCGCCCCGAGCGCTACGATGAAGCGGAGCTGGCAAGCTTGCCGTTCGTGGTGCGGCGTTACTTCTCCAAGGTGCTCAACCCTAACCAACCCATTGTGCGCGGGCTGTATATCGAGCAGACCGGCACGATGAACCGCGGAACGCTGGCTGAGCAATGGGAGCCGTTCACTGCCCGGCAGCGGGTCGCCACCCAGCGCCCTGGCTTTGTGTGGGATGCGTCCCTGGGCACGGCGGGCGGCCTCACGGTGCGTGTCGTCGATGCCTATGTGGCTGGCGTGGGCAGTTTGCAGCCCTCAGTCATCGGGCTGTTTGACGTTGGGGGCATTGAGGGGTCGGGAGACATTGCACGCGGTGAACTGATCCGCTACTTTGCCGAGAGCGTCTGGTACCCGACCGCTTTATTACCCAGCCAGGGTGTGCAGTGGAAGGCGGTTGATGCGCAGACCGCAGACGCCACGCTGACCGATGGTCCGATCACGGTAACGTTGCGGTTTGCTTTCAACGACACTGGGCTGGTGGAGCGCATCAGCAGCAACGAGCGCAGTGCCCTGGTGGACGGGGTGATGGTACCGATGCCGTGGGAAGTGCGCCCGTCCCGCTACGAGACGCACAGTGGCATGTTGGTGCCGTCCGTTGCCGAAGTGGCATGGTTGGCGCCCACGGGGCGCATGCCCTATTGGCGTGGCAAGCTTGAAAAGCTGGACTACGACATGCCGCGCTAGGGGGTGTGACTCACGCCGCTGCGCCCGCGGCGGCTAACACCCGGCCCAGGCTTGCGTTGCGGTGAGCAGCGCAGTCACGATCAGCATGCCGCCCATGGTCCGCGCGATCAGGCTCTGGCGGGCCAGGATCACCGCCCTGGTCCGCACGGCCAGCGCGGCGACTGCGCCATAGACCACGATTTGCGTGCCCACGGTGATCAGGCCGAGTGCCAGTGTCTGTGCGAGCAGCGAACGCGTGTCGCTGCGCACAAACGCGGGGAAGAGGGCGAACATGAATGCGTAGGCCTTGGGGTTGAGCAGGCAGGTGGTGACGGCGCGCCGATAGACAGTGCCGCCGGATGGGGCGGCCATATCCTCCTGCGCGGGCGCAGCGTCGGCACTGCGCCAGATGCCCCAGCCTATCCAGAGCAGATACAGCGTGCCCAGGAGCAGCATGGCGCGAAACAATTGTGGGAATACGACCATCAGCGCCGCCATACCCGTGGCGCCTACTATCACGTGGATCGCACCCCCGCTGGCAATGCCCAGGACCGCGTTGATGGCACCGCGGCGGCCACCGGCCAGGCTGCTGGCCAGGCTGCTGGCCATGACAAACGCCATGTCCATGCCGGGTAGCAGGATCACCGCGAGAACGGCCAAGAAATATATCCAGAGATCGGGTGCCATGATGTTGTGAGCCCATTGCAGAAAAGAAGATGGATGCAGTCTAGTTTCCATATAGGACAGCTTGTGGCCTATATCGGCGCTACCATGCCACCCATGGAAAAACCCCTGCAGCGCGTGCTGACGGTGCTCGAGCTGCTGCAATCGCACACCCGCCTTAGCGGCGCGCAACTCGCTGACATGGTGGGCGTGGAACGCCGCACGGTGCGCCGCTACATCGTCGAGCTGGAGCGCTTTGGCGTGCCGATTCGCGCGGAGCGTGGGCGCGACGGCTTCTACGCGCTGATGCCTGGCTACAAGCTGCCGCCGCTGATGTTCAGCAACGATGAAACCCTCGCCTTGTCGGTTGGCCTGCGCGTGGCGGGTGAGCTGGGCCTGCGCGATATGACGCCAGCCGTGGCCAGCGCGCAGGCCAAGTTGGACCGCGTGATGCCGGTGTCGCTCAAACGCAAGATGGGCGATCTGCATGCCGTCGTTGCGCTGGACCTCACGCGTCCGCAGACCGAAAGCGGCAGTGCTTTTTTTGCTGAGGTCACGCGCTGCGCCAGCGCGGCCCAGCGCATGCAGATGACCTATTGCGCGCTGGACGGCAGTACCACCGAGCGGGCGGTTGACCCCTATGGAGTCGGTTATCTGAATGGCGCGTGGTACGTGGTGGGCTATTGCCACCTGCGCCAGGGACTGCGCTCATTCCGACTTGACCGCGTGTCTGCGGTGCACGCGCTGCCCCAATCGTTTGGCCGGCCGCCCAAGTTTGATGTGCTGCAGTACCTGCGGGAATCGATTGCGACGCTGCCGCGCGCGCATACCGTTGCTGTTCTGTTTCGGGCCGATCAGGCCGCTGTGCGGCGCGTCATGTCCGCCAGTATCGGCACACTGACCGAGCGCCGGGGTCGCATCCGTCTGGATGCGCAAATCGACGATCTACCCGCGTTTGCCCGCGAGCTGGCGCGTCTGCCGCTGGAGTTTGAAATCGTCAAACCCAAGGCGCTCAAAACCGCCTTGCTCAGTCACTTGCAACACTTGCTGCAGGCCCACGGCTGACAGTTGCCTTTGGGGGCTGGAACGCAGCGCGTGCCGTCAATGCCCTGTCGCGGGCGCCACAACCTTCGAGGTGGTCATTGACCATGCCCATGGCCTGCATGAAGGCGTACATGGTGGTGGGCCCGACAAAACTCCAGCCCCGTTTGCGCAGGTCTTTGGACAGCGCGATGGACTCCGCCGATGTGGTCATGCCGCTCAGGCTTTGGTGGGTGATCTGATCGGGTCGCGTGGATGCTGCCGGCTCAAACTGCCAGAAGTAGGCGGCCAGCGTGCCGAATTCCTGGCGCAGTGCCTGCGCACGCCGGGCATTGTTGATCGTCGACACAATCTTGCCCCTGTGGCGCACAATGCCGGCGTCCAGCACCAGGCGCGTGATGTCGGCCTCGTCAAACGCCGCAACCCGGTCCATATCAAACTCGGCAAAGGCCTGACGGAAAGCTTCGCGCTTCTTCAAAATGGTGAGCCAGCTCAGGCCCGCCTGAAACCCCTCCAGACAAATCTTCTCAAACAGGCGTTCGTCGTTTTGCACAGGCACCCCCCATTCATGGTCGTGGTAGTGCTGGTAGTCCGGCGTCGCCCGGCACCAGACGCAGCGCGTCACCTGGCTGTCGTCGGTGAAGAGTCCGGTGGGCGCTGTGTTGTCGTTGGGCATTCGGTGCTTTCAGGAGTATCAAGCTGTTAATGTGTACAGTATATTTGAGCCGAATGAAATTGGGTTGGCAGCCAAGCAAGCCGTTGCCCATGCCACTTCTTGAAGTGGGTAAGGGACGTCCGGGATTGGTCAACCACCCGTGCGGTCAGAACGTTATGCACTCATCCGGAGGCCGAATATGAAAGTTGTACCCAAGACCCTAATGGTCGCGCTGCTTGTCGCTGCAATGGGCGGCAGCGCCTTGGCAAACGGCCCCCGAGGGCATTACCCACATGGGCAACACCGCAGCTACCAGTCGCAGGGCCATGGCGGCGGTTGGATTGCACCGCTGCTGTTTCTGGGGCTCGCCGGGGCCGTTATCGGCGCCGCTGCGAGCCAGCAAAGTGCGCCGCAACCCGTCTATGTGCAGCCACCAGTTACTTACTTACCACCGGCGGTCACGTACGTGCAGCCGGCACCTACCTACATGGCGCCGGCCCCTGTGGCCCCTGCTGCGCCCCCACAACCGGTCAATGCATGGTATTTCTGCAAATCAGTGGGGCAGTATTACCCCTACACCCAATACTGCCCGGAGGGGTGGCAGTTGGTTTCGCCAACGCCCCAATAGCGGTTGATCCATCTGCGCAATTTTTTCGCCGCAGCGCTGGTGCTGTGCGCTGCAAGTGCGTTAGCAGTAGAGTCGGCTGACGCAACCCGCCTGCTGGGAAAGCGGGCCGAATTGCTGCCCCAACTACAAGCCAAAGAATTCGGTGAGCCGCTGCACTTGGTTTCAAACGAGACTAATGGACGCATGTCGGCTGATGTGTACGCTGACATGGCCTTGCCTTATGCACAGGTCGCCACGGGTTTGGGCACGCCGGAAACGGTGTGTGGGGTGCTGTTTTTGCATCTCAATGTGCGATCCTGCCAGCCAATTCACGGGGCTCATGGCGATGTGTTGATGTTGTCCGCTGGCCCCAAGCAGGGTGCCACTGCAGGCACGGTGTACAGCATGGCCTACAGCATGAAAGTGGAAGCCTCGCGTGCAGATTTCTTGCGGGTGTCGCTGGTGGCGGCAACCGGGCCCCTGTCCACATCAGACTACCGTATCGTCTTCGAAGCCGCTCCGTTGGAAGGGCAGCGCACGTTTTTGCACTTTGCCTATGGCTACAACTTCGGCAATCTGGCCAGGATGGCCATGGCTGCCTACCTGGCGACCGCCGGGCGCACCAAGATCGGGTTCACCGTGGTTGGCACGGGTAAGGATGGTCGTCCCCAGTACGTGCAGGGCGAACGCGGGTCGGTGGAGCGCAATGTGATGCGCAACTACCTGGCACTGCAGGCCTACGCAGGAGTCACGACCGGTACCGCGCCTGAGCAGACCGAAGCCCGATTGCGCGACTGGTTTGCGCTGACAGAGCGGCATGCCGCCCAGTTGCACGAGCTGGACCTGGACCAGTACCTGCGGGAAAAACACGCCGACCTGGCCCGCCCGCCCGCCGCCACGCCGTAGGCGTTTAAGCTGGGTGTGCCGCTATGGTGTGACGAGGCCGTCCATACGCACGACTTCAAAACTGGCACCCTTGACGCTGCCCAATTCGGAGACCAGCTTGTCGTTGTTCCAGCGCGCATCGGGCGCACCGCTGATGTACCAGTTGGAGCCGTTGTCCGCAACCAGCATGCCGTAGGTTTTCATGCTTTGCAGAATGGCTTTGGACTCAGTGCTGAAGCTGCCCGGAATCACGTAGCTGGCCTTCAGGCGCACCCGCATGCCCATGGGGGGCAGGTTGGCGCTGGTGTTGCTGGACGCCCAGTGGGTAGCCGGCGGCACATACGCGCGCCGGGTGCTGCTGACCGTAAAGCGCAGCGCATGGCGAATGACACCGGTGGACGCTTCATCGTAGCGCACCAGGCCCGGAAAAATGGGTAGTCCGGCGGCGTCCGCGCTGGTCCAGCCGGGCTGGCCGCCCGGGCGCACGGTGTTGGAGTCGAGGTGAAACACGGCGCCCCCGCTCGCCTTCCAGCTGCCACCGGCTTGCGGGTAGGAATTGCCTGTTTCATACAAGCGGTTGGCATCCCGGTCGATGACCAGCACATGGCGGTCACCGCCAAAAGCCGCACCGCTGGCAAGCTGCCCTTCAATCGGCGCGTCGGCCGGAACCGGGTAAGGCCCGGGGTCGCTCTCGTCGCCGTAGTCGGTGAAGGTGATGGCCACCTTGGGTTGGCTGCTGGCCACCACCACGTAGGGAATACCGATGGGCGCACCGTCGTACAGGCCGGCGCCAAAGTCTGGGTGCAGGCCCCGGGTGAGTCCGATGCTGGCAATCAGTGCGTCAGAGTTGCTGTCTACCGCAGCTCCTGATATGTCGATGTTCCACGCGTTGCTGGCCGGGAAGGGGATGGCCCCGTGCAGGCTGGCGCCCGCGCCCAGGTCGGCCGCTGCCAGGTTGCCATACGCTGCGGTCACAGCGGGTTTGGGCTCGCCCCCTCCCATGATCTCAGCGCTCAGCAAACTGTACGACGTGACGGTGACGCGCACGTTGTTGTAAGTGGCGCCCTGAAATGTCACGCTGCCAAGAGTCAACAGGTTGGTGGCCGCATCAAACGTGTCCGGACCGGGCGTACCACCGTCTACCCCCAGCAATGAATAGGCGTTGACCGTCGCTTTGACTTGTCCATAGCGCGCGCCACCCAGGGACACGGCGTCGAGCGACAGCAGCTTGGTGGTCGCATCAAAGGTGTTGGTGGCGTGTGCTGGCAAGGAAGCCGCGCCGAGTGCCACCAACGCCGCCGCCTGGGCAGTGCACGTAAACGTCTTGAATGTGAATCGCATAGTTCCCCCACGAACGCTGTGCGCTATCTTCGCCGCTATGCGTCGAATATTCCAGCTGGACGCGGCTCATTTTGTAACCGTTGGTGACTTCTTGGTTATAACAATACCCAAAACGGGTTTGTTTACGGGTTCTATATGAAAATAGGCTTCTAGCCCTCGGCAGATAAGCGCATACCGCTATCTAAGTAATAGCAAAGCTGCTGTGACTCTGTCCATCCGTCAGCGCAAAATCCTCGTCTACCGGCAGGCCCGGAAAGTGAAAGCGCACCGGGCCATCCGGCAGGGCCTTGACGTATTGGGCCACCAGCGGATCAATGCTGGTGCGAACTTCATCAGGCGTGCCTTCGAGAGCGACCCGGCCATTGGCGAGCACGATCACGTGGTCGGCAATCTCCAGCGTCTGCTTCAGTTCGTGGCTCACGAACACGCTGGTCAAACCCATGGAGTCGTTGAGCTGGCGGATCAGGCGGCCAGCGGTTTTGAGCGAGATCGGGTCGAGCCCGGAAAACGGCTCGTCGTACATCACCAGCTCGGGGTCCAGCGCAATCGCGCGGGCGATGGCGATGCGCCGGGCCATGCCGCCCGAGACTTCGCTTGGCATCAGGTCGCGGGCGCCGCGCAGGCCCACGGCATTGAGCTTCATCAGCACGATGTCGCGGATCAGGGCTTCGGGCAAATCAGTGTGCTCGCGCAGCGGAAAGGCCACGTTCTCGAACACGTTCAGGTCGGCAAACAGCGCGCCAAACTGGAACAGCATGCCCATGCGCCTGCGCGCGGCGTACAGCTGCGTCTGGTCCATGCGGCCCACATCCTCGCCGTCAAACAGCATCTCGCCAGCCTGTGCTTTTTGTTCGCCGCCCATCAGCCGCAGTGTCGTCGTCTTGCCCGCACCCATGGGGCCGATCAGCGCGGTGACCTTGCCCCGCGGAATGTGCAGCGAGACGTTCTCCAGCACGGCGTGGTCACCGTAGCGGAAGCTCAAATTGCGAAAGGCGACGAGGGAAGAAGCGTGAGGGGTGGTTGCCATAGGTACAAAGCCAGAGTGCATGCAGCGCCCTGATGATAGGGGATTCGCGCTGGCGTGCGGGACCACGCAGTGCTTAGCCTCTGCCGGATGGCAAACTGGTGGCGCCCTGCATGATGGCCGCCACCAGCGTGTCACGCAGCGGGTGCGGTGTGGCCACCTGCGGAAGCAGCAGGCTGACGTGGAAAGGGATGGCCACGCTCAGCGGGCGCACAACCAAAGCGGGTCCCGCCATGGCGCTAGCGGTCAGCGGGTTGACGATGGCCAGGCCCAGGCCCTGTTGCACCATGGCGCAGACGGTCGCGGCGCTGGCGGTCTCCAGCAGCGTGGCGCGCGCCACACCGGCCAACGCGAACATGGCGTCGATGGCCAGGCGATACGGGTCGCCCTCGGCCAGGCTGACAAAGCGCTCGTCGGCAAAGTCTTGCGGGCGCAACACGGCCTGTCGGCACAGGCGGTGGCCGACCGGCAGCACAGCGACCTCGTTCACCTGGAGCAGGTTGCGCAGTTCCACACCGGTGGGGGCTTCGGTGGTTTCGCCCAGGCCCAGGTCAAAGCGCTGTTCGCTCAGCGCCTGCTCCAGCCACGGCGATTCCAGCGGCACCACGCTGACGCTGGCCTCGGGCAGGGTTTTGCTGAAGTGCAGCAGGGCCTGGGGCACCAGCGCGTGCGCCAGTGCCGGCAGGCAGGCCAGGCGCAGGCGCCCGGTGGTGAGGGTGCGCAGCTCCTGTGCGCGCGCTGCGATCTGTTCCAGGCCTATGAAGGAGCGTTCCACCTCCTGCATCAGCGCCAGGGCCCGGGCCGTGGGGCGCAGGCGGCCCCGCACCCGGTCGAACAGCGCAAAGCCCAGCACGTATTCCAGTCTTGCCAGCTCGCGGCTCAGGGTGGGCTGGCTGGAGCCTGTTACGTCTGCCGCGCGGCCTAGGTTGCCGTGCAGCATGATGGCTCTGAACTGGGTTAGCTGGCGGTGGGTCAGTTGCGGGGCGTTGTCTGTGCTTGCTCGGTGCCTGGGCTTGGGGGGGAGCCTGGGCGCCAGAGCGTTCTGCTCCGTGTCCCCCGCCCGCTGTGCGGGCTCCTCCTTGACCTGCGCAGAGCCCTCTGCCGCCCAGCCG
>CAINUX010000088.1 GCA_903853895.1 uncultured beta proteobacterium | reverse complement strand
CTATGAAGAACTCGGTCTGGGCGACCCCAAGTGGACGGAAGACGAACTGGTGGACTTCATGGTGCTGCACCCGATCCTGGTGAACCGGCCAGTGGTTGTCACCCCCTTGGGTGCCAAGCTCTGCCGCCCAAGCGAATTGGTATTGGAAATACTGCCCGGCGAACAGAAGGCTGCCTTCAACAAAGAGGATGGCGAAGCCGTTGTCATCGCACAGGGTCAGCGTATCTGAACATGAATAAGCTTCGTCGCTCTATCGTGGCCGGGCTTCCGGTCCTCGGTGCCGTGGCATTCATGGCAAGGCACGGGGTAGCGCTGGCGCAAACGCCGCCAGCGCTGTCACCAGCGGCCATGGAGGCAACTGCGCCGCCGCTGCCAGGTGTCGGAACCCTGCTGAATCTGCCAGAGGTGGTGCTGCTCGATGGCAGTGTGTTCAAACCGGCGCAGACACGTAACCGAATCACGCTGGTGTACTGGTGGTCCAGCACCTGCCCGTTTTGCGCTTTGCAAAGCCCGGAGATACAAAAGCTGTGGACCGCGCAGCAAAGCCATGGCTGGCAGATGCTGGCACTGTCGGTAGACAAACAGCCTGTCGACGCAGCGGCCTATCTGAAAAAGAAGGGATATACCTTTCCATCTGCATGGGTGACCCCCGATGTGCATCGGGCTTTCCCGAAACCAAAAGGCCTGCCAATTACCCTGGTGTTGGGGCGGGACGGCAGGGTATTGCAGGCTGAGCGCGGCCAGATGTTTGCTGAAGATGTTGAGCAACTCGCGCGCTGGCATTGACGCTGCGCTGAAAATGCTACTATTTTGATAGCTGCTTGCGCATATTCTGCGCGGGCTAGCGGCACTTTTTATACCTAAAACCGGATCTACCCATGAACAGATTGCTTTCAAGACTGACTCTCGGGCTGACCGTTGTGTTGACCACCATGCCCGCATGGGCAGTCGATGTGCTCTTCAAGCCCGTAACGGACGGCGTGTACGCCTATGTTGGCGAGATTGAAGGACGCACCTACGACAACGAAGGTCTCAACGCCAACATCGGTCTGGTGGTGACCAGCGCCGGTGCGGTGCTGATCGATAGCGGTGCCAGCTTTCGGTCGGCCCGCAAGATCCACGAAGCAGCCCAGAAGGTGACCAGCCAGCCCGTCAAGTGGGTCATCAACACCGGCGACCAGGACCACCGTTGGCTGGGCAACGGCTACTTCACGTCCCAGGGCATAGAAACCATCGCCCATACCGCCGCGCAAGCCGACATGAAGAAGCGCTCTGGCGAGCAACTGGAAGGTCTCAAAGTCCTGAAGGAGCGGCTGGACGGCACCGTGCCTACGCTGCCCACCCGTTTTGTTGCAGACCAGGACACCCGTCTGGAGCTGGGTGGCACCGTTCTGGAGTTGAAGTACCGCAAGGGCGGCCATACGCCGGGCGACCTGGTGGTGTGGTTGCCGCAAAAGAACGTACTGTTTGCGGGCGACGTGGTCTATGTGGACCGCGTGCTGGGCCTGCACCCGGTCAGCAACACCCGCAATTGGCTGGAGTCTTTTGCCGTCATCGACGCGCTAAAACCCCAGATCATCGTGCCCGGCCATGGCACGGTGACCAACCTGGCCACCGCGCAGGCGCACACGCGCGACCTGCTGCTGGCCCTGCGCGCGCATATGAAGAAGGCGGTGGACGATGGTGTGGACCTCGGCGCCGCCGTGAAGACCTTTGACGGCAAGCCGTTTTCTAACCTGAAGCACGCCGATGTGTGGATTCCACAATTGGCGAATCAGACCTATCTGGAGATGGAGCGGGAATAGCGCTATATCTTTGATAGCTGCTTGCGTATATTCCACGAGGGCTAGCGGACTTTTTTCAAAATGTTGTTGTTCGAAAGAGGTGCTGAATGCAAATTGGCTGTACGTAGGCCTATAGGCTTGTTACGAAACTGGCCATGTCTGGCCGCAAACGCGCTGGCTTGCGTTTGGTCACCGTACCAATGTTGATGCAGCACACCGCCTGCTCATGCCTGTTCAGAGAAAACAAGGCGCGCAAACGCGGCGACGCCATCGCTTGGCCGCTGGTCAGACCGGTGCCGAATCCCGCCCCATGCGCCGACAAAAGAATGTTCTGAATTGCGCAGCCAAATGACACCAAACGCTCTGAGTTCCCTATTTCGGTTTGCGTGTCAGTGCCTGCCAGTCGAGCAATTGCCAGCATCAAAAAGGGCGCCCTGTAGGCTTTCTCGCGTGCGCTTTCAACTTGTTCGGGTGTGGCGTTGGGGTCGCGATCCAGCAGCGCCAACCCGAATACTTCAGCCAGAAGCTCACGCCGATGTTTGGGGACAATCACGAAACGCCAAGGCACTAACTGGCCGTGATCGGGAGCTGCGGCAGCGGTGCCAAGAATGTCCTGGCACTGTTGGTCAGAGGGACCAGGTTCAGCCAGCCGTCGAGGCGAGACATTTTGGCGGGAGTGAATCAGCGCATTGGTG
>CAINUX010000087.1 GCA_903853895.1 uncultured beta proteobacterium | reverse complement strand
TCTTCCCCAGTGCCGAATACCAGGTGACCACCCGGATCACGGTGGCTGCCCTGCATTCATTCAAGACCGAAGGCAAGGTGCTGGTCAAGCCGGGCTGGCTGGCCATCTACGGCAAGGAGGCAGCTGACGAAGTGGCAGACGCCAAAGACGGCGACAAAGGCCAGAGCCTGGTGCCGGTGCAGCCCGGCGAAAAAGTCAAGACCGAAACCGTGGACCCCAAGGGCCTCAAGACCAAACCCCCGGCCCGCTACTCGGAAGCCACGCTGCTGGGTGCCATGGAAGGCGCCGGCAAGACCGTGGAAGACGACGAACTGCGTGAAGCCATGCAGGAAAAAGGTCTGGGCACGCCAGCCACCCGATCCAGCATCATCGAAGGCTTGATCGCCGAGAAATACATGCTGCGCGAAGGCCGCGAACTGATCCCCACGGCCAAGGCCTTCCAGCTGATGACGCTCTTGCGTGGCCTGGATGTGCAGGAACTGACCAAGGCCGAACTCACCGGCGAATGGGAATACAAGCTGGCCCAGATGGAGCACGGCAAGCTGAGCCGCACCTCCTTCATGGCCGAGATTGCCGCCATGACCGAGCGTATGGTCAAAAAGGCCAAGGAATACGATCGCGACACCATCCCCGGCGACTACGCCACGCTGGTCGCACCCTGCCCCAATTGCGGCGGCATCGTCAAGGAAAACTACCGCCGCTACACCTGTACCGGCAAGACCGGCACTGAAGACGGCTGCGGCTTCTCCTTTGGAAAGACACCCGCCGGGCGCACGTTTGAGGTGGCCGAAGTCGAGCAATTCCTGCGCGACAAAAAAATTGGTCCGCTGGACGGCTTCCGCTCCAAGGCAGGCTGGCCCTTCACGGCCGAGATGGTCATCAAGTTCGACGACGAGACCAAGAACTACAAGCTGGAATTTGACTTCGGCGACGACAAGAAGGGTGAGGACAGCGGCGAGATCATCGACTTCTCAGCCCAGGAATCCCTGGGGCCTTGCCCCAAGTGCGGCGCGGCGACCGGCAATGCCGCAGGCGGCACGGTGTACGAACATGGCAAGAACTATGTGTGTGACCGCTCGGTGCCCACCCACGCCCACCCTACGCCCAGCTGCGACTTCAAGACTGGCCAGATCATCCTGCAGCAGCCTATTGAACGTGCGCAGATGCAAAAGCTGCTGGCGACCGGCAAAACCGACCTGCTGGACAAGTTCGTATCGATGCGCACACGCCGCGCCTTCAAGGCCATGCTGGCTTGGGACGCCGAAGCCGGCAAGGTGAACTTCGAGTTTGCACCCAGCAAGTTCCCGCCGCGCAAGACTGCTGCCAAACCGGCATCCAAGACGGTTGTTGCTACAAAAAAAGGAGCTACGAAGTCAGCTTCTACGGGGGCTAAAGGCTCAAAATCTCCTGCAAAGACGGCCGTAGCCAAGACTGCCAAGCCCAAAGCCCCGCGCAAGACCACGGTGGCAACGGGCAAGTTGCCGAGCGCCGAACTGGCCGCCGTGATTGGCGCGGAGCCGGTCGCCCGCACCGAAGTCATCAAAAAACTGTGGGACTACATCAAGGCCCAGGGCCTGCAGGACGTCGCCAACAAGCGCGCCATCAACGCCGACGCCAAGCTGTTGCCCGTCTTCGGCAAGCCGCAGGTGACGATGTTTGAGCTGGCCGGGATTGTGGGCAAGCACCTAAGCTGAAGGCGGCGCGGCCTCCTGCGCCGCCGTCCACAAATGGTGGGCAATATGGGTACTGAGCTTGGTGATGGCCAGCTCGATCAAATCCGGATGCAGTTCGTGGCCGACAAAGGGCACGACCTCGGCCGTGATGTCGCAACCCATGTCACGCAGATGGTGGGCCGCGATGACGCTGTGGCTGTAGGGGACCAAGGCGTCCAGCTTGCCATGCAGAAAATGGATGGTGGTCACTGCCGGAGCGGTATCCGGCAATGTCGTGAAGCGCCCGCCCATGGCGACCACGCGGCTGGCCAGCATGGGTTGCAGCTTGCTGGCCTCCAGCACCAATTCCGCGCCCTGCGATACGCCGATCAAGGCGGTGGCCGCAGCCGGGACGCCGCTGCGCTCCTGCCAGTCGCGCACGCTGGTGTGCAGCGCCGCCACGGCATGTGCCACACGCACAGCACGCTTCTCGTCGGCGCCCGCAGGACTGGCAAACCATTCGAAACCGTGGGGCGAGGTGGCAGGCGCATCTGCTTGCAGTGACACGATGGTGGCCCGGGGAAAGGCCTCGCACAGACGTTCGCCCAGCGGCAGCAATGACGCAGCATCGGCCCCGGCGGCGTGGCAAAGCAGAATCAGCTGCGCGGCGGGGTCTGCGGGTTCCTGGATGATGAGTGAAAGATCAGGCATATCAGCTTTCCTGCGGCACTTGTCCGTCAATGTAATACCAGCGCCCTTGTTCACGCACAAAGCGGCTCAGTTCATGCATGCGCTCGGCGCGGCCGCTGATTTTGCAGCGTGCAACAAACTCCACCACCCCCACGTCGCCGCTGGACGCGGCGTGGAGCACCTCCAGACCCAACCATTTGACCGGTTGCAGCTCCAGATCACCCGGCGCGGTCGACGCGTGCCAGGTTGCCATCAGGTAGTCAATCAGCCCCAGCACATAGGCGCTGTAGCGCGAGCGCATGAGCGACTCCGGCGTAGGTGCATGCAGGCCCAGAGCCAGGCCGGCATGCCAGGTTCCGCAGCAGTCGGCAAGGTCCTTGCCACTCCCACAAGGGCATTCAATTTTCTTCACAGCAATCTCACATTCATGGCGCGTTGCAGGCTGCACAATGTAAGGCAAACCCCGGTATAAAGCGGCGACAATGAATCGTACCGCCTTCAAAGCCACTCTCGCTCATGCACCTCACCCTATTTGACACACCGGTGGTCAACACCATTTTGCGCGGCCTCTCCATCGCCTTTATGAAGCTCACGGGCTGGAAGGTAGAAGGCGAATTACCCCCCAACGGTCAGAAATGTGTGCTGATCGCAGCCCCACACACCAGCAACTGGGACCTTCCCTACACCCTGATGGTGGCATTTGTACTGCACCTCAACATCTACTGGATGGGCAAGCGCCAGCTGTTCAGGTTTCCGTTTCGCCGCATCATGATGTGGCTGGGTGGCATACCAGTTTCCCGCGAGACGTCCAACAACCTGGTCGCCGCGTCGGTGGAGGCCATGAAGAACGCCAAAGGCCCTTTACAACTCGTGGTGCCACCGGAAGGCACGCGTGGTAAAACCCGCTACTGGAAGACTGGCTTCTACTACATCGCCGTGGGTGCAGGCGTTCCCATCGTCATGGCATACATGGACTACGAGCGCAAAGTCAGCGGGCTGGGCCCGGTGTTCCACCCCACGGGCGACATTGAGGCTGACATGGTCGCCATCAAGGCGTTTTATGCGCCCTTCAAGGGAAAGAACGCGGAACAATTTCACGCAGGTTAGGTGGGTCAAACGGCACTTTACAATTTGCCAGAGTATGACCATGCGGCGCACAGGAATCAAAAGGATCGTTCGAAGTCGGCACTTCAAAGGCCTGCTGTATGGCGCAGCGCTGCTGCTTGCAATCACCGCGCTTGGAACGGTCGTCTATCACCAGATCGGCAGTCCTGCCGCTACCTGGATTGACAGTTTCTACTTCACCTTCATCACCATAGCCACCATTGGCTACGGGGAGACGGTTGACTTGAGCAACCACCCGATGGGGCGCCTGTTTACCGTGTTCATTGCGGTGGTGGGCATAGGCACCATGAGCTATCTGTTCTCAACCATGGTGGCCCTGTTGATTGACTCCGATCTGAATGCAGAACTGAGAAAGAAGCGCATGGAAAAAGAAATCTCCGAACTCAAGGGTCACTACATCGTCTGCGGCATCGGGCGCGTTGGCTCCAACGTGGCCCAGGAAATGATTAAAACCAAGCGTCAATTCGTCATCATCGAAGCCGACCGCGCGGCGCTGGACAACTGGCTGGAGCACCACCCACGCTCCCTGCATTTGCATGACGATGCCGCGGATGATGAGGCCCTGCTCAGAGCAGGCCTGGCCAACGCAGCTGGCGTGTTTGCCGTCACGGGGGATGACAGCCACAACCTCATGATTGCGCTCTCGGTGAAGTTGCTCAACCCGAAGGTGCGTGTAGTCGTTCGGGTGCATGACATTCGCAACACCAACAAAGCCAAGCGTGCCGGTGCTGACGAAATCGTCTCGCCTGACTTCACGGGCGGCATGCGCATTGCCTCGGCCATGGTCCGCCCCCACGTGGTCAATTTCATGGACCAGATGTTGCGCAGCGATGAAGGATTGCGGGTCGAAGAGGTCGTTGTGCCAACCAGTTTTTCAGCTGCTCCCCTGTCCGTGCTGGCACCCAAGTCAAAAGAGTATTTGCTGATGGCCACCCATGAGTACGGAAAATGGACCTTCAACCCGCCAGACGACCATGTCGTCAAAGCCGGTGCGGTACTCGTCATCATGGCCAGCCCCGACGGGCGGGGGCACCTGGAAAGGCTGCTCAAGGCCTGAGCCGCTGAGTCGGCAGCAGCAGAGCCTCACGCTATGGTGATGTCCCCTTGGTCGTCATCAGTTCCGCAATCACGCGCCTGAGCCACTGCGTACCCGGGTCGTTGTGGAAGCGCTCATGCCAGTGCTGTTTGACGGCGTAGTGGGGCAACTGAAACGGCACCGCAAAAGTCTTCAGTGCGCCACGGCCTTCCAGGACAGCCCCCAAACGCTGCGGAATGGTAATGATCAGGTCGGTGTGTTCCACCACCAGCGCGGCGCCGATGAAGTTGGGGATCTTGAGCGAGATCTTGCGCTTCAAGCCCATACGTGCAATTTCCTGGTCAATCAACAAGGGTGCAGCACCGGATGAACTGATCACGGCGTGGTTTTCCGAGCCAAAGTGCTGCAGTGTCAGCTCGTCGCGGATGCGCGGATGGTGGGCGCTGACCATGCACACAAAGTTCTGGTCAAACAGCGCCGTCTGGTAAAAGCCCGCCTCCAGCTGGGGCAAAAATCCAATCGCCAGATCGGCCTCGCCACTTTCCAACCGGCGGGCGATATCGTCTGACAACGGGAGGATTTCAATGTGGATGCCGGGCGCTGCGCCCCGCAAGGTTTCCCACAGCTTGGGCAGCAGCACCAGCTGGGTGATGTCGGTCATGCAGATGCGAAAGCTACGCTTCGAAGTGGCGGGGTCAAAGTCATTGCGGTGGCCCAGCACCAGGTTCAGCGCTTCCAGCACCCCACGCACCGGCCGCACAAGTCCTTCACCGAAAGGCGTGGGCTCCATGCCGCTGGACGTGCGCACAAACAGCGGGTCATCAAAGTGGTGGCGCAGCTTGGACAAGGCTACGCTCACCGTGGGCTGACCCAGATCGAGTGCCAGCGCCGCGCCGGTCACGCTGCGGGTCTTGTAGATCTCGTCAAAAACCGACAGCAATCGAATATCAATCGTGTTCATCGCAGCACCTCTATTCGATTATCGAATACCCCGTATTCGTCCACATGGATTTACAGCATTTTGACCGACTCCTACGATCCACCCCATCGCAAAAACACCACCCTGGGGAACAAAAATGCAAGAACTTGGCCGCCTCGAAGACCTGCCCGAAGACTACCGT
>CAINUX010000086.1 GCA_903853895.1 uncultured beta proteobacterium | reverse complement strand
GTGGGCTTGCGGTAGTTCTCGAACGTCTGATCGGACGCCATGGCGAGGGTTTGTTGTTTCATCGGTCTGTAACGTTTGACCCCATTGGGGCGTGGACCTTAATCATCAAATCCTTAGCTCAATACCGGCCTCAGTGGCAGCCGTTCGAATCAGTGCCTTGACGTCTTTGGGAAAGCACGAGCCGCCATAGCCAGCTCCTGCATACAGAAAGTCGTAACCAATTCGGGGATCACTACCGATGCCCTTGCGAACACTCTCAATGTCTGCGCCCACCTTCTCCGCCAGATTCGCCAGCTCGTTCATGAAGCTGATGCGTGTGGCCAGCATGGCGTTGGCAGCGTATTTGGTGAGCTCAGCGCTGCGGATATCCATCAGCACCAGTCGTTCGTGGTGGCGCTGAAACGGTGCATAGAGTGCGCGCATGTTCAGCGCAGCCTGCTCGTCGTCGCACCCCAGAACAATACGCCCCGGGCGCATAAAGTCGTCGATAGCAGCACCCTCTTTCAAAAATTCCGGATTGGACACCACGCTAAACGGGGTATCGACGCCGCGCAGTTCCAGTTCTTCCCGTATTGCAGCCCGGACTGCATCGGCAGTTCCTACCGGAACCGTGCTCTTGTCCACCACAACCTTGTAGTCATTCATGTGGCGGCCTATACTGCGCGCGGCTTCCATCACATAGTGCACATCGGCACTGCCGTCCTCCCCCTGCGGAGTGCCTACAGCGATGAACTGAACGGTGCCAAACTGGGTTGCAAGTTCAACACTATTGGTGAAGTGCAGACGCCCGGCATTGACATTGCGCCGGATCATCTCTTGCAAACCCGGTTCATAAATCGGGATCTCGCCGTTTTGCAGGCGGTTGACCTTGTCAGTATCCGTGTCGAAACACATCACGTCGTTGCCGACTTCCGACAGACAGGTGCCGGTGACCAGCCCGACATAGCCGGTTCCAATGACTGAAATTTTCATGAATCTGGATTCCCTGGGGACAAAAGTGTCCCTAGTCTGTCCGGTCATTGCGATGGTTTTGTGACATCCCAAACGTTCGCATTGCGCATGAGTCCATCATCACGACCTTGTCACAAAGTCGCTATAAGCTTGCACGTTCCACAAATACCGTTAAAAACACCATGAGTCTTGATTCCACGCAACAACATGAAGATCTGATCCGTCGTATCCGGGAAGACCTGATGGACAGCTATGACGAAGAGCTGGAAATGGAGCTGGAAGACCGCAGCATGCGTGAACTGGATGCCGATGCAAGCGGCGTTCGAACGGACGCAGAGCGCGCAGCCCGACGCCAGTATTTCCAGGAATTGTTTCGACTGCAAGGCGAGCTGGTCAAGCTGCAGGACTGGGTGGTGCGTAGCCGGCACAAGGTGGTCATTTTGTTTGAAGGACGTGACGCAGCCGGCAAGGGCGGCGTTATCAAACGCATTACGCAAAGACTCAATCCGCGCGTCGCCCGCGTGGCTGCATTGCCGGCGCCGAACGATCGTGAACGCACACAATGGTATTTTCAGCGCTACGTCTCCCACCTGCCTGCTGCAGGGGAGATGGTCCTGTTTGACCGGAGTTGGTACAACCGCGCTGGCGTCGAGCGGGTGATGGGCTTTTGCAATGATGCGGAGTACGAAGAGTTTTTCCGTACCGTCCCCGAGTTCGAAAAGATGCTGGCACGGTCTGGCATTCAACTGATCAAGTACTGGTTCTCCATCACGGACGAGGAGCAGCACTCACGCTTTCTGGGACGCATTCATGACCCGCTCAAGCAATGGAAGTTGAGCCCCATGGATCTGGAATCCCGTGTGCGGTGGGAAGATTACACTAGGGCCAAGGAAGTCATGTTGGACCGCACGCACATTCCAGAGGCGCGCTGGTGGATCGTTCAGGGTGTGGACAAGAAAGCTGCGCGCCTGAATTGTATTCACCATTTGCTGGAACAGATTCCGTATGAAGAGGTTCAACAAGAAGCCGTGCAGCTACCCGCGCGGGTCCGCAACGAGGACTACATCCGCCAACCAGTACCACCAGAAATGATCGTTCCAGAACGATATTGAGGTTGGCCTGACCCGAGGCCTTCGCAGGAGCATGACCCCATCAATGAACTTGAAAAGTCACTCAATTCAACGGTTGCAACTTTGGCTTGAATATCTTTCTCTTGCATTCTTCTGAGCAAAAAAATTCCGATCTTCCGAGGAGGGAAACCCGAAGTCCATCGGGCTGCACTTGTTGCTTGGAGCACACATAGCACGACTTCGTACTCTTGAATAGACCAGAAGACTGGGGCGTTGGCTTCTTCTTTACAAAACGCAGACCGTCGTCTGTGATTTGCTCTCTGTGTGACTGTTTCGCCATAGATGATCTCCGATGTAACGAGACAGGACGGCAGGTTACTCGGCATTGATTACAAATTTGTGAACCTCGTCGATCGCAGTGCACACCCGAGGCCGGAGTTAGCAATTGAAAGTTACAGAATTGAAGCTATCGGATTGGAATTGACGAATTTCAATAAACGATTTAAACTGTATATACCGTTTACAAAAAAAGGAAATCAAAATGGCAACTGCTGAAACGAAACCCGTGACAACTTCCGCTGCACCCGTGGCACCCACCGCTGCGCCAAAGGCAGTTGTCAAACCGAAGGTGAAGGCAAAAGCAAAACCTGTCGTTAAGACTGCGGCCACGAAGGCTCCTGTAACCTCCCCGAAAGCCGTCGTATCAAAACCGGTCGTCAAGGCACCAGCCAAACCCGCTGCAGCCAAGCCCGTGGTGGCCAAACCGGTTAAGGAAAAGAAAGTCAAGATGGTTCGTGACAGTTTCACTATGCCCAAGCCGGAGTTTGCAGTGCTGGATGTTCTGAAGTTGCGCGCGGCGAAACTGGCGATGCCCATCAAGAAGACCGAACTCATTCGTGCTGGTATCAAAGCGTTGGCAGCCTTGCCGGACGCTGCATTTCTTGCTGCACTGCGCGCTGTGCCAAACCTGAAGACCGGGCGCCCTGCAAAGAGCTAAGGTAGCGACAAGGGGTCATACCGCTGACCCCGCATCAACGCGAATGGCGATTTCCAGTAGATCGCCACGTTGTGGAATGGGTCCAGCAATATCTTGCAGGCCCATGCGAGCCCCCAAGCCGTACCACGGATGAAGAACAGGTGCACGGTGCGAAAGGCCAGGCCCACAACTGCCAGGGCCAACCACATCAAACCAACATCGTGGGTCCAGTCTTGCAGTCCTGCGGCAGGTGTGATCAGCCCGAAGAAGCTCGGCGATACAAGCAAAATGACGGGCATCGAAAGCCAGACTGCAATCAATATGGCTTTGCGGCGCATGTTGTAGCCCACCTTGATGGACTCCTTGTATTCGTCCGTTGCCGAATTGATCTGGTCGTACCCACGCGGTTCGAAAAAGATGTGTCCCGATTGGCGCGTGACCATTCCAACTAGCCAACCGACTATGCCAGCTGCGGCCGGCTCAATGAACAACAGGGCATAGGCGAGCAGGAAGCTGATGGCACTGATAAGATGCAGCGACTGATTGATTCTGCATTGGTGGTAGTAGCGATGGTCATCCCGTTGCAGGATACGAATCTTTTCGACAAAACTTTGCATGTTGGTTTTTCCGTTGAGTGCATTGTGGTCACACAAGTTGTGTGGCCCTCAAAATCAATGTAGAAACCGACGATGACATTTTCGTGACCCGTCCAATGATGGTTTCGTGAAGATTGCGCTACATCAAATTCTGGTTCGAGGGTGCAAGAAGAACTGCTCCGGAATTTCTGGGGCAATAGTGGCATTGAATTCTTATGACCTCAGGTTCTATTGATATAAACGGTATATATGGTTTATATCGTTGACACCAACATAGGTGTCGGCGCAAGATTGCCGCCACATGTCAACAGATCTATTCACTTGGTGGCTCCTACTGTGCACTGTTAGTGCAATCAACATCGTGGGTCTTTCCCTGTCGGTGCCTGCCCTGAAGCGACGTCATCACACGCTCCCCGCCGAAGTCTATGCGTCCAGGCGCCTGCAACTGATGCTTTCTGCCGGTTACGTGTTGGGCTGCGCGTATCGTTCTGCACTACCGGTCTACGATGTGCAACGGCTTTGCCTGTTTGACTCCTGGATGTCCAGCGTAATCGTTGGCCGAACCGTTGCAACCATTGCCGAGATGTGCTTTGTCATCCAATGGGCGCTGCTTCTGCGCGAAGTGGCAGGCGTAGCTGACAGCAAGGTAGGGCGGGCCACTGCGAGGGCGATCGTCCCGATGATCCTTGTTGCCGAAGTATTCTCGTGGTACTCGGTACTCACCACGTCAAACATTGGTCACGTCGTCGAGGAGTCGCTTTGGGGTATCAGCGTTGCCCTGCTGGTGGTGAGTCTGGCGACGATCTGGCCTCGCGCCTCCAGCAGGCTTCGGCCGCATCTGTTTGTGTGCGGCATCATTGGCGCGGCCTATGTCGGGTTCATGTTCACGGTCGACGTGCCCATGTACTGGTCGCGATGGGTGTTGGACGAAGCGAGCGGCCGCCTCTACATGAGCGTATTGCAGGGTCTCGTCGACGCTTCCGGGCGTTGGGTTGTGTCCCACCAATGGCAGGACTGGAAAAGTGAAGTGGTCTGGATGTCGCTGTATTTCAGTGTGGCCGTATGGCTAAGCATCGCGCTGATCCATGCGCCGTTCTTTGTGCGCCGTCAGACGACGGTTGATCTCTGCGACTAATGGGGCAGGGTTTGAACTGCTAGCGGATCTGTCTTGTCTATCTTGCGGCGGCCAAAGTTCTTGGCGGCGACTTCTTTGGACAGTTTTTCTCGCATCGATAGAAGTTCCCGTTTGAATGCCAGGACCAACTCGTCACCCTCTCCAAACCGGGCCTCCATTTTTTGGCTCAGTCTTTCCAGGTTTTGAAGTTTCTTACGCATACTTTCTCCATGTGGATGGTTTAGCGGAGCGAGCGAAGACTCGATTTTACGCTTCGGTTGCGACCAGAGGATTACCCGTGACTCTTTTGACTGCATTCGCTGCAAGCTTCTTTTCAGGTTTGCAGTCAAAGCAAAAGAACAGCAGTGAATTCAGATAGCGCTTGATGGCGCCCCGTGTCCTGAGTTTGTGTTTTCCACACTTGATGCAGCTTATCGTTTCGCCTGTGCTGCCCATTCCCTGGAACGGCGATCCGTTCTCCTTTGATACATAGCGCAAACCGGTCTGGGAAATGTGTGTCATTTTTTATTCAAACGTTCGGTGGAGTATCCATTGTGGACACGTCCATTCTGTTGGGACTTAATTTCAGTTTTGTGACTCCTACCCGAGTAAGCTCGACACTATCTGAGCAACGGTCTACAGTCCCGTCTGCGCAGACGTGCGTCACGCAACCCAACGGAGTTACCCAAAAAATGTCGAAGGAAAAGGTGATTGAACTGCTGATCAAGCAGAGGCGGGTGGAAGGCGTGGTGCATGGCCAAGTCATGCCGCGGCACGACATGATCGAAACCTTGGTGCATCGGCAGCATTCGGCGGAGTTGCAGAACTTTGTGGCCCGAACAACCACCGAAGAGATTGGTGCAATTCTTGAATCCCTCCCTGCGCAGGACGGGATTCTGTTCTGGCAGCAGGTTCCGGAGGGGCGTCAAAATGAAGTGCTGTGGGAGGTCTCGGATGCATGCCGTGAACAGCTCGTCGGAAATCGGGAGCCGGCCTTCGATGCGACGCAAATGAATGCCTTCGAATTGCGAGACGGCCGGTTGCAGCAAATCCCGATTGAGAGTCGCAAGGACTTTGATGGGATTCGTCCGGTCTGGATCGATCTGATCAACGCAACCAGGGCCGAACGCAGTTACGTTGGCGCGCATTTTGGTGTGACATTGCCAGACCCGGGCGATATGACAGACCTGGAAGTGAGCACGCGGTTCCATATTGAAGAGTCAGGTGATATCCATCTGCACTCCAATTTCTTGCTGGACCGGGAAGGCAACTCACGCAGCATTCCGGTGATTTTCATCGTGCATAAAGGCATCCTGTTTACATTGCGCAATGAGGAGTTGCCTGTCTTCAGACTCCAGCGGCGTCGCGCGCGTACGCAGCCTGGCTATGTTTCGGATTGCAATGACTTGCTGCTTGATCTCTATGGTGCAGATGTCGAGTATTCCGCGGATTCGCTGGAAGACATCTACACAACGCTGGGCAAAGTGGGGCGCCAGGTTCTGAGCGAGGCTATTAGCGACCGTGAAGCCGCGGCAATCCTGGGAGACATTGCCGAAGAGGAAGACTTGAATGGCCGCATCCGGGGCAATATTCTGGATACCCAGCGGGCAATCAATTTTCTGATCCGTTGCAAGATACTGTCGACTGCGCAGTTTGACGATGCAAAGCAGATATTGCAGAACATCGAGTCACTGAATAGCCACACATCGTTTCTGTTCGACAAGATCAATTTCTTGATGGATGCAACCATCGGTTTCATCAATATCAATCAAAACAAACGCATCAATCAATTGACGGTGTTTGGCGTTGTTTTCATGCCGTTGAACATTCTGGCCGGCGTGGGCGGGATGTCCGAGTTCTCCATGATGACCCAGGGGATCCCATGGCCGCTGGCCTACGGGGGGTTTTTGTTGGGCGCCGCACTCATCGGCGCTTTGACCTATGTCGCGCTCAAGCACTTTGAGCGGCGACAGTCCAGGGATGTCAAGTCCGTCAAACCGTCCTGAGGTTACAGACTCCTGTCACACACTTGGCATGCCACGAAGCTATAAAACGTCATCAATCGTACAAATTATGGAACTGGAACTCAAGCTGGCGTTGCCCCTTCAAGACCTGCATCTGTTGGAGAAGCATCTGGCGCGCGTTGCGATCATTGGGCGGCGCAAGCCCAAACGCCTGCACCTCTACAACACCTACTACGACACAGCGAGCCACGCGCTGCAGCGCAAGGCAGTGGCACTGCGCGTTCGTCGGGTAGGCAATGCGGATGCCCCCCATTGGGTACAAACGCTCAAGGTTGGTGCGGCCAGTGACTCTGCATTGAGTCGCCGCGGGGAATGGGAAGCGCCGATCTCCACAGATCGTCTCGATCAGACCCTATTGGTTGACACGCCATGGTCGGAGCTGGACGCTGATGGATCTTTGTTCCAGTCTCTTCATCCGGTATTCACCACCAGCTTTGAGCGACTGACCTGGATCGTTGCGCTGGACAGCGGTCGCGTGGAGGTTGCACTGGACCGCGGCAGCGTTGTGATCGAGGGACACAGCGCGCCATTGTGCGAATTGGAAATTGAATTGCTGGAGGGTTCGTCTGATGCCGTATTCGAGGTCGCCAGCCAAATCAGCCAGCATATCAGTCTGTTGCCACTGCACGTGAGCAAGTCCGAGCGTGCCTACCGCCTGGCAGACGGAACCCTGGATGCGCCAGTGCGTGCCAAGCCGCCAGCGCTCGATGAGAGCATGGAGTTGGGAGCCATTGCGCTCACGGTATTGCGCGAATCGTTTTTGCAATTCACCGCCAATCTGTACACCCTGCGCAGCAGCGATGCACCCGAGGTATTGCACCAGGCGCGGGTTGGGTGGCGCCGCTTCAAGGGCAATTTGAAACTTTTCAAGAAGTTGATCGACGAGCGCACGCTTCCATCCATTGCGCCACTGAGACCCCTGTTGATGCGTCTAACGGCATTGCGCGATCTGGAAGTCGCAGCGACAGAAGTCTTTCCTGTCTACGCCGATGTTTACCAATCCGGAGATGCGCATCATGCCAAGCAGTGGAGTCAATTGGACGAGGCACTTCAGAGAACCATCCATGAACAACGGGAAGGCTTGCGAACCATTTTGATGGACCCCGCCGTCGGTTGCACACTGGTGCAAATGGTGTGCTGGCTTGAAACCGGTGCGTTTGACAACGGATGGCGTCCACACACCCATAAACAGCGCAGCGTCACCCTGTGGGCCAGCAAGCGCATGGCACAGTTGGCCGAGCAACTGCAGTCACTACCCAAGAAGTCCAAGGATGTATTGATCCAGCACCGCAGACGGATTCTTGCCAAGCGGTTGCGCTACTGTGTGGAAGTTCTACAGCCGTTGTTGCCCAGGAAACATGCCGAGCGCTGGCTCCAGTCGGCCATGCGGTTCCAAAACCGAATTGGCGCGGAGCGTGATCTCGCGAAAGCCATTGAAACTGCGCAGCGGCTCGATGCCGCGCAGGGGATTATCCAGTTCCTGCGGGGCGTGGCAGTCGGCATGGCGCAGCCACCGGCTTAGAACAATCAGCGGACAGCGTTGGTGTTTTTTGTGGATGTTTAGCTATTATAATCATAGCGTTATGCGACCATTCCACGAGGGCTAGAGGCACATTTTACCAAGTAGTCCGCCAGCTGGCGCCCTGCGTGTGCCAGTTCGCCGTGGTTCAGGATGGTGCAGTCGGACATGAAATGCGGCAAGGCCGCGTTGCGCGCCAGGCGGCGGGCGACGTCCTCTGGCGCGTCGCGTCCGCGCTGCGCCATGCGGCTGGCCAGCAGGCTTGCGTCGGCAACAATTTGCACGACCCGCACGTGTTCGGATGATGCCTGTGCGGCGGCGTGTGCGCGTGAGCCGTTGACCACCACGGTGCGTCCGGCGGCCACGTCGTCGGCATAGTGGGCATCGATGCCGTACTGAAACCCATG
>CAINUX010000085.1 GCA_903853895.1 uncultured beta proteobacterium | reverse complement strand
GCTGAAGGCGGCGGGCTATAGCGGCTATCCGGCCAGCGGTGCCACCGCGGCCAACACGCCCTTTCCGTTCTGGCGCTGTATTGCGCAGGCACTGCAGAACGATGAGCCGGGCGAAAAGTGCAACGGGGTCATCAACCGCACACAGACCGCGCAACAGAACTACGGGCTGTCCGGCCAACTGAGCTGGCTGGGTACGCTTTCCGGCAAGCGCAACCAGCTGGTGGTCGGCGCGGGCTATGACGCCAGCCGTGTGGCGTTTACCCAGTCTTCCCAACTGGGCTATCTCAACCCGGACCGTAGCGTGACCGGCGTCAATGCCTTTGGCGATGGGGTCAGCGGCGGCAATGTGGACGGCGCACCGTATGACACGCGGGTCGATCTGTCGGGACGCATCGAAACCTGGAGCGTCTTTGGCAGCAACACACTGTCGCTGCAGGACCAGTTGCACCTGACACTGTCCGGGCGCTACAACACGACATCCATCGTCAACCGCGATCAGATCCACGGCGCCACCGACCTGGCCTCGCTCAGTGGCGACCACCGGTTTTCGCGCTTCAACCCGGCCGTCGGCCTGACCTACAGCCCTACGACGTCCCTCAACACCTACGCCAGTTACAGCGAAAGCAGTCGCGCGCCAACCGCCATTGAGCTGGGTTGCGCCAACCCGGATAGTCCCTGCAAGCTGCCCAATGCCATGGCGGGTGATCCACCGCTGAGCCAGGTGGTCACGCGCACCGTGGAAGCTGGCGTGCGCGGCACGGCTGGCGGTACGGTGCAGTGGAATGCCGGTGTGTTCAGCGCCGAGAACCAGGACGACATCCTGTTTGTGGCGGACAACCAGGCCGGTTTTGGCTACTTCAGGAATTTCGGAAAAACCCGTCGCCAGGGGCTGGAGCTAGGCATGGATGGCAAGCTGGGCCGACTCAATCTGGGCGCCCAACTCACCTGGCTGGATGCCACCTACCAAAGTGCTGAAACCGTCAATGGCACGGGCAACAGCAGCAATGCCACGGCCCTTGCCGGCAAAGTGGGACTGGACGGCACCATCGCCATCCGACCGGGCGACCGCATACCGCTGATTCCGCGCCAGATGATCAAGCTGTCGGGGGACTACGCGCTGTCGAGCGCCTTCTCGCTGAACGGCAGCATGGTCGCGGTGTCAGCGTCGGTCGCGCGTGGCAACGAGAACAATGCGCACCAGCGCGATGGCAAAACCTACCTGGGCCAGGGCGAAAGCGCCGGCTATGCGATTTTCAACCTAGGCGCCCACTACCGCGTGTCACAGCAGTTGAACCTGACAGCCCAGGTCAACAACCTCTTCGACACGTCATACAGCACGGCCGCCCAGTTGGGCCCGGCGGCATTGGATGCCAACGGCAATTTCGTGGCCAGGGCGCTGGGGGGAACGAGTGCCGCGGGCTTCCCCGTCCCTCAATCTACCTTTTACGCCCCCGGCGCGCCCCGGCAGATCTGGGTCGGTTTGCGCTACGTGTTTGGCAAAGGCGCAGGGGTGTGAGCCAGGCGATCCACGGATCGCTTCTCGGCCGCAAAGGTGTCACGCATGAAGCGTCCATATTCCTGCGGCCCGAGGTACAGGAGTTCCTGGTCGTACTTGGCAATCTCGTCGCGGTGACTCGGGTCCTGCATGGCGGCCTTGAAGGCGTCGTGCAGGGTCTGCACCACGGCGCTCGGGAGTCCGCGCGGCCCCACAATGCCGTAGGGTGACAGGGCGACCACGCCCAGCCCCAACTCTTTCATGGTGGGGACATCGGGCCAGCGTTTACTGCGGCTTTCGCCAAAGGTTGCCAGCAGCCGCAGCTTGCCCGATGCTACATAAGGCGCGAAGCCTGTGGAGTTGACCCCCACCATCAGTTGCCCTGATGCCACCGCAAACACCTGTTCCACCGTGCCTTTGTAGGGCACGTGCACATAGGTGATGCCCTGTTGGTCCATCAGCTCGGCCATGGCGGTGTGGGGTGTGGTCCCCATGCCGTTGGAGCCGACGGTGAGTTCG
>CAINUX010000084.1 GCA_903853895.1 uncultured beta proteobacterium | reverse complement strand
TTGGGCACGTTGACTGCGTGTTTCCCTCTGGTCATGGGCGGTGCGGTGGTGACTGGCCTGGTAGCCACTGACAGGCGCACGACCGGCAGCGTGGTCGAAGACGAGGGCATTGAGCTGCGATCGGCCAGCCGCATCCGCGAAAACCTGGGTGAGCGCGCGCATGTCAATGTGACCAGCTACAACCGCCAGGTTTTGCTCACCGGGGAAGTTGCCTCCGCGCAAGACAAGCAACTGGTGGAGCAGATTGTGACCGGCGTGGACAACGTGCGCCATATCGTCAACGAGCTGGCCGTCCTGGGCAATTCGACCTTCACGCAACGGTCGTCCGATTCGCTGGTCAGCGGCCGGGTGAAGGCCGCTCTGCTGGACGCCAAAGACCTGTATGTCAACGCGTTCAAGATCACGACCGAGCGTGGAACCGTCTACATGATGGGTCGCGTCACCGCGCGCGAGGCTACACGCGCGACAGAAGTCATCAGCGCCACGACCGGCGTTCAGAAGGTGGTGCGTATTTTGGAAACCATCTCGGAAGACGAGTTGGCGCGCATGACCGCATCCGGCACGCCCCCAGCAGCCAAGCCGTAAAGTCCCTGCGGGGGAACTCGGCCAGCGACTACTTCAGGCGCTTGATCAGGCTGGAGGTGTCCCAGCGGTTGCCACCCAGGTGCTGCACGTCGGCGTAGAACTGGTCAACCAACGCCGTGACGGGCAATCGTGAACCATTGCGCTTGGCCTCGTCCAGCACCAGTCCCAGGTCCTTGCGCATCCAGTCCACGGCAAAGCCAAAGTCGAACTTGTCGGCCACCATGGTCTTGCCGCGGTTGTCCAACTGCCAGCTTTGGGCCGCGCCCTTGCCGATGACATCCAGCACCTGGTTCATGTCCAGGCCCGCATGCTGGCCAAAGGCGATGGCCTCGCTCAAGCCCTGTAGCAGTCCGGCAATACAGATCTGGTTGACCATCTTGGCCAACTGGCCCGCGCCACTGTCACCCAAGAGCGTAAATGCGCGTGAGAATGCCATTGCCACGGGTTTGGCGCCCTCGAATGCCGCTGCGTCTCCGCCACACATCACGGTGAGCATGCCGTTTTGGGCGCCCGCCTGACCGCCGGAAACCGGCGCATCGACAAAGTGCAGCCCCTGGTGGCTGGCGAGGGCGTGGAGTTCACGCGCCACGCTGGCCGACGCAGTGGTGTGGTCGACAAAAATGGCGCCGGACTTCATGCCGGCAAAGGCGCCGTCCGGGCCTATGGTCACACTGCGCAGGTCTTCGTCGTTACCCACGCAGCAGAAAACGATGTCGGCGTCGTGCACCGCAAGACGCGGCGTTTCGGCGCTGGCATTCATTCCATCTTGGCCGCTAGCCCCCGTGAATTCTGCACACCACGCTATTGATTTACTAGCTGATCGGTTGTAGACGGTGATCTGGTGCCCGGCCAGGGCGAGGTGCCCGGCCATGGGATAGCCCATGACGCCCAGGCCTATAAAGGCCACCTTGGTGCTGGCGGATGCTTCGTATGTTTTAGGATTGGTGCTTGGCATGGCGTAGGAGGTTCAATTAGTTGGAAGGGCAATTTGCCGGGCCGGGCCGCCCCAAGGCAAATTCGCCCCCTTTGGAGGGCAGCGACCCGTGCAGCGGCGGAGCGTGGGGGCTACATTCACATAATCGAAAAGTGTTCGGTACCGGCGCTCAGGTCGCTGGACTTGGCGCGCTGGCTGTTGAGCTTGATCTGCAGGCGCAGGTCGTTCAACGAATCGGCGTTGCGCAGGGCATCTTCAAATGTGATCATGTTCTTCTCATACATGTCAAACAGCGCCTGGTCAAAGGTTTGCATACCCAGGTTGCGGCTCTTCTTCATGATCTCCTTGATCTCGGACACATCGCCCTTGAAAATCAGGTCGGAGATCAGCGGGGAGTTCAACATGATTTCAACGGCTGCCACGCGACCCTTGCCGTCCTGTTTGGGCAGCAGCCGCTGAGAAACCAGCGCTTTGAGATTCAGCGACAAGTCCATTAGCAACTGGGCGCGGCGCTCTTCAGGAAAGAAGTTGATGATGCGGTCCAGCGCCTGGTTGGCGCTGTTGGCGTGCAGCGTGGCCAGACACAAGTGACCGGTCTCGGCGAAGGCCACGGCGTGCTCCATGGTTTCACGATCCCGGATTTCGCCCATCAGGATCACGTCGGGCGCCTGGCGCAGCGTGTTTTTCAGAGCCGCTTCCCAGCTGTCGGTATCCAGCCCCACTTCGCGTTGTGTCACCACGCAGTTCTTGTGCATGTGCACAAACTCCACCGGGTCTTCCACGGTGATGATGTGGCCGTAAGAATTTTCGTTGCGCCAGTCCACCATGGCTGCCAGGGTCGTGGATTTGCCCGACCCCGTGGCCCCCACCAGGATGCACAGGCCGCGCTTGGACTGCGCGATCTCTTTCAAAATCTGTGGCACGCCCAGGCCGTCGATGGTCGGCAGGACCATGGGAATGGTCCGCAACACCATGCCCACCTTGCCCTGCTGGATGAATGCGTTGACCCGGAAGCGCCCGATGCCGGGTGGTGAAATGGCGAAGTTGCTTTCCTTGGTGCGCTCAAAATCGGCCACCTGCTTGTCGTTCATGATGGACCGCGCCAGCGACAGCGTGTGCACCGCATTGAGGGCCTGCGGCGACACCTTGGTGACCTTGCCGTCGACCTTGATGGCGGGCGGAAAGTCGCCCGTGATGAACAGGTCGCTGCCATTGCGCCCGACCATCAGCTTGAGCAGGTCGTTGATAAATTTCGTGGCTTGATCGCGCTCCATGAGAGCTCCCTTCAAAAATAGTTTGAGGCACAGGAACGCGGGGTTCCCATAGACCAGGAATGCCGTGGAACCGGCTCCGCCGGGCCACTGGCATTGCCCCCTGCAAGGGGGAAAGCGTAGCGACACGAAGTGCGCAAAGCCCGGGGGTGAGTCATAGTCAGCCTGGGAAGTTCTCAGGGATTTTTGCTTTACTACGCGCCTCTGCTGCACTGATCACGTTGCGCTTGACCAGATCGGTCAGGTCCTGGTCCAGCGTCTTCATGCCAACGCTGTTGCCGGTCTGGATCGATGAATACATCTGCGCCACCTTGGCTTCGCGGATAAGGTTGCGGATGGCGCTGGTGCCCAGCATGATCTCGTGGGCGGCGACGCGGCCCTGGCCGTCCTTGGTCTTGCACAGCGTTTGCGAGATCACCGCCTGCAGCGACTCTGACAGCATCGCACGGACCATTTCCTTCTCGTCGGCGGGGAACACGTCAATGATCCGGTCAATGGTTTTGGCGGCACTGGATGTGTGCAGCGTGCCAAACACCAGGTGGCCGGTTTCGGCCGCCGTCATGGCCAGGCGAATGGTTTCCAGGTCGCGCATTTCGCCGACCAGAATACAGTCAGGGTCTTCGCGCAGCGCCGAGCGCAGCGCGGCGGCAAACGACAAGGTATGCGGCCCGACCTCGCGCTGGTTGACCAGGCATTTCTTGGACTCGTGTACAAATTCGATCGGGTCTTCCACGGTCAGGATGTGGCCGAACTCGGTCTCGTTCAAGTAGTTGACCATGGCGGCCAGTGTGGTCGATTTGCCCGAGCCTGTGGGCCCGGTCACCAGCACCATGCCGCGTGGCTTCAAAGCCAGGTCACCAAAGATCTTGGGTGCATTGAGCTGCTCCAGCGACAGGATCTTGCTGGGAATGGTCCGAAACACCGCGCCGGCACCGCGGTTGTGGTTGAAGGCGTTGACCCGAAAGCGCGCCAGGCCATCGATCTCGAACGAGAAGTCGATTTCCAGAAACTCTTCAAAGTGCTTACGCTGGCCATCGTTCATGATGTCGTACACCATTCCGTGTACCTGCTTGTGGTCCAGCGCCTCCACGTTGATGCGGCGCACATCGCCGTGGACCCGGATCATCGGCGGCAACCCCGCGGAGAGGTGCAAATCGGAAGCTTTGTTCTTGACGCTGAAGGCCAGCAGTTGGGTAATGTCCACGGTATCCTCTTTGGGTAGGGGCTATGTTTGTTACGCTTGAGTGATTATGACCATGATTGCAGACAATCTCCAATGGATTCACGCCCGAATGGCCCAGGCTTGCCGCAATGCAGGCCGGCCACACGATTCCGTGGCCCTGCTGGCGGTTTCAAAAACCTTTGGCGCGGATGCCGTCGTCCAGGCTTATGTCGCCGGACAGACGGCGTTTGGTGAAAACTACATCCAGGAGGCGGTGGAAAAGATTGCCGCGCTAGGAGCCTGGGCGGCAGAGCATTCT
>CAINUX010000083.1 GCA_903853895.1 uncultured beta proteobacterium | reverse complement strand
TCCAGAAAGTGCGCCATGGTCGCGTCATGCCCCAAAGTTGCCGACGTGAAAATCCATGACTTTCGATTCTTGTTCTCTGTCTCGTGCGCGAAGACCCGAGTCTGCATGGTTTCTGCGATATGCAATGGCGACTGGACCAGTCGGATCTGCGTTCCCGCCTCCAGCCACCGAACAAAACCCGTTTGCACGGGGTGGGAAAATACGTCGAGTTCTGCTGACAAGCGCTGCGCACGTTGCTGCAACCCCTGCATCTCTGGAGACAGTTCTTCAATGCTGCGCAGCACAACATCCGTCTGCTGCAAGCTGGCGTGCAGGTCAGCAACCACGCGCTGCCATCCCTGCGCATCAACCCCCACCGGCTCCCCGGAAAACCAGGCAATGCGCCCCATCTGGTGGCCCTCGCCGATGAGTTGACGCAACGAAAGTACGCTGTGCGCCAGCGCAGCAACCAGCGCTCGCCAGTCTGCAACGCCCAATGCCAGTTTCTGGCCTTGTAGAGTGAGATCACGACAAAACCCGTCTAACTGGTGCGTGGTGATTTGCCGCCCCAGAAACTGGACTCCGATTTCATTGAGCTGGTGCGCTTCGTCGAATACCACCGCCTGGACGGTTGGCAGCAATTCGGCAACGCCCGATTCGCGAATATTCAGGTCTGCAAAGAACAAGTGGTGGTTAATGACAACCACGTCTGCGGCCATGGCCTCACGCCGGGCCAGATTGACGTGACAGTTCTGAACCTGTGGGCACTTTGCACCCAGGCAGTTCTCACGCGTCGATGTGACCAGAGGAATCACCGCAGAGCGCTCATCCATCTGGATCAGCTCGGCCAGATCACCGGCACGAGTGGTCAAAGACCACGCTTCAACCCGAGCCAAGTCACGTAGGGCCGCCACACTTTGCGATGAAACGTCCTGCCGGGCGTCGGCCAGGCGGTGCACGCACACATAACTGCTGCGCCCTTTCAGAAGTGCCGTGCTTACCGGTATGCCCAATGCTGCAATCAACCGTGGAATGTCGCGACCAAATAACTGGTCCTGCAGGGTTTTGGTCGCCGTGGACAGCAGAACACGCTCCCCACTGAGCAGGGCCGGTACCAGGTAGGCGAAGGTTTTTCCAACCCCGGTTCCAGCCTCGACGACCAGGACTCCACCCGACTCCATAGTTGCAGCGACGGCTTGAGCCATCACCGTCTGGCCGGCACGGGGAGAGAATTCTTCAACGCTTTGGGCCAGCCCCGCACCGGGATCAAACGCGCGTGCAACCGCCTCTTGCAGGCCCATGCTTCAGGCAGGCTCGTTGGGCTGCAGTTCCCGTTCCACCCGGGCAATCTCATCGCGCAGGGATAAACGACGCTTTTTCAAGCGGCGCATCATCAACTCGTCAACAGGCGAATCGTCGGCGGCCCGATCGATCATTGCGTCCAGATCGGCGTGTTCAATGCGCAATTCAATCAGTTGACGCTCAGGTGAATGGAGATTTGTTACCAAGGGCAATGGATGTAAGTACGGGTTTAAACTACGGGCTGACAGGCCGCGCTGGCTTGATAATACGACCTTCCGTCTACTTGCAGAAAGTATTGCTTCACAAGCAACCCAACATGGCCACTGGTTACCGACTCACTGCTTCTACCGGCATTCACAAGGGCGACCGCGAATACCAGCAGGACCAGATTGCACTACTGAAGCACCCCCGGGTCAACGGATGCATTTTGGCGATCGTGGCCGATGGCATGGGTGGTCGTAGCGGCGGCCGCAAGGCTTCGGATCAGGTCATGATGACCTCCAAGCAACTGTTTGATCGCTACGATCCCGATACAGACGACGCGGCGGCTATTCTTGCGCAAGTGGTGCAAGAGGCGCACATCGTCATCAAATTGACCGCCATTTCCTCCGAAGAAGAACCACACAGCACGCTGGCCGCGTTCTTAATCAACGCCAAGGGTGACTGCCACTGGGCCCACACCGGTGATTCACGGATTTACCACTTCCAGGGTAGCCGGTTCGTCAAACGGACCATGGACCATTCCTACGTTCAGGCACTGGTCAACCGTGGTGAGATCACGGAAGAGCAAGCCACCGTGCACCCCCAATCCAACATTTTGATGGGATGCCTGGGAACAGAGAACGAGCCGCCGGTCGATTTCCATTTCATTCCACAACTGCGTGCAGGCGACATTCTGATGGCCTGCAGCGACGGCGTTTGGCACTACTTCAATACCGGAGAGCTGGGCTCCGTGTTGTCCTCGCTTTCCGCCCGCGAAGCGACCGAATTTTTGATTGAAAAGGCACGCTCGCGCGGCCGCGGGGTAGGCGACAACCTGTCCATCGTGGTGGTCAAGCTCGAACCATTGACCGCCGGGTCATAGCACCCTGCCCAATGGGCCTATGACGCTATGGCTTTGTGGGGAGCGGTGGGCTCCCTGCGCCCTTGTCCAGCAGGCGCTGTTCCCGTTCTTTACGCCGTTTCTCCAAAGCTTTTTGCTTCTCGGCATAGGCCTCGCGATTGGCTTCAACCTCCTTGGGGTCGAGCACTGAGGTTGATTTGCCTGCGGGCGGCGGGCTACCGGCGGGCTTGGCCTGTTGCTGGTGGTTCAGGATTTTTTCATCCTGTGCCTTTTTTTTGTCACTCTGCAACGCGCGATCCGGTCCCGTCGGCAACTCCAGTTGGCGTGCGGCGCGATCGGCCGCCTTTTCTTCGCCGCGCTGCAGTTGCTCGAGGCCCTTTTGGCGCCGCTCCAGAGCATTGAGGCTGGCTTCCTGGCGTTTCAGATCTGACAGCAACTGGCGTCGGCGCGCACTGACCTTGTTCTGACAGTCCGTAACGGCAAACTTGGACAAACACGCCAACGCCTCGGAATCCAGCTCCGCCGTTCTTTGCTGGCGAGTATTGTCAATGCGCGCGCGCTCTGAGTCCACGTCGCCCACGCCCGGCGATAGATCCGGCTGGCTCCATGCCGTGCAAGCCATCAGCAATATGGCGAGCACACTCATCTTCAGAGGCCTCATGTCAGACCCGTATCAACCACCCGGCGCTCCAACGCGAGGTATTCGGGCGACTGCATTTCCGTCAAACGGGAAACGGTCCGTGGAAACTCATGCGCCATGGGCCCCTCGGTATACAGGTCGATGGGTGCCACCGCAGCCGACATGACCAGCTTGATCCGACGGTCGTACAGCACATCGATCAGCCAGGTAAAGCGGCGCGCCTCGGAGGCCATGCGCACCGACATTTGCGGCACATCGCTCAAGAAAACCGTATGGAACTGCTGGGCCAGTTCCAGGTAGTCGTTTTGCGAACGGGGGCCACCACACAGGGTTTTGAAATCAAACCACACCACACCGCCTGCTTTGCGCCAGGCCCAGATGGTGCGGTTCTCGATGTGCAGCGCGCGCTCCTGGTCGTGAGTCTCCGCCAACTCGTTGAAAGCAGCTTCCATCGCCTTTTCGGCCTCGGGTCCGTTGGGCACGTGGTAAAGCTTCACATGCCCCATGGTTAAGCCACGGTAGTCCGTTCCGTTGTCGACGTTGATGACTTCGAGTTCGGTATTGAGCAACGCGATGGCTGGCAGGATGCGGTTGCGGTGCAGCCCACCGGGATACAAGTCGTCGGGTTTGAAGTTTGAAGTTGTAACCAGGCCCACGCCATTGGCAAACAGGGCGGCTAGCAACCGGTGCAAGATCATGGCGTCCGTGATGTCGGCCACATGAAACTCATCAAAACAGATCAGCTTGTAGCGCTCTGCCATCTGTTCAGCAAGTTTGTCTAAGGGATTGACTGTACCCTGAAGCTCTGCCAACTCGCGGTGCACCTCACGCATGAACTCATGAAAGTGCAACCGTGTCTTGCGTTTGAGTGGCACCGCGTTGTAAAAGCAGTCCATCAGAAAGCTCTTGCCCCGCCCTACCCCACCAAACATGTAGACCCCCCGAGGAATATCGGGATGGTTGATCAGCTTTTTGAGTCGGTTGGAACGTTTTTCCTTGTAGTGCGCCCACTCTGTCGCGCAACGCTCCAATGCCTCCACGGCGCGCAACTGAGCAGGGTCTGGCGTGTAGCCTCGCGCGGCCAGTTCGGCTTCGTAGGTTTCTTTGACGTTCACTAAATCAGTTTTCTGTTTGCTATCCACTTAATAGCTGTTAGCCCAACGTATACGAGGGCTATCAGCCATTTTTACTCTATGAGTATCAGAAATTCAGGGTGCGTTTGTCAACTGCCAGCGCAGCTTCTTTGGTGGCTTCACTCAACGACGGGTGGGCATGGCAAATGCGGGCGATGTCCTCGGCGCTGGCTTTGAATTCCATGGCCACTACAGCCTCGGAAATCAACTCACTGGCTTGCGGTCCGATGATGTGGACGCCCAGGATTTCATCGGTCGTGGCATCGGCCAGGAACTTGACGAAACCGGTGGTGTCACCCAGCGCACGGGCCCGTCCATTGGCCAGGAACGGGAAGGAACCCGCCTTGTACGCCACACCGTCGGCCTTGAGCTGCTGCTCGGTACGCCCCACCCAGGCAATCTCGGGGCTGGTGTAAATCACCCAAGGCACGGTGTTGAAGTTCACATGGCCGTGCTGTCCGGCAATGCGCTCTGCCACCGCCACGCCCTCTTCTTCCGCCTTGTGCGCCAGCATGGGGCCACGCACCACGTCGCCAACCGCCCACACGCCTGGCAAATTGGTCTTGCAGTCGCCGTCCACGACAATGGCACCGCGCTCGTCAAGCGCCAGACCAACCGCTTCGGCATTCAGGCCGATGGTGTTGGGTACGCGGCCGATAGATATGATGAGCTTGTCCACATCCAGTGCCTGGGCTTCACCCTTGGCATTGGTGTAGGCGATAGAGACGCCCTTCTTGCCAGACTTGATCTCTCCGACCGTGACGCCCAGCTCGATCTTCAGGCCCTGCTTGGTGAAGGCCTTGTGCGCCTCTTTGGCAACCTGCTCGTCCACGGCACCCAGGAAGGTTGGCAGTCCTTCAAGGATTGTGACTTCAGATCCCAGGCGGCGCCAAACGGAGCCCATTTCCAGTCCGATGACGCCGGAACCAATCAGGCCCAGCTTCTTGGGGACAGTGCCTACACGCAGCGCACCGTCGTTGGACAAGATACGCTCTTCGTCAAACGGTGTGCCCGGAAGTGCTCGGGCATTGGAGCCTGTAGCCACGATGATGTGTCTACCCAGCAACGAGTCCTCGGTCGTGCCCGCGACGTTGATGACGTAACCACCGTCGGCCCCTTTCACAAACGATCCGCGTCCGTGGAAGAAAGCAACCTTGTTCTTTTTCAACAAATACTGGATGCCATCGTTGTTTTGCTTGACGACCATGTCTTTGCGGGCAATCATTTTGGCAACATCCATGCTCACGCCCTTGACCTCAATGCCGTGGTCGGCAAAGTGGTGGTTGGCATGGTCAAAATGCTCGGAAGACTGCAGCAGGGCCTTGCTGGGAATGCAGCCCACATTGGTACAGGTTCCGCCCAAAGCTGGGCCGCCCTTGGCGTTCTTCCACTCGTCGATACAGGCCACGGTGAAGCCCAGTTGGGCCGCGCGGATGGCGGCGATATAGCCACCAGGGCCACCGCCAATGACGATCACATCGAATTGTTTACTCATGATTCTTCCAAAAATTGAGGCTTCCGGAGCGCGGGTCTGATAGCCAGGACACCGCGGAACCGGCTCTGCCGGGCCGCTGGTGTTGCCCCCAGCATGGGGGAAAGCGGCCACACGCAGTGGGCAAGCCGGGGGGTGTGCTAGATGTCAAACAGCAGGCGGGCTGGGTCTTCCAGTGCTTCCTTCATCGCCACCAGACCCAACACAGCTTCGCGGCCGTCGATTATGCGGTGGTCGTAGGACATGGCAAAGTAGTTCATGGGACGCACCACTACCTGGCCGTTTTCCACCATCGCGCGGTCCTTGGTGGCGTGCACGCCCAGGATGGCGCTTTGTGGCGGGTTGATGATCGGCGTGGACATCATGGAGCCAAACGTTCCGCCATTGGAAATGGAGAATGTGCCGCCGGTCATGTCTTCAATGCCCAGCTTGCCGTCCTTGGCCTTTTGGCCAAACTCAGCAATCTTCTTCTCGATCTCGGCAAAGCTCATCTGGTCGGCATTGCGCAAAATCGGCACCACGAGGCCACGGGGCGATCCCACGGCGATGCCCACGTCAAAGTAGCCGTGGTAAACAATGTCCGTTCCGTCCACCGATGCATTCAGCACCGGGAACTTCTTGAGCGCGTGCACTGCGGCCTTGACAAAGAAGCTCATGAAGCCCAGCTTGACGCCATGCTCCTTCTCGAAACGCTCCTGCATGCGCTTGCGCATGTCCATGACCGGAGCCATGTTGATTTCATTGAACGTGGTCAGGATGGCGTTGGTGCTTTGCGACTGCAGCAGACGCTCGGCAACACGGGCACGCAGGCGGCTCATGGGCACGCGCTCTTCGGGGCGGTCGCCCAGGTGCAGAGCGGCTGGCGCAGCAACCTGTGGCAATACCTTGGTCGGAGCCCCTGTGGGGATTGAGACAGTAGCTACTGTTTTCGTAGCTGCGCCCGCGGCGACGGCACCCAGCACATCACCCTTGGTGACCCGGCCGTCCTTGCCCGTACCCGCCACGGCACTGACCGACAGATTGTTGTCGGCCAGCAACTTGGCGGCAGCGGGCATAGCAACACCAGCCTTGGAGGTGCCTGCAGGTGCCGCTGCGGTAGCAGCTGGCGCCGCCACGGCGGCAGCCGGTGCAGCGGCGGGCGCAGCAACCGCACCGGCAGCGCCTTCGGTATCGATGCGGGCGATCAGCTGCTCGGCGGCAACAGTCGCGCCATCGGCGGCCAAAATTTCAACCAGCACACCGGCGCTGGGCGCTGGCACTTCCAGCACCACTTTGTCGGTTTCGACGTCAATCAGAATCTCGTCCACCAGGACCAGATCACCGACTTTCTTCTTCCATTGCAACAGGGTGGCTTCGGCCACGGACTCAGAGAGCTGAGGTACTTTTACTTCTACGATTGCCATTTTTTTCTTTCCGAATTGTGTGTATGGACGGGCTTTTGGCTTACTTGCTCAGGACAAAGCCCTTGAGCTTGCCGAACGCGCCTTCAACCAATGACTTCTGCTGCTCCAGATGCAGGTGGGCGTAGCCCACTGCAGGAGACGCCGACGCGGCACGCCCAGAGTAGCCCAGGCGCTGACCTTCGACCATGTTTTCGTGGATGTAGTGCTGCACAAAGAACCAGGCACCCTGGTTTTGCGGTTCATCCTGGCACCAGACGATGTCGGTGGCGTTGGGGTACTTCTTCATCTCCGTGGCAAATGCCTTGTGCGGGAAGGGGTACAACTGCTCGACCCGCAGAATGGCCACATCGTCATGGCCCTTCTCAGCGCGGTGCTTGACCAGGTCGTAGTAAACCTTGCCGGAGCACACCACGACGCGTTTGACCTTGTCAGCCTTCAGCGCCTTGCTTTCAGCGATCACCGTCTGGAACCCACCCTTGGTGAACTCGGTCAGCGGCGAGGTTGCATCCTTGTTACGCAGTAGCGATTTCGGCGTGAAAATAATCAGCGGCTTCCTCAGATTGCGAACCATCTGGCGGCGCAGCACGTGGAAGATCTGGCTGGCCGTGGTCGGCTGCACGATCTGCATATTGGCATCGGCTGCCAACTGCATGAAGCGCTCCAGACGTGCCGAGCTGTGCTCGGGCCCCTGGCCTTCGTAGCCGTGCGGTAGCATCAGCGTGATGCCGTTGACGCGACCCCATTTCACTTCGCCAGAGGCGATGAACTGGTCAATCACCACCTGGGCGCCATTGGCGAAATCGCCAAACTGGGCTTCCCAGATCACGAGGGTGTTGGGGTCATTCGATGCGTACCCGTATTCATAGGCCAGAACGGCCTCTTCGGACAGGATGGAATCGATAACGACAAAGGGTGCCTGGTTTTCGGCCACGTTCGCCAGCGGCACGTAGATGCCGGCATCCCACTTTTCACGCGCCTGGTCATGGATCACGGCATGGCGGTGGGTGAAAGTGCCGCGGCCGCTGTCCTCACCGGACAAACGCACTGGGTAGCCGCTGGCCACCAGGGAGGCAAAGGCCATGCTCTCGCCCATGCCCCAATCCACGTTGACCTCGCCACGCCCCATGGCAGCGCGGTCGTCGTAAACCTTTTTCACCAGAGAGTGAGGGGTGATGCTGGCCGGCAGCGTGGTCAGCTTTTCCACCAGACGCTTCCATTCGGTCAGCGGAATAGCGGTGTCGCCCGCGTCGGTCCACTTCTTGCCCAGGAAGGGTGACCAATCCACGGCGTACTTGCTCTTGAAGTTGGTCAACACCGGGTCCACCGTATGAATACCGGCGTCCATAGCGGCGCGATAGGCCTTGCTCATATCTTCACCCAGCGTCTCCCCCAAGCCTTGTGCAGCCAACTTGTCGGCGTACAGCTTGCGGGTGCCGGGGTGCGCTGCAATCTTCTTGTACATCAGCGGCTGCGTCAGCATCGGCGTGTCTTGCTCGTTGTGGCCCAGCTTGCGGAAGCAGGTGATGTCTACCACCACGTCCTGACGGAATTCCAGGCGGAACTCCAGCGCCAGTTGCGTGGCCAGCACCACCGCTTCGGGGTCGTCACCGTTGACGTGCAGCACCGGAGACTCAACCATCTTCACAATGTCCGTGCAAAACGCGCTGGAGCGCATGTCGCGCGGGTCGGACGTTGTGAAACCGATCTGGTTGTTGATGATGAGGTGCACCGTACCACCCGTAGCGTAACCGCGGGTTTGCGCCAGGCACAGGGTTTCCTGGTTCACGCCCTGGCCACCAAAGGCGGCATCGCCGTGCACCAGCACGGGCAGCACCTGGTTGCCCAGTGCGTCGCCACGACGGTCCATGCGAGCACGCACGGAGCCTTCTACGACGGGGTTGACAATTTCCAGGTGCGAGGGGTTGAATGCCAGAGACAAGTGAACAGGGCCGCCGGGGGTCGACACATCGGAACTGAAACCCTGGTGATACTTCACGTCGCCAGCGGGCAGATCTTCAGGCGCGGTGTGGTCAAACTCGGCGAACAAATCGCCCGGCATCTTGCCCAGTGTGTTGACCAGCACGTTCAGTCGGCCACGGTGGGCCATACCAATCACGATTTCCTGAACGCCCTTGGCGCCCGCTTGCTGGATCAACTCGTCCATGGAGGCAATAAAGCTCTCGCCGCCTTCGAGTGAGAAACGCTTCTGGCCCACGTACTTGGTGTGCAAGAAGCGTTCCAGGCCTTCTGCCGCCGTCAGCCGGTCCAGGATATGTTTCTTCTTCTCAACAGTGAAATGCGGTTTGCTGCGAATGGACTCCAGCTTTTGCTGCCACCAGCGCTTCTGGTTCTGGTCAGTGGTGTACATGAACTCGACGCCAATGGTGCCGCAGTAGGTCTC
>CAINUX010000082.1 GCA_903853895.1 uncultured beta proteobacterium | reverse complement strand
GAGTCACCGCGTCGGCCAGGGCCTGTGGGTCAGAGGGAAGTTCCGTCAAATGGTCGGTCATGAAAAAGCTTTCTGTGCAAATACGTGGTGTTGGATCAGGGGCGAAGTGCGGTATCGGTCTTCGCCATAGGTGTGGGCCAGATGGCCGAGCACGGTTTGAATCCGCTCCAGGCCAACGGCGTCGCCCCAAGCCAGCGGGCCGCAGGGGTAGTTGACGCCCAGGCACATGGCAGTGTCCACAGCCCGCGCGTCACACACACCCTGGTTAACGGCATCCGCAGCCTCATTGGCTAGCATGGCGACGGTGCGCATGACGATCAGGCCGGGAATGTCCTGCAGCACCGACACCGCAAACCCTGCCGCTTGCAACAGGCCAACCGCCGCGTCGGCGGCAGCCGGGTCGCACTGCGCCGCCACGACCACGGCCAGGCGGGTGGCGCGGGAGTAGTCCAGCGCCAAGTCGATCAGCACGGTATTGGGAGTCCCGGTCTCGAACGCGCAGCGGGTGGCTGTGCGGCCATCGGTGACGCGCACAGTGGCCCCTCCGCCTGAGGCCAACGAATCGCCGGAGGCTGGGCTCCGGGTGTGGCTGATGTGATTGGCTTGCAGACGTTCAACCAGCGCTAGCGCCGCAGTGGACTGGCCAAAGACCACAATGTCCATCGGTGGGAATTGCGCGGGTGCGGTCGCCGGCAGGGGTTTGCCGGCATCGGCGGAATAGTTGTAAAACCCCCGGCCTGACTTCTTGCCCAGAAAACCGGCATCGACCAGTTCCTGTTGAATCAACGAGGGCGAAAAGCGCGGGTCGTTGAAAAATGCCCGCCACACCGAGTGGGTGACCGCAAAGTTGACGTCATGGCCAATCATGTCCATCAACTCAAACGGACCCATGCGAAAACCACCAGCCTCGCGGCAGCAGGCATCCAGCGTGGCGCAGTCGGCTCCGCCCTCAGTCAGCACCCGCAAGGCTTCGGCGTAATACGGACGGGCGACCCGGTTGACAATGAAGCCAGGGGTGGATTTGGCATGCACCGGGGTTTTCCCCCACGCTGCCGCGGTGGCAAACAGGGTGTTTGCAACCTCTGGCCGGGTCGCCAGACCGGACACCACTTCCACCAGCGCCATCAGCGGGGCCGGGTTGAAGAAGTGCAAGCCCGCCAGACGCTGCGGATTTTTCAGTGCCGCGCCAATCGCGGTGATCGAGATAGACGACGTGTTGGTCGCCAATATGCAGCCATCGGACACCAGCGCTTCCAGATCGGAAAACAGTTTTTGCTTGACCTGCAGGTTTTCCACAATGGCTTCCACCACCAGACCGGCATCCGCCAGGTCACTCAGTTGTGGTGTGGCCATCAGTCGGCTACCTGCGTCCTGCGCGGCCTGCTGGCTCAGCTTGCCCTTTGCCGCCATTTTTTCAAACTGGACACGGATGCCTGCAATAGCTTGGGCTGCTGCTTCCGGACGGGTGTCGTGCAACTTCACCGTGTGCCCGGCTGCGGCTGCCACCTGGGCAATGCCGGCACCCATGGCACCGGCGCCTATCACGGCGACAACGGTTTGCGTGGAAAGCGCTTGGGTCATGGCGACTAGTTTCCGGTGAACTTTGGGGCACGCTTTTCCATGAAGGCGGCCACCCCTTCTGCGTAATCCGGGCTCCAACCCAGTTCACGCATGAAACCAGCTTCCATGCTGAGCTGCTGTTCCAGCGTGTGGTTGGGTGCCGCGTGCATGGCGGTTCGGGTGCGCACCAGCGCCTTGGTTGGCATTGCGGCCAGCTGGGCCGCCAACTTGTCCACGGTGCCTGCCAAGTCGGAATCATCGACCACTTGCCAGATCAGCCCCCACTCTGCAGCCTTCTCTGCAGGCAACTTGTCTGCCAGCAGGGCCAAACCCATCGCACGGGCCATGCCGACCCGCTGCGGCAGGAACCAGGTGCCGCCAGTGTCCGGGATCAAGCCGATTTTGCTGAAAGCCTGCAAGAACGAAGCCGACTTGGCGGCAACCACCAGATCACATGCCAGGGCCAGGCTGGCCCCGGCACCGGCGGCGATACCGTTGACCATGGCCACGGTGGGCACACGCAGGTTTTGCAGTGCCAACACCAGAGGCTTGTAATTTTTCTCGACCACATTGCCAATGTCGGGTTGCATCGGGCCCATGGCCATGTCGGGATCGGCCAGATCTTGCCCGGCACAGAACCCTCGACCGGCACCGGTAATCACCAGCACGCGGATAGCCTTGTCCACCTGCACCGTGTCCAGTGCGGCGCGCAGTTCTGCATGCATGGCACCGGTGAAACTGTTGAGCTTGTCCGGGCGATTGAGCGTCAGGCGGGCAATGCCGCCGTCGCGCACCTCAAAGTGAATGTTCTGGTAAGTCATGGAAATCCTTTAGGAACAGTTAGGTGTCTTGACGGGCAATGCGCATGGCTTCGCGCAGGACCGCGATATCGCCCACATGGTTGGCCAGCAGCAACACCAACTTCGCGTTGACCATGGCGCTTTGTTCGTCGCTCAGGTCTCGGTGGGTGTCAATCAGGGCTTCGTAAAAGTCGTCGCCAGGCGTGAAGGCGTGAAAGTAACGCTTGCCGGGTTCATTGAAATTGGGTGACAGATTCAGGGCCATCGTGAACTCCTTATGGAAGGTTGCAGGTGGCGCGGGCAAGTGCTGCCGCTACCTTGTCGGTATCCAGGGAGCGCCAGCGCGCCGCCACATGCTGGTCCGGGCGAATCAAATAGGCTGTGCCCGCTTTGGCATCAAAGCGCTCGGCAAAGCGGCCGGCGCGGTCTTCCAGCACACGAATGCCCTGGGGTGCAGCACCGGTCTTCTCAGACACCAGCACCAGTTCCGGTGCCAGGGGTCCACTGGCCAGCGTCTTGAAAGCCTTCGAGAGCTCGGCACCGTCATGCGCCGGGTCTTTGACGTACACCAAGACCATAAAACGCCTACCCACGTTGTCGAGCAGCCAGACATCCTGGCCTTGCGCCTGCATGGGAGCATCATCCATCGGTGCACCGGGCACCATATCACCGACAAACACCTCGCTGTCTGGGGTATTCAGGCTGGACCGGGTGAGGATGGCCGGTACCGACAAGCGCCCGGAGTTGACCAGCGCTCGGGCAAAGCTGTGCTCACGCGCCAGGCTGAGTGTGGCGTTGCGAAACATCAGCGAGGTCTTGCTCTTGGGTGTGATGAAGTCTGTGGACCGGGTGGAGTTCATGAGGTTCTCGTCCGCGGCAAACACCCGCTCTTCAGAGTAGCTATCCAACAGACTGCTTGGGGCCTTGCCTTCAATCACCAGCTTGAGCTTCCAGCACAGGTTGTCGGTGTCCTGAATGCCGGAGTTGGCACCCCGCGCGCCAAATGGTGACACCTGGTGCGCGGCATCCCCCACAAACAGCACGTGGCCGTGTGTAAAGGCATTCATGCGGCGGCACTGAAAGGTGTACACGCTGACCCATTCCAGTTCAAACTCACGCTCGTCACCCAGCATGGCCTTAATGCGCGGGATGACTTTCTCGGGCTTCTTTTCTTCTTCAGGGTCTGCGTCCCAGCCCAACTGGAAGTCGATGCGGTACACATTGTCCGACTGGCGGTGCAGCAGCACGGACTGACCGGGATGGAATGGTGGATCAAACCAAAACCAGCGCTCATGCGGAAAGTCGGCCTTCATGACAACATCGGCGATCAAGAAGCGGTCCTTGAAAATCTTGCCGTCAATGTCCAGATTCATCATGCGGCGGATGCCACTGCGCGCACCATCGGCCACTACCAGCCAGTCGGTTTCCACGGTGTAAATGCCGTCGGGCGTTTCCACCTGCAACGTGGCACCATCACCCTGCTGGTTGACCGAAACCACCTTGTTCTTGAAGCGCAGGTCCAGGTTGGGCAGTTCTTTGGCGCGCTTTACCTCGAACTCTTCCAGGTAATACTGCTGCAGGTTGATCATGCCGGGGCGTTTGTGGTCGGACTGTGGCAACAGATTGAAGTTGTATACCTCTTGCTCACGGAAAAACGTGCGGCCCACGTTCCAGCTCACGCCCTTGTCCACACACGTCTGCCCAACACCGATGCGGTCCAGCACTTCGAGCGCACGCTTGGCGTAACACACGCCGCGCGAGCCCACCGACACGGTGTCATCGTCGTCGAGCACCACCACCGGCACGCCGGACTGCGCCAGCTCTATGGCCGCCGCCAGTCCCACGGGGCCAGCTCCGACCACAACCACGGGGTAGCGTTGTTGGGCTCCCCCGCTTTGTTCTGGCGGGCGAACATACTCATATTTTGGGTACTGGTAGGTGCTCAACATGCGTTTGTCTCTGGTGTTCTATTTGTCGGTGAACGTCAGCTGCTTATTCAGTGGCCTGCAGGCCGTGCCACATTTCCTTGTCGCGCTCGGCGGTCCAGATGCGCGGGTGTTTGATGCCACTGGCCTCGTCCACGGCGCGGGTCACGTCAAATGGCAGGCAGTGTTCGTAAATGAACACATGACCAAACTTGGGGTCCATGGCCTTGCGGCAATGCGCCATGGCCTGGTTCAGGTTCATACCTTGGGCGACAGCGTCTTTGGCAGAACTGAGCAGCGTGGACACAAAGTCACGGGTATATGCCAGGCCAGATGCGACACGCTCAGGTGTGTCGAGTGCCGGACCACGGCCGGGCACGATCTTTTCTGGTTTCAGGGCAGCCAATGCATCCAGCGTGGCAGGCCACTCTTCGAGCTGGGCGTCTCCCGTGTAACACGCCGCATCGGCTTCCATCAGGTCACCGGAGAACAGCACTTTCTCGGACGGCACCCAGACAATGGTGTCGCCCTTGGTGTGGCCTGGGCCCACGTGCATGATCTTGACTTCAAGCTTGCCCATCCACAAGGTCATTTCGTCCTTGAACACCACGGTCGGCCAGGTCAGGCCAGGGATGGAATCAAACGCGTCGAACAGGCGCGGAAAACGCTCATACTCGGACTGCATGTCCTGCGCGCCACGCTCCACAATCATCTCGTAGGTGCCCTGGCTGGCAATGATTTCCTGCATGCCCGCAGCCTTATATCCGGATGCTCCCAACACCCGCACTGCGTGGTAGTGCGACAGCACCACGTACTTGATGGGTTTGTCTGAGACCTTGCGGATTTCCGCAATCAGGCTCTGCGCCATCACCGGCGTGGCCAGTGCGTCACAAATCAGCACCGCGTCTTCACCAATGATCACGCCGGTGTTGGGGTCGCCCTCGGCGGTGTAGGCCCAGCAGTGTTCTGACAATTGCGCAAAGGTCGTCTTTTTGACCTCCAGGTCAGCTTGGGACGCGAATTTCTTGGTCATGTCTTTTCCTTGGGTTAAAGGGTCGTGGCGTTTACATGCCGAGGTACGCGGCACGCACCTGTTCGTTGTTGATGAGCTCCTGGCCGGTGCCAGTGAGCGTGACGTTGCCGGTTTCCAGCACATAGCCCCGGTCAGCAATGGCCAGCGCGGCAAAGGCGTTTTGTTCGACCAGTAAAATGGTCATACCCTTGCTCTTGAGCATGCGGATGACGTTGAACACCTCTTCCACCAGCAACGGGGCCAGCCCCATGCTCGGCTCATCCAGCAGCAGCAGGCTGGGGCGGCCCATCAGTGCCCGGCCAATCGCCAGCATCTGCTGTTGCCCGCCGGACAGCGTGCCTGCAGGCAAAGCGCGCTTTTCTTTCAGGATCGGGAACATGGTGAAAATTTTTTCCATGTCACCTTCGACCTGGTCACGCGGTTGTGTGTAGGCGCCCAAGCGCAGGTTGTCCTCGATAGACAGTGGGCCAAAAACCTGGCGACCTTCAGGGCTTTGGCAAATGCCCATACGCATGCGTTTGTCTGAACGCAGCTTGCTGATATCTTGACCCTTGAAGTGAATGCTGCCCGCGCTCATGGGTTGCACACCCGACAGCGTGCGCAAGAAAGTGGTTTTTCCAGCGCCATTGGCACCGACCAGCGCCACCGTTTCGCCACGCCGCACTTCCAGACTGATACCCTTGAGCGCCTTGATGCGGCCGTAGCAGCTTTCCATGCCTTGCACGTGCAGCTGCACCTCAGCCTTGGAGCGGTCTGGCAGCGGTTGTAGCGTGCCAACGCTTCTGCTGCCCAGACCCACCGACTCGGGTGCCAGGCTGGCAACGCGGTGGTACAACTGGCGAAACTCTTCACGTGCCTTGTCACCAAATACAGGGTCGGCATTGTTCAAGAACGCCTGGTTGATCTCAGTCCAATCATCGGCCAGCAAGGCGTTGCGGGCCAGCGGCAAGACACTTTTTTCTTCGGTGCCAATGTGGGCTTTCAACCCCGCTGTGTAGTCGCGCAAGGCCGTGGCCAATTGGCCACCCGGCAGTTGCCCCTGGGCCGCTGCGGCCACCTGGGCGCGCAAGGCAGCCAGTTTGGCCGGGCCTTCGCGGTGCTCCACTTGCAGGTTGTCCAGCACAGCGGCGGCCTCAGGGCTGCGCAGGCGCAGCAGGCGAAACAGATAGTCGTCTTCCTTGGGGTGGTGCGAGCGGTCCACAAACTGCTCGATGTAGTCAAACACGGCGTTAAAAAACGGCTGCTCGACTGGTGCGCCAGATTCAATCTCGGAAGCCACATGGTCTACGGTGGTGGCCAGACGCCACAGGTTGCTGTGGTCCTGGCTGATCAGGGTGAGTGCGTCCATGGAGTCCCTTGGGTTCAGGCGTGTGCGCCAAGATAGGCGGCAATCACATCGGGGTTGCGGCGCACTTCAGCACCGGTGCCTTCGGTCAGCTTTTTGCCGTAGTCCAGCACCAGGATACGGTCCGAAAGATTCATCACCATCTTCATGTCGTGCTCGACCAGCACCACGGTCACGCCGGAGTCGGCCACCTTGCGCACCAGTTCATCGACTTCAATGGTTTCCTTGGGATTTAGTCCGGCTGCGGGTTCATCCAGAAAAATCAGGCGTGGCTTCATGGCCAGGGCACGGGCAATTTCCAGGCGCTTCAGGGCACCGTAGGGCATGCTGTCGGCCCGGGCTTCGACATAGCTTTCCAGACCCACAAAACGCATCAGCTCAGCGGCTTCAGCGTGTAGTTCGCGGTCGCGCTTTTTGAGCGCGGGCCAGCGCAAGGCCGCTTTGAACAGGTTGCGGTCAAGGCGCAGGTGCGCGCCGACCATCACGTTCTCGATGGCGCTCATATTCATGCAAATTTGCAGGTTCTGGAATGTGCGTGCCACGCCCCGGCGGGCCAACTCATCCGGCGATTTGCCGGTGATGGATTCGCCGTCGAGCAGGATGCTGCCGGTGGTGGGGGTGTAAATGCCCGTGATCAGGTTAAACAGCGTGGTTTTACCCGCGCCGTTGGGGCCAATCACCGCGTACACAATGCCCGCATCAATGGTAAAGCTGACGTTTTGCACCGCCTTCACGCCACCGAAGTGGATGGAGAGGTCTTTCACTTCAAGCAGGGCCATGCTCATTCCCCTTTGCCAAATTTGGCGGCCAGGGTGGGCACCAGACCCTTGGGCAGGAAGATCATGCACAGCATCAGAATCGTGCCGAAGGCCACCGTCTCCCAGCCTTCAAACGAGGCCAATGCTTGGGGCAGTGCAGTGAGCAGTACCGCACCCACCACAGAACCATAGACAGAAGCCATGCCGCCAATCACCACCATGGTGACGAGTTCGATCGAATGGAAAAAGTCCGCAAGGTTGGGCGTGACAAAACCCACGTAGTGCGCAGTCACGCTGCCCATGATGCTGGCAAATACGGCGGAGAGTACAAAAATGGCTACCTTGTAGCGCACCACATCGACCCCGACCACCTTGGATGCCACCTCACTGCCATGCAGCGCCCGCAGCGCCCGGCCAAACGGTGAATCAATCAGGTTCAGTGAGGCCCAGACGCTGACCGACAACAGCATGGCCACAATCCAGTACCAGTGCTTGTCACCCGAAATCTCGAACCCGGCCAGGCTCATGGCAGGCACCGGCATGCCGTCTGGCCCACCGGTCCAGGCTGCTTCGGTCCGGATCACAATGTTGATGATGATGCCCAGACCCAGGGTGGCCATTGCCAGGTAATGTCCCTTGAGTTTGAAGATGGGCCGCGCCACGGTGGCGGCCAACACCCCGGCGGCGGCCGCGCCAGCCATCAGCGCCAGCACTGGGTGCCAGCCAAAATGGGTCGGCAATATGGCTGAGGCGTAGGCGCCAATACCCAGAAAACCGGCGTGACCCAGGCTGATTTGTCCGGCAAAACCAATCAACAGGTTCAAACCCAGCACGATCACGGCATTGATCGCCATGCGAATCGCCAGGTCCACATAAAAACTGTTGGGCAACACAAAAGGCAACACCAGCAGCACCGCCATGATGAGGTACAGACCCAGGTACTGATTTCTTTTCATGTTCAGACCCGGTCGGTAGATTTGCCGCCGAACAGCCCGCGTGGCATGAAGAACAGGATCAGCAAGATCAGCACAAACGGGATGGCATCCTTGTAAGACGACGAGATATAGCCCGCCCCCATCGCCTCCAGAATACCCACCAGCAAGCCACCGACCACCGCCCCCAGGCCGTTGCCAAGGCCGCCCACCACGGCCGCCACAAACCCCTTGAGCCCGAGCATGATGCCCACGTCATAGGAAGTGAGCGTGATCGGGGTCACCAAAATGCCACCCAATGCGCCCAAGGCCGCCGACATGGCAAAGCTCAAGAAAAGCACCCAGTTGGTGTTGATGCCCACCAGTTCGGCCGCGACCCGGTTGTAGGAGGTTGCCAGCATCGCCTTGCCGTGCAGCGTGCGGTTAAAAAAGTACCACAGCAACACCACCACAATGGCCGTGACGCCCAGCACCCACAGGCTTTGCGGCATCAGCGTGGCTCCCTGAATTTGCAGCGGCACGTCGCCGGAGAACGCGGGCAGGCTAAAGGTGCCCTTGCCCAGCCAGACCTGAATCAGGCCACGAATCACCAGCGAGGCGCCAATGGTGATGATGATCAAGGTGACCGACTCTGCGCCCTTGACCGGCTCAATGGCCAGCTTTTCCACCACGATGCCAACGATGGCAGGCACCAGGATCGCCAGCACCAATGCCACCGGCAAGGGCATTCCGCCCTGGGTAAAAAACACCGCCAACATACCGCCGAGCATGATGAACTCACCTTGCGCAAAGTTGATGACGTTGCTGGCGTTGTAGATCAGCGTGAAGCCCAAAGCGGCCAGCGCATAGGTGGCGCCGACGGTCACGCCGGAGAAAAAGAATTGCAGAAATTCGGCCAGCATCAGACGCGCTTCCGATGACCATGGCATTGTTCGATGGTCTTTCGAGCTTGGGGCATGGCAGTCTCCTCGTGATTCACCCAGCGCCCAAATCGCCAAGTGGTTGTGCTATTCATCTGCAGTGAATTCTGACATTCAGAACTCATTACGTCAAATAAAAAGATACACGATTTGTTGGATTCGATACATTGTTGTATCGTATTCGGGTTTTTACTTAGACAAAATCAAAGGATTTTTTGATGCAGTTATGCGGAGAGGCGGACAAGATAGATTATTAAGAGACACAGTTTTATTTGGAATCTGTGCTTTCTTGAATCACGACCGTGTGGAACCTAAACGCTTGGACAGGGCGGATGCAGTCCGTTTGAGTTCTGTCATGGCAAGGCTTTGAGGCCCGAGGTCGGATATTCCTTCCACGCCCACAATCGAAACGGCCATGGTGATTTTGTTTTTGAAGTTGAAAACCGGAGCAGCCAATCCCAAAACGCGACTCGCATAGTCACTATCCTGCACAAACGAGTAGCCATTGGTACGGACTTCTTGCAACACACTCTCTATCTGATCCAGGGTTTTGAAAGTCAGGGAGCGCCCTTGGCGCAACTCCCGTTCAAGATGTGGGCGAACGATTTCGGGGGGCATCCACGCTGCGAACAAACGCCCTGTGGACGTCGCCAACATGCTGACGGTGTTGCCGGTGACCACGTTGACCGTAATGGGACGGCGCGGCCGTTCCCAGCGAACCATGACAGGACCAAACTCTCCCCACACCGACAGTGCCGTGGTTTCGTTGGTCAGGTCGCGGAGTTCAGAAATGCAGTTGAGTCCGAGTTTGACGCGATCCAGCCTGTCCACTGCGGCCAAGCCCAGGGGGATAGCCAAGGGGCCAAGGTCATACTTCAAGTTTTCATGGTCCTGCTCTACCAGGCCCGATCGCACCAGACTCACCAGATAGCGATGCGCCTTGGATGGATGCATGCCTGCCGCCGCGGCAATTTCCTTGAGCATCATGGCCGAACCAGACTCCACAAGAACTTTCAGCACGCCAACCCCAATTTCCAAGGATTGCACACCATGGCTACTCTTTGGTTCGTCGCCCATACGCACTTTCGTCAAGCGGCGCTGAGAGCGTCCGCATTCAAATCCATCCCATATTCAAAACGGCTTGCAATCACGTGGGACGCCAGCGGGGCGTTGCCACTGGAAAGCCGGACATTCGCATCCAGGTGTCGCTCTGACAGCGGCAGCAGTTTGCGGTACAAATCCCGGCAGAGGTGGCGCGCGCGGCTGCCAGGCCAAGTGGATGGGAGCAGTCCTTCTGGCAACTGTGGATCACGAAGCAGCAACCTGCGCACATCATGGATGAGCAAAGTGCGTACCAGGAAGGCGGCTTCCTCCGATACATCGTTCTGGCCGCAAGCCACCAACGCATCTCGAATGGGTTCGTACTTTTGTAGAAAGCCTTCGTAAGACAATGCCAACCCATCGAGGTTCCATGCCTTTTGCACCATGTCGATATCCGTTGCGCACTGGGCGGCCCTGGAGTTGACTGCAATCAGAGGCATCAATTGCACAAGCACCTCGCCCAGTCCTTCCGACACCAGACCTTCCATCACATTTTCAAGATCGGCGGTCGGGTGCACAAAGCTGCCATTGGCCGTCTCGCCAAATCCGTGCCAGAACAAGGCTCTGCGCAACCGCTCACGCAATCGCGTATCCAACTCACCAACTACCAGAATGAGGCGCCAACGCCTATCCCACCCAGGTATGTCAGCTGCATATATTTGTCTGGAAGCTTCATCAAACCGACGGCATCCCGGGGAGGTAAGCATGTAGTCCGTTTTACGCCCCAAGGCCTCGGACTGTATCCACTCCTCCTTGACCAAACGATATACCGCGGTGCGCACCAACCGCTCGTTCACACCCAGCGGCTGCAACAGCTGAATCATGCTGCCGAGCGACACCCGGCCGCCACGGGGCAGAATGGCATCACCAAACACGGTCGTGATTAATGAGCCGGCCTGAATGCGGCTCTTTTGCCGAAACCGCTCCAGTCTTGCTTCTATAGCCTTTGTGACTGAGTGATTCGCCATATGGAAAGTATCGTCGCCGTTGTTCATTGTGCCGGGTAGCTGCCTGGGTGGTTTCTATTGCACACGGATTATGAATCCAATGCGCAATTCGAGCCAAGCTTGCAAACCATGGCGCGAAATCCGACTTCGGTACTGACCACGACAGCACCCCGAAGACTTCAAATGGAGACCTGACTCAAGGCCATTGGTGTCGAGGTGTCTGCCATTGAATCTGGCGTGGGAATGGCGTGTGCCAGCCCCCTCGCAATGCATTGCGCAAGCGATTCGCGGTTAAATGGTTTGGAAAGGAAATCATCCATGCCCGCAGCTTTGCAGGCATCCTTGTCCGATTGCATGGCATTGGCGGTGAGGGCAATGATGTAGGCGGTCTGGTTGGGCCCGGGCTGTGCACGGATCTGGCGTGTGGCTTCCAGTCCATCCATTTCGGGCATTTGCATGTCCATCAAAATGAGCGCGTAGGGTCGCGCCGCTGCGGCCGCCACGGCTGCGGCACCGTTTTCGGCCAAATCGAATGTGTAGCCAAGCCGCCCCAAAAGTGCCATTGCCAGCTTTTGATTCACCACATGGTCTTCAGCCAAAAGTATGTGGGCGGGCGTGGGCACGGATGCCGGTTCGGACACCTGTTCCGGCACCGCTGAGAAGTCAATGTGGGGCGCATCAACGGCGGTGAGTGGCAAATCAAACCAGAATCGACTGCCTTCGCCTTCGACACTGTCGACACCGATCGCGCCCCCCATTCCCTCTACCAGGCGTTTGCTGATGGCCAAACCCAAACCTGTGCCGCCAAAGCGCCGTGTGGTGGATGCATCAACCTGGGAGAAGCTGGAGAATAGCCGCGCCAGCCCAGAGGCGGGAATCCCGGTACCCGTGTCCTTCACATCGAAATGCAGACCCGTGCCTTTTTTTGAAATGTGTACGGTCACCGAGCCACGCTCTGTAAATTTCACGGCATTGCCTGCAAGATTAAGCAAGACCTGTCGCACGCGAAGCCCATCGCCCAGGTAGTAGCCGCCCAAGCCATCCTCGAATTCCACAGCAAGGGCAATGGCTTTCTCTCGCACCCGGGGGGTCAATACTGAGGTGACCGCATCAAGGGTGGAAGACAGCGAAAATGGCGCAGCTTCAAAATCCATTTTTCCGGCCTCAATTTTCGAGAGGTCCAGGATGTCATTGATGATGGCCAGCAGCGACTCGCCCGATACAGAAATGTTGCGCACAAACTCACGCTGTTCATCGTTGAGCGGGGTGTCCAGTAGCAGCTGGGCCATGCCAATGACGCCGTTCATAGGTGTACGAATTTCGTGGCTCATGGTGGCCAGAAATTGCGACTTGGTGGTATTGGCCTGCTCGGCCGCCAGGCGGGCGTTGCTATTCTCTGTTGCAAGGTCCAGGAGCGATTGCTCATGGGCGCTGCGCATCTTGTCGGTGTGCCTGAAAGACAGCAGCAAGGCAACAAAGAGGAGCAGAAAGATCGGTATCACATTGCGCAGCAGCTCTTGCAGCTGGTTTTCGGTGTCGGCTATTTCACGCGTGCGGTCG
>CAINUX010000081.1 GCA_903853895.1 uncultured beta proteobacterium | reverse complement strand
TCTTCTGGTCAAAGTCTTCGCCGCCCAGGAAGGTGTCGCCGTTGGTGGACAACACTTCGAATTGCTTTTCACCATCGACATCGGCGATCTCGATGATGGACACGTCGAACGTGCCGCCACCCAGGTCATAGACGGCAATCTTGCGGTCGCCCTTTTCGTTCTTGTCCAGACCAAAGGCCAAGGCAGCAGCGGTGGGTTCGTTGATGATGCGCTTGACATCCAGACCGGCAATGCGGCCAGCGTCCTTAGTGGCCTGGCGCTGTGCGTCGTTGAAGTAGGCGGGCACGGTGATCACGGCGTCGGTCACTTCTTCGCCGAGGTAGTCTTCGGCGGTTTTCTTCATCTTGCGCAGAATGTCGGCGCTGACCTGCTGGGGCGCCATACGGTTTCCGCGCACTTCGACCCACGCATCGCCGTTGTCGGCAGCGGCAATCTTGTAGGGCATCAGGTCGATGTCCTTCTGTACTTCCTTCTCGGAGAACTTGCGTCCGATCAGGCGTTTCACCGCATACAGTGTGTTCTTGGGGTTGGTGACGGACTGGCGCTTGGCCGATGCGCCGACCAGCACTTCGCCGTCTTCCTGATACGCAATGATGGACGGCGTGGTGCGCGCACCTTCAGCGTTTTCAATCACCTTGGGGGTGTTGCCTTCCATGATGGCGACACAGCTGTTGGTGGTTCCCAAGTCGATACCGATGATTCTTCCCATGATTTACTCCTGCGATTTAGTGTTCAGATGTCGCTAACTTGAAGCCTTTTTCGGCGAATTCAAGTGCTATTTGTGGCCAGGTTGCGTGCCGTGTCTGCGCTATTTTGGCGCCGTCACCGTCACCAGGGCGGGGCGCAACACGCGGTCCGCGATGGAATAGCCCTTTTGCAGAAGGCTGACGACGGTATTGGCTTCCTGCTCCGACGGCACCACGCTGATGGCCTGGTGCTGGTGGGGATCGAACTTGGTGCCCGCCGTTGGCGCAATGGCGATAACCTTGTTGCGCTCCAGTGCGGCAATCAGCTGGCGCAAGGTGGCCTGCGCGCCCTCGCGAATTTGCTCGACTGTGCCGTCCTTGATGGTCAAACCGGCTTCCAAGCTGTCCGCCACGGGCAGCAGGCTTTCCGCAAAGCTCTCTACGGCAAACTTGCGGGCTTTGGAAATCTCGTCCTCTGCGCGTCGGCGGGCGTTTTCGGCGTCGGCCTTGGCGCGCAGATACTGGTCTGCCAGTTCACCGCTCTTGGCCTGCAAGGCAGCTAGTTCTGCCTGCACCTGCGTCAACGCGTCGCCTTCGGGCGCGTTTTGCGCGGCGAACATAGCTTCGGTGCTCTGGTAATTGGCCTCGGGGGACTCTGTTTGGGGGGTGGATGACTGGTCAGACATGCAAAATAGTGAAGTTGAGCTTCTGGTTTCGGATTTGTGAGCCTAGTTGTGGGGGCTCACAAATGCAATTCAAGAGGGCAATGCCCTCTTTTTATGCCGCATTGAGCGGCCTTTGGGCTGAAATCAGGCAGAAGTGCCGAGCAATTCAACGTCGAACTTGAGGGTCGCGTTGGGCGGAATGACGCCACCGGCTCCGCGCGCACCATAGCCCAAATCCGCGGGAATGATTAGGGTGCGGGCACCGCCGACCTTCATACCGGCCACGCCTTCGTCCCAACCACGAATGACCATGCCGGCACCGAGATGGAATACAAAGGGATCGTTGCGGTCTTTGCTGGAGTCAAACTTGGCTCCTTGCGTCGCGTTGTTGTACAACCAGCCGGTGTAGTGCACGGTCACGCTCTGACCTTTTGCGGCAACGGCGCCGGTTCCCTCGACGGTGTCCTCGTATTGCAGGCCGGTGGCGGTGGTGATCATTGAAAGTCCTTTGGTGAAAAGCCTCAAATTATGCCGCAGACAAAAAAAAGACAGGCAGAGCCTGTCGTCTTTTTCAGGGCCGGTGGCCCATCAGAAACGGGAATCAGCTGGCTTTTTTGGCCTGGCTGGTCGCCCACTTGCCGGCAAACGCCTGCAAGTCGCCCAGACGTTTGAGTAAATCCGCCCCCAAATGGGTCACGCAATACCCGTCGCTACCGTGCGTCATCAGGCCAGCTTCGCGCAATTCCTTGATACGGGTGTTCAGGGTGTTCGGGGTAATACCCCCAACACTGTCTTGCAGCAGACGAAACGTCTGTGCGTGGCCGTCGCGCAGAGCCCACAACACACGAATGGCGTAACGTGACTCCAACAGGCTCAACAACTGGCCAATGGCGAGCGATTCTTTAGCACTCATTAACTTACCTCTCCTCGATGCGGTTTTCTTGCAGGCCAATGGACCGGCTGGTTAGCCGCCATCGCAATTTTGTGTACGGCCTGTTAAATCAGGTCAAACTATATCGCAGTTTTCCCCATGCTACAAGTTTCATAGCTATCAGCTGCGCGTTCAGGTTGCTTGTCAGTAGCAGGTGGAGGTGCTAAGGTTACGCCAAGAACGCTTTGTTTGTGTCGTGATTTGGAGATTTTCATGGTGTTTAATTTTGAGCAGGTTCACAACTATTACGAACGCTTGGTCTTCGAGGAAGTTGCGCGCCGCGCCGAGGCGCATCCAGAATTCACCCCCGACATGCTGGGCGACGTGGCTTGCGTGGCGCTGAACCGGCTCCCGGCACGCTATGTGCGCCATGACGTGGATCTAATGTTCTACTTGACAGAGCATGAGCGCCATGCGATCGAGTTGTCGATGGAGGAGGTGTTGCAATTCGCCTTTGGATTCGTGTTGGAGAGGTCCAACAAATCAGCGCGCTAAGTTTAAAACGTTGCCGCCAGCTTGGCCAATAGTTCCGGTGTGACACCGGGGCTGACGCCAAACCAGGCCTCAAACGCTGCTCGGGCCTGGTGCACCAGCATTCCCAGCCCGTTGACTGTTGCGTTGCCGCGTTGGCGGGCAGCGGCCAGCAAGGGCGTCTCCAGAGGCACGTACACAATGTCCGACACCAGCGCTTGCGGGCGTAGCCGCTCCAGCGACAGATCCAGCGCGGGCTGACCGTGCATGCCCTGGTTGGTGGTGTTGACCAACAGCGCCAGATCATCCAGCGTGTCGTGACGGTCTTCCCAGGCTACCGCCCGAACCGGGGCTCCAAATTCCTGTGCCATGTCGTGCGCTTTGGCCCAACTGCGGTTGGTCAGACGGATGTCGCGGGCGCCGCCGTCGATCAGGCCTGCCAGGACCGCGCGCGCACCGCCTCCCGCACCAATCACCGTGATAGGACCGGCACTGGCCTGCCAGCCGGGCTGAGCTTCGCGCAGACTCTGGGTAAAGCCCAGCGCATCGGTATTGCGCCCGGTCAATGTCCCGTCTTCTTCCACCACGATGGTGTTGATCGCGCCTATGCGGGCCGCCAGCGGCTCGATATGGTCCACCAGGGCCATGGCCGCCACTTTGTGCGGAATGGTCAAGTTGCACCCAGCAAAGCCCAGTACCGGCAGGGCACGCAGGGCAGTCTTCAGTTGCTCCGGTTGAACCGGTAGCAACACATAGGCACCTTGCAGACCATGCTGGGCAATCCAGTGGTTATGGATGACCGGTGAGCGCGAATGCGCCACCGGCCAGCCCATGATCCCCGCGAGCTTGTAGGTCACAAATTGTCGGTGAAGCTGCGCAGCTTGTCGGAACGGCTGGGGTGCTTGAGCTTGCGCAGCGCTTTGGCTTCGATCTGGCGAATGCGCTCACGCGTCACGTCAAACTGTTTGCCCACTTCTTCCAGCGTGTGGTCGCTCGTCATTTCGATACCAAAACGCATGCGCAGCACCTTGGCTTCGCGTGGTGTCAGGCTGTCCAGAATATCCTTGACGACATCGCGCAGGCCGGCCTGCATAGCGGCTTCCATGGGCGCGGTGTTGGCACCGTCTTCGATGAAATCGCCCAGGTGGCTGTCGTCATCGTCACCAATCGGTGTTTCCATCGAAATCGGCTCTTTGGCGATCTTCATGATCTTGCGGATCTTGTCTTCCGGGATTTCCATGCGCTCGGCCAATACAGAAGCATCGGGCTCGAAGCCGAACTCCTGCAAATGCTGGCGGCTGATGCGATTCATCTTGTTGATGGTTTCGATCATGTGCACCGGGATGCGGATGGTGCGTGCCTGGTCCGCGATGGAGCGGGTAATGGCCTGTCGAATCCACCAGGTGGCGTAGGTCGAGAACTTGTAGCCACGACGGTATTCGAACTTATCCACTGCCTTCATCAAACCGATATTGCCTTCCTGGATCAGGTCCAGGAACTGCAGACCACGGTTGGTGTATTTCTTGGCGATGGAGATCACCAGGCGCAGGTTGGCCTCGATCATTTCCTTCTTGGCGGCGCGCGATGCGTATTCGCCGGCATTCATGCGCTTGTTGATATCTTTCAACTGGTCCAGCGGCACCACGACCTTGGCTTGCAGGTCGGTCAGCTTTTGCTGAAGGTCCTGCACCGGCGGAATATTGCGGCCCATCACTGCGGCCCAGGATTTGCCGGAAGCGGCTTGCTTTTCAATCCATTTCAGGTTCAGCAACTGGCTGGCAACCTTGTTGCCGTTCTTGTCGCGGCCGCTGAAGTCGGCGATGAAGTTTTCTTGCGGGTAGCCGCACTTGTCCACAATGATGCGGCGCAGTTCACGTTCTTTCTTGCGGATGTCATCGACCTGACCACGCACCATGTCGCACAGCTTTTCGATTGCCTTGGCCGTGAAGCGGATGGACATCAACTCTTCGCTCAGTGCCTTTTGCGCGGCCACATAATGGGGCGTGCCGTAGCCTTCCTTGTCGTAGATCTTGTGCACTTTCTCGAACAACTCGCGCAGGCGGTCAAAGCGGGACAGGGCTTCTTTCTTCAGCTCTTCGAGCTTCTTGGTCAGCGCCTTGGAGCCGCCCTTGCCATCGTCGTCATCATCCGCATCGAACTCGTCAAAGTCTTCTTCGGCCACATAGTCGTCGGCCTCATTGGGATTAAAAAATCCGTCAACGATGGTCGTAATGACAACCTTGCCTTCGCGGATGTCTTCACCCAGGCGCAAGATCTCGGCGATCGTGGCGGGCGATGCACTGATCGCCTCCATCATCGCCATCAGACCGCCTTCGATGCGCTTGGCGATTTCAATTTCGCCTTCACGGGTCAGCAGCTCGACGGTGCCCATTTCGCGCATGTACATGCGCACGGGGTCCGTGGTGCGGCCAAACTCGCTATCAACCGTGGACAAAGCCGCTTCGGCTTCTTCTTCGGCCTCTTCGACGGTGGCCGCGGTCGACACATTGTTGTTGAGCAGCAATGTTTCCGCATCCGGTGTCTGTTCATAAACCGCCACACCCATGTCATTCAACATGGAGATCACAACTTCCAGCGTCTCCGCATCGACCAGCTTGTCGGGCAGGTGGTCGGAGATTTCACCGTGGGTCAGGTAGCCTCGTGTCTTTCCCAATGTGATCAGGGTTTTGAGGCGCTGGCGGCGTTTGGCGATGTCTTCTTCGGACAGGACGGTTTCGTCCAGGCCAAATTCCTTCATCAAGGCGCGTTCTTTCGCCTTGCTGATCTTCATGCGCAGGGGCTTGACCTTTTCGCCCGTAGCGGTGGTCACCGTTGTGGGTTCGCCAACCAGATCGGCCTCAATGTCCGACATGTCCATGTCGTCACCCGAGGACTCTGCCGCTGCCTTGGGCTTGCGGCCGCGCTTGGCGCCGGTCTTGGCGGGCGCACTGGATTCGGCGGAGGCGGCCTTAGGCGGACGACCGGGCTTTTTCTTGGCGGTGGCGCCTGCAGCGAGCAAGGCGTCCGCGGCTTCTTGTAGCTGCTGGGCTTTTGATTTGGTGACGGGGGGCTTGGATGCGGGCACGGGCTTGGCTTTCTTATCGGACTTCGACGGAGACTGGACAGCTTTGACAGATTTTTGAGCGGGCATGCGAAAACCTCAGGTCATCAAAAAAACGGGCGAACAGAACGGGTGCCGGTCTACCCCGCTGGTGGTGCGAGAGCAACTGGCTGGGCGGGGTCTGGCATTACCCATAACGGGCAACGACATCTCCTATTGGCAAGATGGGAGGGCGAACATTTGGAGTGCAGTCCTTGCGGTAAGGTGGCCGGTTGATATGTTGTCAACGCTTGGCCGGGCCCGGAGGTGCTGCTGTCGCTCTTGCCGAAACAACCGAGTAGTATAGCGCGAAATTTTCGTTTTTCCACGATTGCGTCAAGCTGATGTGATTGACGCAAAGCCCTGTGGCAATTGACTTTGACCATGGCATAGATGCATTACATTCCCAACAAGGATGCGATTCATGTTCAATGTGCCCCATTTCCCGTTTTCCAGATTGGGTTCCAAGGCCTGCGCCAGGATCGGGGCTTTGCTGGCGTTCGTGCTTGCACCGTTACCAGCGGCGGCCGTGGAGATTTCTGCGTTGACCGAGGCGTTGCCGCCCCTGAACTATGAAGTGGATGGCAAGGTTGTCGGGTTTTCCAGCGAATTGCTGGACCTGATGGCCAGGGAATCTGGCATCACCATCAGCAAGCAGCTATTGCCTTGGGCCCGTGCCTATGAATTGGTCACGCGACAGGGCAACACCCTGATCTATTCGATGGCCCGCACCCCGGAGCGCGAGGCGTTGTTTCAATGGGTGGGCCCGATCAGCGCGCGGCGCATCCTGCTCTACAAGCTGGTGGAAAGAGCGGAGATTTCCATCAAGACACTGGACGACGCGCGGAACTACCGGGTTGGTGTTGTCAGGGAGTCCGCGGCTGCCAAGGGCCTCATCCAGCAGGGATTTGTCCTCAATGGCCCGCAGGATGTATTGGGCCCGGGGCTGGATCTGGGGCCGCATGACGAATCGAACATGAAGAAGTTCGTCGCCAAACGCTTTGATTTGCTGGTATCGCTGGATTGGGCGGCCGCTTACAACGCCAGAAATGCCGGACTTAGCCCTGACGACTACCAGGCCGTGTGGGTGCTCGATGAGAGCCTGTCCTACTGGTACGGCTTGAATCTGGCCACGGACCCGGAAGTGGCCAGGCGCCTCAACGCTGCGCTGCAAAAGGTCAAGAACGACGGCCAATACCTGTTGCTCAAGCAAAAGTACTTGCCCAAGACCAGCAAATAAGGGGAGCTGGTCGCAAGCTTTTAGGCGGGGCCAATGATGGCCTGTTTGAGTTGGCGCCAGCGTTCGTCCAGTTCGCGGTAACGGGCAATGGCGGTGGGGTCGCTCGCAGCGGCGGCAATTGCCAAGTTTTTCTGCTTTTCTATGTGCTCCACCAGCATGCGGTTAAGTAGGTCACGCAGCTCTGCGCCGGTGTCGCCCGTGGTCTCGCCGTTTGCCTCGCTCGCTCCGCTGGAAACGGTGGGGTCGGACATCAGGCGCAAGGCCAGATCTTCCGGGCCCAGGCCTTGCAGCTCGTCGCGCAACGCGCCCCAGGCTAGCGGTCCGTGTTCGTGCAACTGGGCCTCCAGCCAGGCGATCAGCGGTCCGTGGGGGGCTGGCAGCTCGCACAACAGGGCGTGGTCTTCATTCGTCAGCGATTCCCAAAGCTCGGTGTGGCCCAGCAAGATCCGGGTGGCGTGGTCGGCGCGGGTGGCCAGCGGGCCGCGCAGCGGCGGACGATAGGGGCGATCGCGCTCCCATTTGCCTTTGCCCTCCCACTTTCCCTTCCCCTTGCCCTTCCAACTGTCCGGATCCTGCCCATCCCGCGAACGGCCCCAGGTGCTGGCCGCGGAACCATGTTCGTCGTAGTCGTCGGGCCGCCAATCACTGCCGTGCCGCGCGGCGGATGGGGCTGTGGCCTTGGCGCTGCTGTTGGACCACAAGGCCCCGAGTTCCTGGCTTGAGAGTTGCACCTGCGTGGCAATCTCGCTGAGCAACTGCAGTTTCAGGGCCCCGTCGGGCAACAAGTTCCACAACGGCTTGGCATTGCTGGACATATGGGCGCGACCCTCGGCCGACTGGATGTCGCAGCCCTCGCGCGCCGCCTCCACCAGGAAGCGGCTCAGCGGAGTGGCTTCAGATACGTAGCGTGCAAACGCCTCCTGGCCGTTGGCACGGATAAAGCTGTCGGGGTCGTGCTCGTCGGGCAGAAAGAGGAATTTGATGGAACGCACGTCGCTGGCGTAGGGCAGGGCGGCGTCCAGCGCCTTGCGCGCGGCGCGCTTGCCGGCGGTGTCGCCGTCAAAACTGAACACCACCGAATCGGTGAAGCGAAACAGCTTGTGCACATGCTCGGCGGTGCAGGCCGTGCCCAGCGTCGCCACGGCATTGGGGAAGCCCAGTTGCGCCAAGGCCACCACGTCCATATAGCCTTCGGTCACCAGCACATAGCCGTGTTCGCGCAAGGCATTGCGCGCCTCGAACAGACCATACAACTCACGCCCCTTGCTAAAGACCGGGGTTTCGGGGGAATTCAGGTACTTGGGCTTGTCATCGCCCAGCACGCGTCCGCCAAAGCCAATGCATTCGCCCTTGATATTGCGGATGGGGAACATGACCCGGTCGCGAAAGCGGTCGTAGCGCTTTTCCTCGGTGCTGCCCTCATCCGTATTCGTGATGACAAGGCCGCTTTCCACCAAGAGTGGGTCGTCGTAGTGCGGGAACACGCTGGCCAGGCTGCGCCAGCCTTCGGGCGCGTAGCCCAGGCCGAATTGCTTGGCGATCTCGCCCGACAAACCGCGACCTTTGAAGTACGCGATGGCGCGGGGTGAATCCTTCAATGCGCGGCGGTAGGCCTCACCAGCCTTCTCCAGCACGTCGGTCAGCGTGTGCTGCTTTTGCTTCTGCTCCTGGGCACGGGCGCGGTCCTCGGGCGAGGCTTCGTCCTCGGGGATCTGCATTCCATACTGCTGGGCCAGGTCTTTGACCGCCTCGATAAAGGTCATGCCTGCATGGTCCATCAGGAAGCTGATCGCATTGCCGTTCTTGCCGCAGCCAAAGCAGTGGTAGAACTGTTTGGTCGGGCTGACCGAAAACGACGGCGACTTCTCGCCGTGGAAGGGGCACAGACCCATGAAGTTGGCGCCGCCCTTCTTGAGCTGCACATAGCGGCCCACGATCTCCACTACATCGGCGCGGGCGATGAGTTCCTGGATGAAGGTTTGCGGGATGGCCATGGAGGGATTGTAGAAAGCATGCCACCGTAGAAATCGGCTGCGGATGCGGTGCGCTATCGATATAGTAGCTACTCAATGAGGTTTCGCGAGGGCTAGAGGCTGTTTTGACGTGCAGAAAATGTTCAATCCCCGAGCACCACACCTTCACGCCGCGGATCGGCCCCGCCAAAGTAGCCGTCTGCCGTGCGCTGGATCGCCTGCAGGCCGCTGGGCATGGGCGTTTCTACAACTGTGTGGCCGCGCGCCTGCAGGGCCTGAACAGTGTCTCGGTCAAAGCGCTGGTCTTCCAGCAGGATGGGGCCGCCCAGCGATCCAAAGTTAGGAAGGTTGATAGCCTGCTGGGCGTTCAGGCCCGCGTTCAGCACGCCGTAGAGGGTTTTTGCGGTGAAGTGGATGATGAACGGGCCGCCAGGGCTGCCGGTGCTCACCACCAGGCGCCCGGTGTCTTTGTCAAACACCAGCGTGGGCGCCATGCTGGATCGTGGACGCTTGCCGGGCTGCACACGGTTGGCAACGGGGCGGCCATCGGCGTCGGCGGGGCTGAAGCTGAAGTCCGTCATCTGGTTGTTGAGCAAAAAACCGCCGGACAGCCCAATGCCCCGGTTGACCATCAGCCGCGATCCCCATCCGTCCTCAATGGAGGAGGTCATGGCCAGCGCGTTGCCCCGGGCATCCACGACCGAGATGTGCGAGGTGCCGTACTCCGGCTGGTCGGGCATGGGCGCATAGGCCAGTGCGCGGTCACCGGGCTTGCCAGTGGGCGCGTCTTTCATGCTTTTGCCGGTGGGGCTGGTGTCGATCAGCCTGGAGCGGCGGGCCAGATAATCTGGCGCCAGCAGGCTGTTCCAGTCGCCAGCCGGTGCCTCGACAAAAGCCGGGTCGGCGACAAACTGGGCGCGGTCGGCAAAGGCCAGGCGGGCGGCCTCGGTGTAACGGTGCAGCCAGTCGGCCGAGGGCGTGCCGCTCGCCAAGGGCTGTGTGGTCGCCGCGGTGTGGTTGAGCAATCCCAGAATTTGACCGATGGCAATCGTGCCGGAACTGGGTGGTGGCATGCCGCAGATGCGGTAGGTGCGGCCGGTGCGGCCGGTGTGGTCGGAGCGGGCTGTGGCGGGGGGTGCCGAAAGGCCTGGGACGGCGTAGTCAAAACACAGGGGCTCGCGCACCACGGCCTGGTAAGTAGCAAGGTCTTGAGCCGACAAAGTACCGGGGTTGGTTGGGTGCTGTTGCACCGAGTCGGTGATGGCGCTGGCTACAGGTCCTGTCATGAGCGCGTCGGGCCCGTCGGTGGCGATGCGCTGCAACACCGCCGCCAACTCTGGGTTGCGCAACCAGTGGCCCGTGGGCCAGGACCGGCCCTGCGGATCGTAGAAATAGGCCAGCGCCACCGGGTTGCGCTTCAGGGCGGTTTCACGGGCCAGCATGGTGGCCATGCGCGGACTCACTGCAAAGCCTTGCGTGGCCAGCGCAATGGCGGGGGCAAACAGCCGCGCCCAGGGCAGGCGACCATGCTGCTGGTGGGCCAGCGCCAGCATGCGCACTGCGCCTGGAACGCCGACCGAGCGCCCACCCACCACGGCGTCCATGAAGGGCACAGGTTTGCCATTCGGCCCCAACAGCAGCGTGGGCGTGGCACCCGCCGGCGCGGTTTCGCGGCCGTCAAAAGCCTGGATGCGCTGGCCGTCAAAGTGCAGCAGGAAGGCACCACCACCCAGGCCGCTGGACTGCGGCTCCACCAAGGCCAGCACCATCTGCACGGCGATGGCCGCGTCCACTGCGCTGCCTCCGGCTTGCAGCATCTGCACGCCAGCCTCTGTGGCCAGGGGGTTGGCGGCGGCTACGGCATAGCTTTTGGTGGTCCAGCCGGGCTTGTCGGTGAAGCCACTGGCGCCTTCGGGCGCCAGTGGCGAGGCCACGTTTGCCCGGCCGGTGGTGGCAGGCACGTGCGGCTGCGTGGGCGTCGCACAGGCAGCCAGCGCCAGTGCGGCGGCAAGGGTCAGCGCGTTGAAACAGGCTCGGACGTTCCAAGCCGGGGCAGCCAACGCCGATCGGGCGAGCAAGCGGGTGACTAGCATCGCCACCGGCGCCTACTTCTGCTTGGGCATGCGGCCCATCAGATAGAACTCGGGGTTGGGCAGCATGCCCGACATATTGGCCATGCGGTTGGACAGGCCAAAGAAGGCGGTGATGGCGCCAATGTCCCAGATGTCTTCGTCAGTGAAGCCGTGCACGTGCAGGGCCGCGAAGTCGCTCTCTTCGAGTTCGGCGGACTGCAGGCAGACCTTCATCGCAAAGTCCAGCATGGCGCGCTGGCGTGGCGTGATGTCGGCCTTGCGGTAGTTCACGGCCACCTGGTCGGCCACCAGGGGTTTCTTCTCGTAGATGCGCAGGATGGCGCCATGCGCCACCACGCAGTACAGGCAGTTGTTGGCCGCACTGGTGGTGGTGACGATCATCTCGCGGTCGCCCTTGGTCAGGCCCGAGCCTTCGCGCAACATCAGCGCGTCATGGTAGGCAAAAAAGGCGCGCCACTCGGCCGGGCGGCGCGCAAGCGCCAGGAACACATTCGGCACAAAGCCTGACTTCTCTTGTACCTTCAGGATCTTGGCCTGGATGTCGGCGGGCAGGGTGTTGATGTCGGGCAGGGGGTAGCGGGTCATGGGCGGTCTCCTGTGATGGGGGTGAAGGCATTATCCTTGTGGCTGTACTCAACCCCTCGCAAACACCATGACCACACCGTTCGAACAAGGTCTCGCCACCCGGAAAGCCGTAATGGGTGACGATTTCGTCACCGCCGCCTTTGCCAATGCCACACCGTTCACGCAACCGATTCAGGAGCACATTACGCGCGCGGCGTGGGGCGATGTGTGGCAGCGCCCGGGGCTGGACCTGAAAACCCGTAGCCTGGTCACCGTGGCCATGCTCACGGCCCTGGGCAAACAGCACGAACTCAAGGGCCATGTGCGCGGCGCGCTCAATAACGGCGCCACCGTGGAGGAGATTCAGGAAGTGCTGCTGCACGCCACCATCTATTGCGGCGTGCCAGCCGCCGTGGAGGCGTTTCGCACCGCGAATGAAGTGGTTGGCGCTCAGCGCCCGTCGTGAATCTGCGTGGGTGCAAACCCGTGGTCATCATCGTCGTCTTCCATGGGCAAATCCACATGGGACTTACTCGGGGCCGCAGGTGGCGGTGATGCCGACGACGTTGGTGTTGCCGATGGTGTCGGTGTTGCAGCTGCGGGGGGCGGCGCAGCGTCGTTGGGTGGTGCGGCAGTGGGAGCCAGCACTGCACGTTCGCTGGTACGCCAGAAATCGCCCTTGGGCAAATGCACATGCGGACAGCCGCAGTCGGGCGAAAACTTCCAGGTAAACAGGTAGCGCGTGTGGTCGGCGTTTGAGTCAAAGCGGTGCAGACCGTCCAGCATGGCTTCCTGGAAGGCCGGGGCATGCAATACCAGCGCATCGTGCCAGTGCTTGACTTCCAGTTGCAGCAACAAGGCTTCGCCCTGACCCGGAATCTGCATTGGAATCACCTCGACGGTGATCCAGGTTCCTGCAATCCCGTGGATCCTCAGAACGTCCAGCAGCGTCATGCGCACCATGTCAATCTGGGTGGGACTGAGCTGCACCGTCTGGGGCAAAGTTGGGGGCCCGTCATCGGTCGACGATTTATCGGTCTTGTGCTTGCCGCGGCCTAGAAAATCAAACATCCGCTACTCCGGTCAAAGTATCTGCTGGTTCGTGCCGGTCAGTGTACGCGACTGGCCGAAAAACCGGAGCGCGGGGCTAAGGCGACTCCGGGGTTGCCACGGGTGACACCTGCAGACTCTGCGTCTGCGTCTGCCGCAACAGCTTGCGCTTGGCAATCCCCACAAAGTGTTCGATGTCATCCACGATGGAGAAGAAGCTCGGTGTTACCAACAGGCTCAGGATGGTGGACGTTATAAGGCCGCCAATCACCGCCGCCGCCATGGGGGCGCGGAAACTGTTGTCTGCACTGCCCAGGCCGATCACCAACGGCAGCATGCCGGCCACCATGGCAATGGTGGTCATGATGATGGGGCGGGCCCGTTTGTGGCAGGCGTCTATCAGCGCGTCAAAGCGGTTCATACCAAAGTCACGGCGGGCCATGATGGCGTAGTCCACCAGCAGAATCGAGTTCTTGGTCGATACGCCAATCAGCATCACCAGGCCAATGAAGGACGGCATGGACAGCATCTTGCCGCTGACCAGCAAGCCGATGAAGGCGCCACCAAAGGACAGGATGACCGCCGGCAAAATCGAGATCGGGTGCAAAAAGTCCTTGAACAGCAGCACCAGCACGATATAGATGCACAGCACGCCGGTCAGCATGGCCATACTGAAGCCTGCAATCATCTCGGCCTGCACTTCGGCGTCGCCAATTTCCAGCTGCTGCACACCCGCCGGCAGGTTCTGAATGCTGGGAAACTTGGCCACCGCGGCGGTGACGTCTCCCAGGGGCACGCCCGACAACTCCACCTCGAAGTTCACATTGCGCACCCGGTTCAGGCGGCTGATCATCGCGGGCCCGCTGGACATTTCAAACGAGGCCACCTGGCTCAGCATCACCGGGCCCTTGACGCCGGGCACCATCAGGCGCCCCAGCAATTCCAGATCCTGGCGCGCATCGGTGGCCAGCTTGACCACGATGGGCACCTGGCGCTGGCTCAGGTTGAGCTTGGCCAACGCGGACTCGTAATCGCCCACGGTGGCGATGCGCAGGGTTTCGGCAATCGCAGCGCTGGTCACGCCAAGGTCGGCTGCCCGCGCAAAGTCCGGGTGGATTGCCACTTCGGCGCGCGTCAGACTGGCACTCGATGAAATGTTGCCCAGGCCGGGAATCTTGCGCAAATCCTTCTCGATGGCCGCCGCGGCCTGGGTCAAAGCCAGCGGGTCTTCGCCCTTGAGCGCCAGCTGGTATTTCTCGCCCGAGCCACCCAGGCCGACCTTGAAGCGGGCGCCCGGCAGCTCGGCCAGCGCGGTGCGCATCTGGCTCTCGATCACCTGTTTGACCGGGCGTGCACCGCGTTCGTCCAGCAGCACGGTCAGCGTGGCCTTGCGCACTTCGGTGCTGGCGCCACCCTGGAACGGGTCTGATCCCACGGAGCCGCCGCCAGCGGTGGTGTAGACGCTCTTCACGTGGGGCACCTTGCCAATCAGGGTACGGGCCTGCTCGGCCGCCGCACGCGTTTGGGCCAGTGTGGTGCCAGGGGACAGCTCCAGGTAGACCTGGGTCTGGGAGTTGTCGTCCGGTGGAATGAAGCCGCTGGGGATCAAGGGCACCAGAAACAGCGAACCGATGAAGAAGCCTATCGCGGAAAACATCGTGATCCAGCGGTGACTCAGCGTCCAGCGCGTGATTCTCAGGTACAGCGGCATCCACACCGGCTCTTCGTGCACGTGGGTGGAGGGCTTCATCACATACGCCGCCATCATGGGTGTCAACACACGGGCGACCACCAACGAGGCAAACACGGCGAACACGGCGGTCCAGCCAAACTGCTTGAAGAACTTGCCCACCACGCCGCTCATGAAGGCGGTGGGCAGGAACACGGCAATCAGCGCGAAGGTGGTGGCGATCACGGCCAGGCCGATTTCATCCGCCGCTTCCATGGCCGCCTGGTAGGGCGTCTTGCCCATGCGCAGGTGGCGCTCGATGTTTTCAACCTCCACGATGGCGTCGTCGACCAGGATACCGATGACCAGCGAGAGCGCCAATAGCGTCACGATGTTGGTGGTGAACCCCATGTAGTGCATGCCGATGAAGGCCGGAATGGCCGACAGCGGCAGCGCCACCGCCGACACCAGCGTGGCACGCCAGTTGCGCAGAAAGAACCAGACCACGATGACCGCCAGAACCGCACCTTCGTACAGCATGGTCATGGAGGCGTCGAACTCCTCCTGCACCGGCGTCACAAAGTCAAAAGCCTGCGTCAGCTCCATATCGGGGTGCTGCAGCTTGAGGTCGGCCAGCGCTTTTTGCACGGCAGCGCCTACTTCCACTTCGCTGGCCCCCTTGCTGCGGGTGATCTCGAAGCCCACCACCGACTTGCCGTTCAGCGTGGCAAAACTGCGCTGCTCGGCCACGGTGTCCTTGACCGTGGCGATCTCATTCAGGCGCACGCGTTTGCCATTGCTGAGTGTCAGTTCCAGGCGGGACAGTTCCTCAACCGTGGCCACAGTGGCCAATGTGCGCATGGGTTGCTCGGAGCCGCCCAGGTCGGCGCGGCCACCGGCGCTCTCGGTCTGCACCAGTCTGAGCTGGCGCGAGATGTCGGCTGCCGTTGCACCCAGGCTTTGCAGCTTGATCGGGTCCAGCGCCACCTGCACCTCGCGGGTCACGCCGCCCACGCGGGCGACCGAGCCCACGCCGCGCACACCCAACAGCGCGCGCGAGATGGTGTTGTCGACAAACCAGCTCAGGGCCTCGTCGTCCAGGCTGCCCGAGCGGATGGTGAAGGCCAGGATCGGCGCCCCCGACAGGTTCATCTTGCTGACGATGGGGTCACGCAAATCGCCGGGCAAATCGCTGCGCACCTGCTGCACGGCACTGCGCACATCGTCTACGGCTTCCTGTGTGGGCTTCTCCAGGCGGAACTCGGCCGTCACGCTGACGCTGCCATCTTGCACATTGGTGTAGATGTTTTTCAGGCCCTGCAGCGGCGCAATGGCGTTTTCCAGCTTGCGGGCGACTTCGGTTTCCAGCTGGGCCGGTGCGGCACCGGGCAGGCTGGCCGACACGGTGACCGTGGGGAGTTCCAGGTCAGGGAACTGCTGTACCTTCATGGCGTTGAAGGACATCAGTCCGGCCAGCGTCAGAAGCACAAACAGCATGACCGCGGGAATCGGGTTTTTTATGGACCAAGCGGAGACATTCATTTGGATTGCTCCTTATTTGCTAGCAGCTTGTGCAGGTTTTGCGGGGGCTGGAGCTGCATTTGGCATAGAGGCTTCGGCCTTGGCGGCCTCCACGATGCGCACCAGGTCGCCCTCGGCGAGGAAGCTGCCGCCGCTGGCCACCAGCTTGTCCTCAGGCTTCACGCCGCTCTGGATTTCGATCTGGTCGCCCACCACGCGGCCAGTCTGCACCTTGAGCTGACTGACACGGTTGTCGGCACTGATGCGCAATACATAGCTGAAGCCGTCACGCACGACCACCGCGGTTTGCGGCACGGTCAGTGCGCCCGAACTTCCCAGCTCGAATTCACCCCGTGCGTACATGCCTGGCTTGAAATTTGCCCCCACGCTTGCCGCTGCGCGTGCTGCGCTGCCCCCCGAGGGGACCAATTTGGCTTCGCCGCTCTTCGAGAGCCCTTGGGGCGGCCCGGCGGGAAATTCGTTGGCGGTGTTTTGCAGGTCCACATACACCAGCCCATTGCGGGTCGCGGCATCCACGGTGGGTGCCAAGCTGCGGACCTTGCCCTTCATCTGCGCTCCGCCGGGGGCGGTCACCAGCACGGCCGTGCCGGGGGTGATGCGGCCGATCTCGTTGGAGGTGACCTCTCCACGCCACTCCAGCCGGCCCTGGCGGATCAGCTTGAACATTTCGGTGCCGGCGCCCACCACCGAGCCCACGGTGGTGGTTCGGGCCGAAATGATGCCGCTGTCGGGTGCCAGCAGTTGGGTGTTCTTCAGGCGCAGCAGTTGCGAATCCAGTTGTGCCTGGGCCGACGCCACACGTGCCTTGCCGGTTTGCTCTTGAGTCAGGTACTGGTTGACCTGCTGGGCGCTGATGGCGCCGCTGCCCTGCACGGCGCGGGCGCGGTCAGCGTTGGCGGCGGCCTCGGCGGCATTGGCCTGGGCCTCGGCCACGGCGGCGCGCGCCAGGGCCACATCGGCCTGCACGCTCTCGGCCGCAAAGCTGGCCAGTAGCTGGCCGCGCTTGACGGTGTCACCCACGGCGGCATGCAGCTCGGCCACGCGCAGTCCGTTGGCTTCGGCGCCGACACTGGCTTCCTGCCAGGCGGCCACGCTGCCGTTGGCGGCGAGCTTGATGGCCAGCATGCTGTTCTTGGGCTGCGTCAGGGCGACCGTCAACGCGGGCTTGGTGACGCCGGGTTTGACGGCATCGGCCGCGTGGCTGCGATTCGCCCACAGGCCGAGGCTCGCCAGGCTGACAACGCTGGCTATTGCCAGAGCCAGAGTCAGCGGTTTCACGGCTAGCTTGCTGGTGAGCTTAGTGGCAAAGGAGGATGTTGATTGGAGATTCATGGTGGTGTCGCGTCGCATCAATAAATGGGGGAGTAACTTTTGGGGTGCGGGGTGGGTCAGTTCGCAGCGGTGGCGGTTGGCGCCTGGGGCTCAAAGCCGCCACCCAGCGCGCGGTACAGGGATACCCAGGCCCGGTTGCGTTCCAGGGTCAAGTTGAGCTGGGCCGACTCGGAGGCCAGCGCATTGCGCCGGGCGTCTTCCAGCTCCACCAGGCTGGACAGGCCCTGGCCAAAGCGGGCCTGGGTGGCGGCCAGCGACTCAGCGTAGCCCTGGGTGGAGACCCTGGCGTCTGGTGTGCGGGCGTCCGTGCTGTGCAGGTTGACCAGTGCCTCTTCCACCTCGCGCACGGCCTGGCGGACCCTGGCGCGGTAGACGGTTACCACGGTCTGGTAGTTGGCCTCGGCCGACGTGACCGCTGCTGCCCGCATTCCACCATCAAAGATCGGCAGGCTGACCGCCAACGGGCCAAAGGACCAGGTGGTGCCGTCCTGGTCGACCCCGTTGGTGGTCAGGCGCGTGCCGGCAATCGTGCCGCCCAAGCTCAGGCGCGGCAGACGCTGGGCTTTGGCGGCGCCGACCTGGGCGCTGGCAACCATGACATCGCGCTCGGCGCTGAACACATCGGGCCGCTGGGCAATCGTCTGGGCGGGCACGCTTGCTATCGAAATAGTAGCTATTTGTGCAGGTTTAACGAGGGCTAGGGCCAGTTTTTCCTTAAGGAGTGGTTCCGAAAAT
>CAINUX010000080.1 GCA_903853895.1 uncultured beta proteobacterium | reverse complement strand
CGCTGCTGACCCGGCTCAAAGCGCACGGCCGAGCCGGATGCGATGTTCAGCCGCATGCCCTGTGCGGCCGCCCGGTCAAAGCCCAGTGCGCCATTGGTCTCGGCAAAGTGGTAGTGCGAGCCCACCTGGATGGGGCGATCCGCCGTGTTCTGAACGACCAGTGTCAGCGTGCGCCGGCCGGTGTTGAGGGCGTGCTCGCCATCGTCTGTGAAGATTTCTCCGGGGATCATGGCCGCCTCACTTGCCTTTGTGCGAAAGCCAGACGGCCGTAGCAGCGAGGCCGCCCACCACTACAAAGCCCCACACATCGGTGGCATGCCAGTGGGTGCCCGCCAGGCCATGGCCATCATGGGAAAATGCGGTGCTAGCCCACGTGGATACTGCGTAAGTTGCTATCACAATAGTAGCGTTTTGGAATTGACTGCGCATGGTGGCTCCAAAAAATGAGGGGGTGTTCATACGATCGGCTGGTGAACGGTGACCAATTTCGTGCCATCGGGAAAGGTGGCTTCCACCTGGATGTCGGGAATCATCTCGGCAATGCCGTCCATGACGTCGGCGCGGGTCAGCACGGCGCGGCCCTCACTCATCAGCTGGGCGACTGTCTTGCCGTCGCGTGCACCCTCCATGACGGCAGCGCTGATCAGTGCCATGGCCTCAGGGTAGTTGAGCTTCAGGCCACGGGCTTTGCGCCGCTCGGCCAGCAGGGCGGCCGTGAAGAGCAACAGTTTGTCTTTTTCGCGGGGTGTGAGTTCCATGGGGCTCAGTCAGGTTGGCGTGGTTAGGGCATTATTAGGCAATATTCGTGCCCCGCGTTTGGGTTCCATACGCCAAATGGCGGATGGACGCGTGCCCATGTGGCGCAATCTGCATGATCTTTGGCCGCAGAGGAAAGCGGCGTCAAATTCAGCGGTTAGCATGACTCTCGCGCCTGCTGCGTGCCGTATTGAGCCGCTGGGTGTGAATACCAAATACCAAGGACTGAACCATGAGCATTTTCAGCAGCATCCTCTCCAAACTCGGTTTCGGCGACAAAAAGCCGGAAGCAGCCGCTGCGCCCGCCGCCGACACCACCGGCGCCGTCGCAGCGCCGCCAGCCCCTGCTGCTGCATCAGCACCGGTGGCCATGAGCGAAGTGGATGTGATGGCAAAAATGGCAGCGTTGGCCGCAGCGCACGCCGAAAAACTGAACTGGAAGACCTCGATCGTCGATTTGATGAAGCTTCTGGGCATGGACAGCAGCATCACCGTGCGCAAGGAGCTGGCCACCGAGCTGGGCTGCCCCGCAGAAAAAATGGGCGACTCCGCGCAAATGAACATGTGGCTACACAAGACCGTGTTGCAAAAGCTGGCAGCCAATGGCGGCAACATTCCTGCCGACATGCTGGACTAAGCGCCACGGCCATCCTGTTGGCGTTGGCGTAAAGCCAACCCCTTCTCAGAGCGTCCCTGAGACGATCGTGCGCTATGCAAAAACCCGTTCTATATATCTTCAACATTTCGCACTACTGCGAAAAGGCGCGCTGGGCGTTGGACTACTTTGGCATTGCCCACGAGGTGCGGCATGTGATGCTGGGTCAGCACCGCAGCATTGCCAGGAGGCTCGGCGCCGCACGCGGCTCGGTGCCTTTTTTGCAGACCGGTGAAGGAGTGATTGCGGGGTCGTCCGCAATCATCGACTGGTGCGAAGCACAGCCCGCTTCAAGGCAACGGGCCCGACCCGAAACCCTGGCTACAGACGACCCCGCCATGGGGCGTGCACTGGAGCAGCGGCTTGATGACGTCATTGGCGTGCATGTGCGGCGCTTTTACTATTCCGACGCGCTCACCAACGCACCGGCTTCGGTGCGACCCATTTTCTCCAACGGGTTGCCGCTATGGCAGCGCATGGCGGTAACGATAGCTTGGCCGCGTATCGTGCCCATGATGCTCAAGGGTATGGACCTGGGGCCCGCGCAAGGGCTGCAGTCGCAAGCCATTTTGGAGGGTGAGCTGGCGTGGCTGGAGGGACTGCTGGCCGATGGTCGCCCCTACCTGACGGGCAACCGCTGGAGCCGGGTCGACCTGACTGCTGCCAGCCTGCTGGCACCGCTGGCCGGACCCAAAGAGCACCCGGTGGTTAGCGCCGTGGTGTTTCCGCCGAACGTCTCCAAGGTGATGCAAGCCTGGGCACAGCGGCCTGCCTTGCGCTACGTGCGCGATATGTACACCCGCCATCGCTAGGGTTGGTGGGCTTGTGCAGGTCATTCAGGAATTGCGCGCGCCGGTGTCAGTGTCGTGCCTCGGCTATCTTCTATGATGGCCGCTGTTTTATCCACTTCAAGCAGGAGCATACGCATGGGATTACTGGACAACGTTTTAGGCGCCGTTATGGGTGCTCAGGGTCAGCAGGCGCACCAGGGTGAGGGCTTGGGCGGCATCATTGCGATGGTCGCCAACAACCCGCAAATGATGAACGCTATTGCTGGCATGCTGAGTAATGACGGTGCGCAAGGGGGCTTGGGTGGCTTGGTGGGAAAGTTTCAACAAGCAGGCTTGGGTGATGTGATCGGATCATGGGTGGGTTCAGGTGCCAATCAGCCGGTTTCTGGCGACCAGTTGACCCAGGTTTTGGGGGGCGACGCCATGGCGGGCATGGCGCAGCAAACGGGCCTGAACCCTGGCGATCTGGCGCAGCAGTTGTCCCGGCTCCTGCCTGGTATTGTTGACAAGTTCACGCCAAACGGGCAAGCCCCGGCCGCAGGCTTGGGCAATTCGGGCGACCTGATGGGCATGCTGGGCGGCCTGCTGGCGAAATAGCATGACGATTGCCAAATGGTGTGTTTTGGCGGCTTGCTTGCTGCCTATCGCGTCCGTAGCCTTGGCCAAAATCAAGGCTGCGCGCCTGTCGCG
>CAINUX010000079.1 GCA_903853895.1 uncultured beta proteobacterium | reverse complement strand
TGGCCGACGCACGGAAACTGGCGCAGGCGGAACACCAGGCTTTGCATTTGGCGATGCAGGCGATCCGGCTCAAGTACAAATTGCCCACTGCGGGGCACTGATGGAGAGATTTTCATGACGCAACACACCTTGGATATCAATTGCGACATGGGCGAGAGCTTCGGCGCCTGGACTATAGGCAACGACTCAGCAGTGATGCCGCTCATCACATCGGCCAATATCGCATGCGGCTTTCACGGCGGCGACCCTGCAACGATTCGCAAGACCGTAGCGCTCGCGGTACAGGCAAAGGTCGCTGTGGGGGCTCACCCATCGCTACCAGACCTCGTGGGCTTCGGTCGACGCACGATGCAAATTACTGCTCAAGAGATGTACGACCTGGTGCTTTACCAGGCCGGTGCTGTGGCGGCCTTTGCCCACGCTGCTGGTGTGCCTTTGCACCATGTCAAGTGCCATGGCGCCCTTTACAACATGGCGGCCACGGACGAGGGACTGTCCATTGCCATGGTTAGGGCTGTGAAAGACCTAGGTGGCCGCGTCCTGTTGTACGCACTAGCTGGCAGCAAGATGGTGGCGGCGGCCCAGCAACTCGGTCTGGGTGTCGTTCAGGAAGTGTTCGCTGACCGTGCCTACGAGGACAACGGCACCTTGCGGCCCCGCTCACTTACTGGCGCCATGATCGAGGATGAGACTTTCGCAGTAGCGCGGGTCATTGAGATGGTTCAGCGCGGGCAGGTGCAAAGCTATGCTGGAAAGCCGATTGCGGTATCAGCCGGCACGGTATGCCTGCATGGTGATCAACCTGGTGCTCTGAAGTTCGCAACAACACTGCGCCAAGCCTGTACAAAGCATGGCATCACGGTAGCCGCACCATGACAACGAAACAACTGACCGTCGGTATTATCGGACTCGGCTACGGCCGAGCCCATATCGCCGGATTTCAAGCCGCCGGCGTCAAGGTGTTGGCGCTGTGCCAGCGTGACACAGTGGCTGCGGCCAAGCTGGCGCAGCAGTACCAGGTGCCACATGTGTTTGGTCATTGGCAAGACATGCTGGATCAGGCGCGACCGGACATCGTGGTCATCGCCACCCCACCGGTTCTACACCTACCGATATTAAAAGCAGCGATGGCAGTCGGTTGCCACGTAGTGTGTGAGAAGCCACTAGCGACCAGCAGTGCTGAAGCCCAAGCCATGATTGCAGCGGCTGATGCAGCACCCTCCTTGGCCATTACCAGTTTCAATTGGCGTTTTGCACCAGCGATGCAAAGTATGAAGCAGATGGTCGACGCCGGCCACCTTGGTCGAGTCTTCCACGTCAATGCGCGCTGGTTCAATCCGGCTTTGGTTGATGCTAGTTCGGTCCCCACCTGGCGCATGGATCGCAGTCAGGCTGGTTATGGCGCTTTGGGCGATCTGGGTGTGCACCTAATTGATCTGGTGCAATGGCTTTTTGGCGCTGTGGATAAGGTGATGGCGTCTAGCGCGACGGCCCATACCGGGCGCACTGTGCCAGATAACACACGGCCAGCGGATGCAGAAGACTTCAGCCATGTTATTGCAGAACTAAAGTCAGGGGTCAGTGTCGCCATCACAGTGAGCCGAGTCGCTCGTGGCCTGAACGAACATAGTTTGGAAGTCTATGGGGAACAGGGTGCCTTGGCGATGCGCCAGACCCGCACTGGCGCCGATTGGCATATTGGCGAATTACGCGTCGCCAGCGGTTCTGGCATGTTCGAGGCGGTGGCTATTCCTGCTAAAGCCGGAAGTTTGGTGCTGTCCACAGAGCGGCTGGAAGTCACTGGACAGACAACGATTTGTCCGATGGTGCAACAGTTCATCGCAGTTATCGAGGGCCGTCTTACGCCTGCGCCTTCTTTGCAGGACGGCGCCAGTGCGCAAGCGGTACTGGACGCAGTGCTTGAATCGACCCGCAGCGGGTCCTGGGTCTATGTGGATGCCAGTTCGGGCTCCATCGTGGCAAAACAATAAGGAACTACCAATGAACACTATTAACGAGAAGTTTAAAGCGCTCGCGACAGATCATGCGCCAGGTCAGGAAGTTAGACAAAAAGACGGTGATATCGCAAATATTATGCGTGGCGCCATACTTGGAGGAATCCCTGTAGATTTCTCGCACGGAGACGTGGATGCGTTCCCACCGACACCGGGCTCGTCTGAGGTTTGGAACGATGGTTTTGCACGCGGGGCGCAACAGGCTTACACCGAGTACCGTGGATCTGCCCCGATTCGCGAGCGAGTGGCAGCACGACTAGGCGCGTTCACGGGGAAACCTGTC
>CAINUX010000078.1 GCA_903853895.1 uncultured beta proteobacterium | reverse complement strand
TGTTTTGGCAGCCGACACCTCCGTCAAGACCGTGATCGACCGATCCGATGTTGCACTCTACCGGGCCAAAGAAGCAGGACGCAACCGGGTAGAGCTGGCGTCCGACGCCTCCATCCACTAAGGCGCGTATTTGGCAAGAAAACGCCGCAGATCGCGAAACTCCTCACGGCGCTCAGTCAGGGTGTCGTGATCCCAGTCCCACCATGCCGTGGATTCAATGGCCAGCGCGATATCCCGTGGAAAGCGTTGGCGAATCACTTTGGCGGCAACGCCACCGACGATGGCATAAGCCGGTACATCTTTGGTCACCACCGCATTGCTGCCAACCACCGCGCCGTTGCCAACGTGCACGCCCGGCATGATGACCGCGCCATGGCCGATCCAGGTGTCATGGCCAATGACCACGCGCTGGCGCCTGCGCCACTGAAAGAATTCCGCATCGTCCTGCTCGGCCATGCCGTACAGCGTTGGGCGGTACGTGAAGTGGTGCAGACTGGGGTGCTCCATCGGGTGAAAGCCGGGATTGATGCGCACCATGCCGGCGATGTTGGAAAATTTTCCAATGTCAGTCGACATCAGGTCGCAATGGGGCTGGACGTAGGAGTAGTCGTCCAGCAGGGAATCCTCCATGCGCACGTGTTCGCCCACCTGCGTGTAGCGGCCAAAGCGACAGTCGCGCACCACGCTGCTGGGCGCCAGTGACGGTTCAACCCCCAACCGTACCGGTAACGGCAGATTGTGTTGCGCGATATGGACGTGGTTCATGGACATGGCCTCAATACGCACGGTTGCCGAGCAACCAGGTCTCCAGTACCGTTGGCATGCCCACGCGGTTCATGCGCACGCGCACCATATCGGCGCGTTGACCCACCGCAATCTCGCCACGGTCTGTCATGCCAATGGCCCGCGCGGGATTGCGGGTGACGGTGCGCACCGCCTTCGGAAGTGACCAATTCGCCATGCCGCCCAACATGAAGGTGGCCAGCAACAGGCTGCTGGGCACATAGTCGGACGAAAAGATGTCGAGCAAGTCGAACTGCGCCAACTCCGCCGCGGACACATTGCCCGAATGCGACCCCCCTTTGACCATGTTCGGGCCGCCCATGATGATGGCCATACCCGCCTCCCGTCCGGCCTGGGCCGCTGCCACGGTGGTTGGAAATTCGGACATTCCAACGCCCTCCGAAATGGCCAGTTCTACATCGGTGAGCAGCGTGTCGTCATGGCTGGCCAGCGGTATGGCACGCTCGGCGCAGGCTTTGACAATCACTTGGCGGTGTGGCAACGCATAGGCCTGCTGGTCGGCCTTGCGCTGCGCAATCATCGCGTCAAATTCTGCCTCGCTGTAACGCCCGTTGCGCTCGGAGTATCGCCGGTAGGCCGTGAGGTCGCGCCATTGCCGTTGCCCCGGCGTATGGTCCATGACGCTCACGAGTCTGAGCAATGGGTCGTCTGTGTATTGGTGAAAAACTTCCAGAATGTCCGGCGCAGACACCTCGCAGCGCAGGTGCAGCCAATGGTCTACGCGCATCAGCCCTTCGTCACGGCACTGGTGCAAAGCCGCAATCGAAGTGTGCTGGGTCTGGCAGCGGGCGCCGCCCTCGTCCAGGTCGCCAATCACAACCGAATCCAGCACGGTGGTGATGCCGGCTGCCGCGCACTGTGCGTCATGCACCGTCATGGCAGAGTGGGCATTCCAGAGCACACCGGGGCGCGGCACCAGATGCTTTTCCAGGTTGTCGGTGTGCAACTCGACCAGGCCGGGCATCAGCCAATCACCAGCCCAATCCTGGGCGCCTGCAACGGTCGTGTCGCCCCGGTCAACGGAGCGAATGATGCCGTCCTGCAGGTGCACGCAGCCAATGAATTCTTCGTCAGCGGTCACAACCCGGGCGTTGCGGATGGTTTGCTCGTTCATGGATCAGATTCCTCAATGGTCAAAGGGGGGTGCGGTGCTGTTCAACATCAAAGCTGCGGGTCGCGACCGCCTCACGCACTTCGTCGTCATGAAAGATGCCTACGATCGCACTGCCACTGGCTCGGGCGGCGTGGATCAGCTCCACCACGACACGCCGGTTGTCGGCATCCAGTGAGGCGGTAGGCTCGTCCAGCAGCAATACGGCCGGGCTAGTAATCATTCCGTGGGCAATGTTCACGCGCTGCTGCTCGCCGCCCGAGAACGTAGCTGGTGGCAGATGCCACAAATGCTCGTGCAGATTCATGCGCGTCAACCACTGCGCAGCCTGGTTGCGGGCCGCATCAGCGCCCACGCCGAGCCGGCGCAGAGGGTCGGCCACGATATCCAGCGTGGAGACGCGGGGAATGACCCGCAGGAACTGCGATACATAGCCCATGGTGCGACGGCGCACTTCGAATACGTCGCGCGGCAGGGCTGTGGCCAGGCTCATCCACTGGCCTTCGTGGCGGATGCGCACATCGCCACTGCTGGCCGCGTAGTTGCCGTACAGACAGCGCAACAGCGAGCTCTTGCCGCTGCCAGAATGGCCGGTCAGCGCCAGGCATTCGCCCGGGCAGACGCTCAGGTCAATGCCGGCAAAAACAGGCAGTTGCATGCCGCCCCGTCCGTGCAGGGTGAAGGTTTTGGACAGGGCGAGGGTTTCCAGGATGGCAGTCATGGGTTTGTCATTCTTCAAGGTGTGAGTACCGACGAGACCAGCAGCTGGGTGTAAGGGTGCTGTGGGTCGTCCAGCACACGATCGGTCAGGCCCTGCTCCACCACCACGCCGTCTTTCATCACCAGCATGCGCTGGGCCAACAGACGCGCCACGGCCAGGTCGTGGGTGACCACCACCGCGGCCAATTGCAGTTGGTCCACCAGTTCACGCAGCAAATCCAACAGCCTGGCCTGCACCGACACGTCCAGCCCGGTCGTGGGTTCATCCATGAACACCAGGCGTGGGTGCGTGACCAGATTGCGCGCAATTTGCAGGCGCTGCTGCATGCCTCCCGAGTAGGTGGCGGGCAAGTCGTCGATGCGGCGGGTGTCCAGCTCCACGCGCTCCATCCAGGCCGTCGTCTCGCGGCGCAGATTGCCGTAATGGCGTGAGCCCAAGGCCATCAGCCGCTCGCCCACGTTGGCCCCACCCGAGACATTCATCCGCAGTCCATCGCGGGCGTGTTGCTCGACAAAACCCCAGTCGGTGCGTGCGAGCCAGCGCAAACGGGCCTCCGACATAGTGGCCAGGTCCATCAGCGTAGACGACTGCTCGCCGGACTCCGCGCGCACGTCGTAGTGGACCGAACCCGCATCGCAGGCATGGCGCGCGGCCAAAAGCCGCAACAGGGTGCTTTTGCCGGAGCCGGACTCCCCCACCACCGCCAGCACTTCCCCGGGGTACAAGTCAAAGCTGACGTCCCGGCAGGCCCAGCGCGGCAGCCCTTGGTGCACAAAGGCTTTGCCGGCGCCCCGCACCGACAACAACACGGGCGCCTTCATGCGGCCTCCTGCGACAACGCGTCGTGCAGGGTCACGGCTTCCTGGGTTCCCACATGGCCGGCTTCGCGGCGCTCTTCGCAGTAGTCACTGTCTGAGCACACGAACAAGCGACTGCCTTGGTCATCCACAATCATCTCGTCCAGATAGCTTTCCGTCGCGCCACACAGGGCACAGGCATGGTCCCAGCGCTGCACTTCAAAGGGGTGGTCTTCAAAGTCCAGGCTGCGCACCGGTGTGTAGGGCGGAATCGCATACAGCCGCTTTTCGCGGCCCGCGCCAAACAGCTGCAAAGCCGGGTTCATGTGCATCTTGGGGTTGTCAAACTTGGGGATGGGCGATGGTGACGTCAGGTAGCGCTCGTTCACCATCACCGGGTAGTCATAGGCTCTGGCGATTGCGCCCAGCTGCGCAATGTCTTCGTACAGGCGCACATGCATCAGGCCGTACTCCTGCAGCGCATGCATCTTGATGGTCTCGCGCCGGCTGGGCTCCAGCTTGGACAGTGGCTCGGGCATGGGCACCTGGTAGACCAGTATCTGCTGCTCGGTCAACGCTACCTCGGGAATGCGGTGGCGGGTTTGAATCAGCGTCGCCTCACGCGTCTTCCCCGTCGTCTGCACGCCTGTGGTGCGGGCAAAGAAGCGGCGAATATTGACCGCGTTGGTGGTGTCGTCGGCCCCCTGGTCAATCACCTTCAGCACATCACTGCGCCCAATCACACTGGCAGTGATCTGCACCCCACCGGTGCCCCAGCCGTAGGCAAACGGCATCTCCCGCGACCCAAATGGCACCTGGTAGCCGGGCACGGCCACGGCCTTCAGCAAAGCCCGGCGAATGCGCTTCTTGGTGCGCTCGTCCAGAAATGCAAAGTTGTAGTGGGTGTCTGTTGTCATGCAGCCTCCTTATCGGCGCGTGCGGCCTGTGCGTGGCTGGCGCGCAGCTTGCGCACCAGTTCCAGCTCGGCCTGAAAATCCACGTAGTGCGGCAGCTTCAAATGCTGCACAAAGCCCGAGGCCTCCACGTTGTCGGCGTGGGACAGCACAAACTCTTCGTCCTGCGCCGGTGCGACCCGCGCCTCGCCCAATTCATCGGCCCGCAGGGCACGGTCGACCAGGGCCATGGCCATGGCCTTGCGCTCGGCGCCGCCGAACGCAAGGCCATAGCCTTGCGTGAACTGCGGCGGTATGTCTCGGCTGCCGCTGAACTGGTTGATCATCTGGCACTCGGTAATCTCGATGTCGCCAATGTCAATGGCGAAGCCCAGTTCATCGGGCTCGAATTCCACTTGCACCCAGCCACGGCGAATCTCCCCGGCGAACGGGTGCGCGTTGGCGTACCCGCGCTGCGTGGAATAGCCCATGGCCAACAACCAGCCCTCGTCTCCACGGGCCAGTGCCTGCAAACGCAGGGCGCGGTCAGCGGGAAACATCAGCGGCTCGCGCGTCAGGTCGCCGGGCGGCTCCAGGTCTTGCGGCTGAGGGGTCTCCAACAGCCCCTCGCGCGCCAGCAGGTCGTTGATGCGCGGCACCGTTGCGGCGTGCTCACCTGTGGGCGCATCCGGCATTGCCAACGCATGGGGTGCCTGGGCGGTGGCGCCCGCCGCTTCCGCCAGCAAGGCAAAGTCCAGCAGGCGCTGCGTATAGTCATAGGTGGGCCCCAGCAATTGGCCACCCGGCACTTCCTTGAAGGTCGCCGACACGCGGCGCAAGAGTGCGATCCGCGCGGTGTCCAGTGGCAAGGCGTAGCCGAGCCGCGGCAGCGTGGTGCGGTAGGCGCGCAGCAGGAAGATCGCCTCGATCAGATCACCACTGGCCTGCTTGATGGCCAACGCGGCCAGTTCAGGGTCGTAGAGCGAGCCCTCCGTCATGACCCGGTCGACCGCCAGCGACATCTGCGAACGGATTTGTGCGACGGTCAGCTCGGCAATGGCGGTGTCGCCGCGGCGCTGGGCGTCCAGCAGGCGCCAAGAGCTCTCGATGGCCGCTGCGCCGCCTTTGACTGCTACATACATATCAGGGCTCCCGCCGGGCCGCCCCAAGGGAAGCCTGAGCCCCCTCGGGGGGCAGTGAATACACAAAGTGCTGAGCGTGGGGGTTTCATCCTAGACTCCTTCCAGTCGGCGCACGCGCGTCGTGCGTGGCAGGCCCAGCGCGTGTTCTGCGCAGGTAAAGATCAGGTCCACACCCAGCGGGAATGCCACGTGGTTGGCCTGCCACTGCGCCCAGAAAGCGTTGGGCAAACCCAACAAGCACACGCGCTGCATGTCCTGAATGCCGGGGCCACGCCATTCCAGCGCGGGGCCATCGCACAGGCTGGGCAGCTCCATCAGAACGGTGCTGGAAAACTCCGGCGACTCGGGCGAACCCTGCGCACAGCTGCCCAGCGCTGGAGCCTGCAACGGACGTGTCACCACCACAAAGCTCGCAGATGAAGGTTGTGGCGCCACCGGTGCGCCGGTATGGAAGCGCAGCCAGGTCTGCAAGCTGCTGGCGGAAAGATCGTCTGGACCGCCACAGTGCCAATGCACCGCGGTTTCATCATCGGTCAGGCTCAACAGCAGGCGCGCCATAGCGCCACCCAGTGCCACACCGGGCAATGCCGCACCGATGTGACGTATCTGGCCCGGGCGGGCCAGTGCGTCGAGAGCCTGGCGGAACGCAAACTGGGATTCATGCACGCTGTCCTGCAAACCAGCGGCCAGTGTGTTGGTAGAAGAACTGGCGCTCATGCCTCGCCCCGCACCAGAGTAAAGAATTCGACCTTGGACTGCGACACGTCACTGTTTTTCTGGGCCCGCTTCCTGGTTAGCTCGTTGGCGATGGGCTGCACCAGTTCACGCTGCAACGCATCGTGGTGCCGAGGGTCTTGCAATAGCGCGTCGCACACGGCGGCCAGTTCCGCACGGCGCTTGTCGCGACCCAACGCGTACGACACGCCCAATGGCCCATTGCCCAGACGCACCGCGCAGCGCACCACGCTGGCTTCGCCGACGTTAAAGGGGTTGCCCGTGCCACCGATGCGCCCGCGCAGCATCACCATGCCCACCTCAGCGGGGCGCACCTGCGTCAGCGCAGGCAAAGTTTCCAGGGACGGTAGCCCGGCCTCCAGCTGGGGCAAGCTGGCGCGCGCCAAGACGGCCAGCCACCGCTGGCGCGTGACATGTGTTTCCTGCAGTGTTTCGCTTGTCATATGAATGTCGGGTTCGCCTCTTGGTGGTGCATGGAAGCTAGTTCACCGCGCCAACATGTAGGATTTATGACAAACCTGCATGCAAAGAAGTGCGTTCGGCCCATTGACTGTCATCTAGATGTCTAAATCGTTCGCTACAGTGAACGCCTTGCACATAGAAAGGAGCCCTGATGCCTTTTAGCCAGCTCTCGTCCCACGCGCCCGGCAGGCGCAGCGGTGTCGCCGTGTGGAAGCAAATAGCCGACACGCTGGGAACCGAAATCCGCGACCGCGCATACGCCCTTGCAGGCCGCCTGCCCGGCGAGGTCGAACTGGCCGCGCGTTTCAACGTCAACCGCCACACCATGCGCCAGGCCTTGGCTGCACTGCAAACCGATGGACTGGTGCGCATTGAGCCGGGGCGCGGCATGTTCATCCAGCACGAACTGATGGACTACGCCCTGTCCAAACGCACACGCTTCAGCGAGAACCTGTTGCGCCAGGGTCTGCTACCGAGCAAACAACTGCTGACCGCCCGCCAGATGGCAGCGCCCGAGCGCGCGGCCAGGGAGCTGAAGCTGGACAAAGGCGCCTCGGTGCTGATGGTGGAAACCCTGGACGAGGCCAACGAAGCCCCGATTGGCCTGGCCACCGCCTACTACCCGGCATTGCGTTTTGCGGGGCTGCTGGAAATGCTGGCGCTGGGCGACCGGACCACCGACATCCTGAAACACTTTGGCGTGCAAGACTATTTGCGCGCGCAAAGCCGGGTCACCACCCAGATGCCGAGTGATGAGACCGCCCGGCTGCTCAAGCAACTGACCACCCGACCCCTGCTGTGTGTGGAGAGTGTGGATGTGGACATGGAAGGCACGCCCATCAAGTACGGCGAGACCGTCTTCTGCGGCGACCGGGTTCAACTGCTGGTGAATGCGGGGGACGAGGCATGACGGAGCGGTACGCCATCTACTTTGCGCCCGCCCTGCAGTCGCCGTGGTGGCAGTTTGGCACCCAGTGGCTGGGGCGCGATGAACACCGGGACCGCCTGGTACCCCAAACCGGTGTGCCGCAGATGGATGCACAGGACCTGCAGCGCATGACCAGCCACCCCCGGCGCTACGGCTTTCACGCCACACTCAAAGCGCCATTCGGCCTACAGGCCAACTACACGGAAGATGATTTGCGAGCCCGGATGCAGGCTTTGGCCCGAACCTTGCGCCCAGTGGCTTTGGGGCCCATGCATGCCACAGTCTTGGGCAACTTCGTGGCGCTGGTCCCGGTAACCCTACCGGAGGCACTGGCAGCGCTGGCGACCGCCTGCGTCACCGAACTGGATGACATGCGCAGACCGTTGAGCGATGAAGACCTGGCCCGCCGCAACAGCGACACGCTGGACGCGCGCGGCCTGGAATTGCTGCACCGTTACGGCTATCCACTGGTGATGGAGCGTTTTCAGTTCCACTTCTCATTGACCGGACCCGTGACAGCACCCTACTCGCAGCAGGTGCTAGTGGCAGTGCACAAGAGCGTGGCACAACTCAACGCCAGCGCGCCGTTGGTACTGGACCGGCTGTGCCTGTTTGTGGAACCTGCCAGCGGCCAACCGTTTGTACGTATTGCAGATATGGAGCTCTCGGCATGACCAACCCGCCAGGACTCTGGGTGCTGGTGTGCGGCGCATCGGGCGCGGGAAAGGACAGCGTGATCACTTGGGCCGCGCAGCACCTGGAACTGCGCGACGACATCGTATTTGCCCGGCGCATGGTGACCCGCGCGCCCCACCCCGGCTCGGACCATGATGCGGTAACGCAGTCGCACTTTGGGGCATTGACCGCTTCCCAGGCGCTGGTGTGGTACTGGGAGGCGCATGGGTTTCAGTACGGCATCGATGCCCACTATGCCGACGACGTGGCCGCCGGACGCACCGTGGTGGTCAACGGCTCACGCGCACACGCCGCCGCACAGGCATCATCCGAACACGTGCGGGTCGTGCAAATTGTTGCCGAC
>CAINUX010000077.1 GCA_903853895.1 uncultured beta proteobacterium | reverse complement strand
GCTGCCACGTTTTGCTTCAGCCAGCGAGCATAGTCGGTCTGGCGGTCGGTTGGCACGGATGCTACGGATTTGGTAGCGCTATATGCACGTTCCACGAGGGCTGGTGGCACAAATGATGCAGAGACCCGGTCCAGTTCGGCCTGCGTGATAGTGTGTGGCGCGCCGTCCACGGTGATGATCTGCTGGTACTCGGCCTCCACCTCGTCGATATAGCGCTGGCCCTCGGCCTTGACCAGAATCTTGATACGCGCCTTGTAGGCGTTGTCGCGGCGGCCCCAGCGGTTGTAGACGCGCACTACAGCCTCCAGGAAATTCATGATCTGGTTCCACGGCAGGAATTCGCGGATGGTGCTGCCAATGATGGGTGTACGGCCCATGCCACCGCCCACCAGCACCTTGAAGCCCAGTTCGCCCGCTTCATTCTTGATCAGGTGCAGGCCCACGTCGTGCCAGGCCGTGGCGGCGCGGTCTTCGGTGGCGCCGGTGATGGCGATCTTGAACTTGCGCGGCAGAAAGGCGAACTCGGGGTGCAGCGTGCTCCACTGGCGCATGATTTCGGCAAAGGGGCGGGGGTCGGCAATCTCGTCGGGCGCCACGCCGGCCAGCTCGTCGCTAGTGATGTTGCGGATGCAGTTGCCGCTGGTCTGGATGCCGTGCATGTCGACCGTGGCCAGCAGGTCCATGACGTCGGCGCTGTCTTTCAGGGCAATCCAGTTGAACTGCACGTTCTGGCGGGTCGTGAAGTGGCCATATCCGATGGGCAGGTGCGTGGTGCCCCAGGTGGCCTGGGTGCCGATGGCGGTGTCGAAAACCTGTTTGCTGGGCTGATCGTATTTGCGGGCAATTTTGGCCAGCACGCGCAGTTGTTTGGCGGAAAGCTCGCCATAGGGCACAGCCACGCGCAGCATGGGCGCATAGCGCTGGATGTACCAGCCGTTTTGCAGGCGTAGCGGGCGGAACTCGTCATCGCTGAGCGTGCCGGCGATATTGCGCGCCAGCTGGTCGCGGTGCTGGGCGGCGCGGCTCTGGATGAACTGGCGGTCGAAGTCGGTGTATTGGTACATATATCAGAGGGAAATCAATTTCAGACCGGCGTAGGCCAGCAAGACGGACAGCAGGGATCGGATGACGCGTTCCGGGGTCTTGGACATCAGGTGCGAGCCCAACCAGATGCCTGGGAGCGAACCGGCCAGCAGGCTGGCCAGCATGGGCCAATCGACGGAGCCTAGGGATGCATGTCCAAAACCTGCTACCAGCGTCAATGGCACGGCATAGGCAATGTCGGCAGCCACAATGCGCGACAGCGGCAGCTTGGGGTACAGAATCATCAGCACCGTGACGCCGATGGCGCCCGCGCCCACCGAGGTGAGGGTGACCAGCGTGCCAATGATGGCGCCAAACAACAGCGGCAGGCTCCAGTGGCGGGGGCGCGCGGCGGCGGCTTCCTGGCCCTTGGCGATGGTGGTAGGGGTCACCTTGCCACGCAACACCTTGTACAGCGTGGCCGCGGCGGTCAACAGCAGTGCCAGACCCAGCGCCGTGGTCATCAACTTTTGTACCTGGGGGCTTGTTGCGCCGACGTTGTGCAGCAGGTACAGCGTGATGAGCGATGCGGGAATGCTGCCGGCCGACAGGTTGAGCACAACCGGCCAGTCGATGTGCTTGGAGCGCGCTAGCTTGATGGTGCCGCCCATCTTGGTAAACGCAGCAAACAGCAGGTCGGTACCGACCGCCAGGTAAGGCTTGACGCCAAAGAAAAAGATCAGGATGGGCGTCATCAGGGAGCCGCCACCGACGCCAGTCAAACCGACGATGGTGCCGACAAGGAAACCGGCAAGGACAAACGCTAATTCATGCATGGGGGCGACTGTAGATCGCTCGACTTAGATTGAAAACTATATTTTTGCTATTTCCTTATTCTCAATTGGAATAAAGCCTGTGGGACTTTTGAAAGGTCGTTTCTGGTGTCTGTCGTAAACCTGCTGGCGGGCGCAGTTGCTTGCGCGGAGAGATCGTTTTGTATTACAATTCGTTTAAGAGATTAAACTAATGAGCATAATAACCCCTGTTGCATCGGATACAGCTGTGGTCACACTTGAAGATGTGTTGCTGAGCTTTCGGGCTTGCGCGCCAGTCTTCAATGCGCTTGGCGATAAGTACCGCCAGGACATCGTGATGTTGTTGGCCCAGGATGAACGACTGAACGTGAACCAGATTGCCGAGCGCATGCCATTGTCCAGACCGGCCATTTCGCACCACTTGAAGGTGTTGCTCCAGGCCAATTTGATTCAATTGGAGCGTGTATCGCGCGAAAATTTTTACAGCCTGACGCTGGAGGCCGCATTGGCCGGTCTGCGCCAGTTGGTAGAACGGGCCGAGGTGTCTTGTACGTGAACGCCTTCTAGATTTGACAGTACGGCACAGGAGTGCCTTTTCTTTAAACCAATCCGTCCATCGGATTAAACCATTAGGAATTAGAAATGACGAGCAACCCTACCAAGACAGCCCTCATCACAGGCGCGTCCTCCGGCATCGGCAAGGCGCTGGCCAGCGAGTTCGCCAAGGACGGTTACAACCTGGTCCTGGCTGCCCGTGGCGTGGCCAAGATGCAGGCTCTGGCCGACGACATCCAAAGACGTTACAAAGTGACGGTCACGGTGATGGGTGCAGATCTGGAGACCCACGAGGGCGCCGCCAGACTGCACGCAGACATCAAGGCGCAAGGGATCACCCTCAGCGCGTTGGCCAATAACGCGGGTTATGGCACCTTTGGCGAGTTTTCGACGTCCGCATTGATGCCTGAGCTGGCGATGATGCAACTCAACATGAACACCGTGGTAAGCCTGAGCAAACTCTTTTTGCCCGACCTGATCGCCACCAAAGGAAAATTGCTCAACACAGCGTCGACTGCAGCGTTTCAGCCCGGTCCATATATGGCTGTGTACTACGCCACCAAAGCCTTTGTGCTGAGTTTTTCGGAAGCCATTGCTGCCGAGCTCGAAGGCACCGGTGTGACCGTCACTGCGTTGTGCCCGGGACCAACCGCATCTGGCTTTCAGGATAAGGCAGACATGCTGGATTCGGCATTGGTCAAGGGGAAAAAGCTGCCAACCTCAGAAGAAGTCGCGGCCGCTGGCTACCGTGCCATGCAGCGCGGTCAGCGCGTGTACGTGCCGGGCACCATGAACTGGGTCATGGCACAGAGCGTGCGCTTTACACCGCGCAACATCGTAACCATGATGGTCAAGATGATGTCCAGGCCTGTGCAGGCTGCACACTGATCGGTTACCGTACGGCTTCTTCAACTATTGGATATGCATCACATGACAGCACTACAGGCGCTTCTCGGATTTGCAGCATGGACCGTACTCCTGGTCACAGGTGTTTTTCTGTACCGCGGCCTGCGATTCGTGACGGGAACCCCAATCAACCATTGGCCCCGTTCGGCCAAACCGTCTAACGACGCGGCGCTGGTCAAGCGCATGGAGGATGCCCACGCCAATTGCCTGGAAAATTTGCCGGTGTTTGCCGTCATTGTGCTGGCTGCGGCTGCCATGGGCCGCCTGGAGAGCATTGCTGCGCTGGCGCCATTCGTGCTGTACGCCCGCATCGCCCAATCGACCGTGCATTTGATCGGCGTGGGCCAGGCGCACGTGTTGCTTCGGGCCACGTTCTGGAGCATCCAGCTGGGTCTGTTCATCTGGATGCTGGTGAAGTTGCTCGCCTAAAGCCCGTCGTTCAGCGGGATGGTCCGGGTTTCCCCATGGCGCATTAGCCAGACGGTCTGAGGTGCCAGCCCGTGTGCCTGCAGAGCTTGGGCCAAGTCACGCGGCGGTTGGTCAAAGGCCTCTTGGGTCAGCATGAAGGTGCCCCAGTGCACTGCCACCGCCTGCCGGGCTCCCAGGTCCAGCATCAGCCGTACTGCATCCGCTGGGTTGACGTGCATGGGTTTCATGAAATTCCGTGGCAGGTAGGCACCGATCGGTAGCGCCAGGAAGTCCACGGCGCCCAAGCGCTGGCGGATGGCTTTGAAATCGGCGCTGTAACCGGTATCGCCCGGAAACAGAAAACGCCAAGCACTTGCCTCGGGGTGCGTCCATTCCAGCAGGTAGCCGCCCCATAGCGAGGCATTGGTGTCCCACGGTGTGCGCCGACTCCAGTGCTGGGAGGGAGTGAAGTGGATCTTCACGCCTTCAGCCAGCGCCGCTGAGTCCCACCAGTTCAATTCGGTCACATTGGCAATGTTGCGGGCGTCAAACCAGGCCTTCAGACCCATTGGAACGAAAAACCGGGGACGCTGTCCACTGGCGATCAGGCGGGCGATGGTGGCATCGCACAAATGGTCATAGTGGTTGTGCGAGATCAGCACGGCGTCTATGGGTGGGAGCTGTTCCGGGGTCAGTGGTGCGGGTACACGCCGCGGTGCGCCAAAGCGCCCATATGGGCCGGCGCAGTCCGCCAGCGTGGGGTCGATCAGGATGTTCAGGCCGGCCACCTGCAGCAATATGGTGACATGGCCCAGCCAGGTGACGACGGGCGCCTGCTGGCGCTGGGCAATCCGTGCATGGTCTACGGCCTGTGACCATTCCCTGACAAAGACCGGGTAACCGCCGGCGGGCTCAGTCAGGGGTTTGAAATCACCGCGCAGCGACCGCCACACCATCTCATACCAGGGAAAGTTCCCGATCACGACCGCCGGGTCACTGTTGGAGAAGCGGGTCACGGCGCTGTTACGCCTCTCCGCGCAGCTCGCGCATGCGCTCGTCAAAGTAGCTGCCCACGGTGTAGCGCTCTGACAGCACCACATCGCGGCGGGGATGCAAAAACAGGGGCAGCGAAATCCGCGGTTTGGTGGCGGCTAAGCCAGTGGGGTTGAGCACGCGGTGCACGGTGGATGGGTAGTAGCCGCCCGATGCCTCTTCCAGCATGTCGCCAATGTTGACGATCAACAGGCCAAAGTCGCAGGGTACGTCATGCCAGGCCTGGTCTTTGCCCAATACCTGTAGCCCAGGCTCGGTGGCGGCCGGCAGGATGGTCAACAGGTTGATGTCGCCGTGGGCTGCCGCGCGCACGGCACCTGGCTCTTCGTCGCCACGCAGCGGCGGGTAGTGCAGCACGCGCAGCAGCGTGTGGTCGCTTTCGTCCAGCATGCTGGGCAGCGGCACCGAATACCGGGCCTTGATGTCGGCAGGAGAGTTGTCTTCGACCCAGTTGAGCAGGGTGGCGGCCAAGTGGCTGCCCAGCGCGTAGTAACGCCGCGCAGCGTCGGACGCCTCGGCGGGATAGCGCCCCCAGGAGTAAATGTGAAAAAACTCCTTGAGGTCGCGCTGGGTGTTGTTTTTGGCAATTTCCGAGACCGAAGGTGGGAAGTAGCCGTCGTGCGTGGCCGGGTCGGTCAGGTACTGGTGTTTAGCATCGGTTTGGAAAAAGGCCAGCCATTCGGCATAAATGCCTTCCACCAGGGTCTGGTCCAGCGGATGGTTGCGCAGGACGCCAAAGCCGGTTTCGTGCAGGCTGCGGCAAAAATCCAGGGCAGCGGTCGGGCTGCGGTAGTCAACGATGGGCAGGTGCATGGCCAACCTTTCAGGGAGTAAGCCAGTCGGACAGCATGGTTTGCTCGAACAAGGCCAGACAGGCCGGTGCGTCCACTTCCATGCACACGTCGGTCTGGGGCAAATGTCGGCCCCAGCCAGCCTGTGGGTAGTCGATGTAGGCACGGCGGTTGAGCATGGTCTGCCCCTGGGCGATGCCCTCGGTGGCCACGCGGATGCTGCCGGTCTCCAGTTTGAACAACTCGGGCGCGACCAGGTAAACAAACGCGAGCAGATCATGCGCGAAACAGCCGGGGTTGAGCGCCAGATGCTTGTGCAGACCGCTGTAGAACGTGGAGTAGAAGGCAACGGCGTGGTGCAGCGTGTCGGTTGCAATATGGCCATGGTGTTCGGCCAGCTTCTTGAAAAATGCAAGCTCTGTCACTACGCGGTGGGTCACGTCCAGCCCCACCATCGTGAGCTTCCAAGGGGCAGAAAACACGGCGTCGGCCGCATGCGGATCGTTCCAGATGTTGGCCTCAGCCACTGGCGAGACGTTGCCGGGCTCATCGACCGTGCCGCCCATGATGATGACTTCCCGCAGCAGCGTGGGCAATTCCGGGTCGAGCTTGAGCGCCAGGCTCAGATTGCCCAGCGGGCCGACCGCCACCAGGGTGATCTCACCGGGTTGCGCGCGCGCCATGTCGACGATGAACTGGGCCGAAGAACGCGGGTCCAGGGTGTTGGTGGTGATCGCTCGGCTGGGCAGATTGCCCAGGCCGTCGGCGCCGTGGATAAAGTCCGGAGGGGCCTCTCCGGGTTTGACCCAGGGCGTCTTCACGCCTTTGGTCACCGGTATCGATCGGTTGGCAATGGCAGTCAGGTACAGCGCGTTGGTTGCGGCTTGGTCAACCGATACGTTGCCAAACGTTGTGGTGATACCGACTATGTCGACGCCGGGGTGCGCCAGCGCGAAGTACAGGGCCATGGCGTCGTCAACACCGGGGTCGGTGTCGTAAATCACTTTGCGGGGAGCTTTTGATTTCATCGGGTTTCCATCAAGGGTGGGCGCCGACCGGCAGCCCACAAAATGTGCGCAGCGCATCTATTGCGCTGGCGCTGGGGGCTGGCTGTTGGGACAGGAATGCGGCCACGTCGGCTGCCTGGGGAATGCTGGATTGTGCCCCTGACTGGGTGCATGCCAGGGCGCCGGCGGCACAGGCCAGGGGCAGGGCCTGGTGCAGCCCCAAGCCTTGGCTGAGGGCCGCTACCAGACTGCCGCAAAAGCTGTCGCCCGCGGCCGTGGTATCGACCGGTGTGACCGGGAACGCAGTTTGAAGAATCCACTGCCCGCCGACGCGTGCGCAGCAGCCTCGGTGGCCCAGAGTCACGACGACGCACGGTACGTGGGCCAGTTCGGGCAGTTGCAGGCACTCCGCCACGGTACCGGAGGTTGCGCCGCAGACGGTCATCAGCTCGCCTTCATTGACCACCAGCACGTCCACGGCCGCCAATACATCGGATGGCAAGGCTTGCGCGGGGGCCGCGTTCAAAACTACCTTAACTCCCTGGCCGCGTGCCGCCTGAGCGTAGGCACTGACCGTGGCCATGGGGATTTCCAGTTGCATCAGCACATGGCTTATGCCTTGCAGGCTGGGCAAGTGCTCGGGGTGCAGGCGGCCATTGGCACCTGGCGCCACGGTGATGGCGTTCTCGGCGTCGTCTGAGACACAAATGAAGGCAGTGCCCGTGGGCTGATCGGTGACGCGCACGACATTGAGTGCGACGTTGGCTGCGCGCAGGGACGCTTCAATAGGTGCCGAAAACGCATCCGCGCCCATGGCGGTCAGCAGGGTCGTCGGTACGCCACCGGCGCGCGCGCAGGCCACTGCCTGGTTGGCACCCTTGCCACCCGGGAAAGTTTTGAACTCGCGACCCAAAACCGTTTCACCGGGGGCAGGAATATGGTGGGCCCGGACTACAAAGTCCAGGTTGGAGGAGCCAGCTACCAGTATCATGAAGTTTTCCAGGTGTGCAGTGGGGTTCTCATTGTCTAGTGGAAAATATGGGCGTTTTAATAATCGCGCTAGGGAATCACCCTGATTGCCGGGTGGGGGTGGAGTCTATACCCTTGCGTCTTTTTCCTGATCATTTAGTCAACAAAAGGGTCGATATGAGTATTCAAAATGTGGCACGCTTAGGTCTGCTGTGCGCCGCGCTGGCGGTAGCCTTTCAAGCGGCTGCCGATCCGGCCATCGTGTATGACATGGGTGGCAAGTTCGACAAGTCGTTCAATGAGGCAGCCTTCCGTGGTATGGAGCAGTGGAAGAAAGAAAGCGGCAAGCCCTACCTCGATTTTGAAATTGCCAATGAATCACAGCGCGAGCAGGCGATTCGCCGCATGGCCGAGCGCGGTGCCAGCCCCATCATCGGCATTGGCTTTGGCCAGGCCTCCAGCATCGAGAAGATTGCCAAGGAATTTCCCAAGCTGCAGTTCGCCATCATCGACATGGTGGTGAATCTACCCAATGTGCAATCGGTGGTGTTCAAGGAGCACGAAGGCAGTTTTCTGGTCGGTGCCATGGCGGCTATGGCCAGCAAGACTGGCAAGGTCGGATTTGTCGGCGGTATGGACATTCCGCTGATCCGCAAGTTCCAGTGCGGCTATGAGCAGGGCGCGAAATACTCCAACCCCAAGGCAGAGGTATTTGCCAACATGACCGGCACCACCGGCGCAGCCTGGAGCGACCCGGCGCGTGGTGGTGAGCTGGCCAAGGCCCAATTTTCGAAAGGGGCTGACGTGGTATTTGCCGCAGCGGGCGGCACTGGCATGGGTGTCTACCAGGCGGCCAAGGACAGCGGCAAACTGGCCATCGGTGTGGACAGCAACCAGAACCACCTGCAGCCCGGCACCATGCTGACATCCATGATCAAGCGTGTCGACGTGGCGGTGTACAACGTGGCCAAGGGGCACAAGCCTGGCGTCTCGGTCCTGGGCCTCAAGGAAGGCGGCGTGGACTACGCGCTGGATGACAACAATGCCAAGCTGGTCACAGCCGATTTGAAGAAGAAAGTGGATGCCATCAAGGCCGACATCATCAGCGGCAAGATCAAGGCGGCTGATTACATGGCCGACAACGCCTGCAAGTACTGATGGTGGGTGGCACTGCCGCGCATGCGGCCCTTGCGGTGCGCATGACCGGTATCCACAAGCGTTTTGGGGCGGTAGCCGCCAATGCCGATGTGGATCTGGCCGTGCAAACGGGCACGGTGCACGGTCTGGTGGGTGAAAACGGCGCTGGCAAAAGTACCCTGATGTCGGTGCTCTACGGCTTTTACCAGGCCGACAGCGGCAGCATTGAAGTATTGGGCAAGCCCGCCACGATTCGCAATGCCGATGATGCGATTGCCTTGGGCATTGGCATGGTGCACCAGCACTTCATGCTGGTGGACACGCTGACGGCGCTGGAGAACGTCATGCTGGGCGCGGAGCCGCATTGGTTGTTGCGGCGTGCCGATGCCCAGGTGCGCGGCAAGCTGCAGGCGCTGATGCAGTCCACCGGGCTGCACGTTGCGCTGGATGTGCTGGTGTGTGACCTGCCGGTGGGAGACCGCCAGCGGCTGGAAATTCTCAAGGCCTTGTACCGGGGCGCCAGGATTCTGATTCTGGACGAGCCGACGGCGGTGCTGACGCCGCAGGAAACTGAGCAGCTGTTTGATGTCTTGCGGCTGTTGCGCCAGCAAGGCACGACCATTTTGCTCATCACGCACAAGCTTAAAGAAGTCATGCGCCTGTGTGACCATGTCACGGTGATGCGCGCGGGCCGCGTGGTGCACGAGTTGCCCATTGCCCAGGCGTCGGTGGAGGGCCTGGCCGAGGCCATGGTGGGCCGCAAGGTCCACATGGGGCGCGTCGACGAGGTCACGCTGGCGCCGACGGATATCTTGTTGCAGGCTACCGACATCACGGTGCGCGACGCGCTGAACGTGGTACGGCTGAGTGGTCTCAACCTGACCCTGCGCAGTGGCGAGATTGTGGGCGTAGCGGGTGTCTCCGGCAACGGCCAGAGTGAATTGCTCGATGTGCTCTCGGGTTTGCTCCATCCGACCAGCGGGCGGCTGCAGATTGGTGAGGATACCTTTGACGCATCCAACCCATTGGACCCGCTGAAGGCACGCGCGCTCGGGCTGGCCCATGTTCCCGAGGATCGCCATGCCCGGGCGATGGTGATGGACTTTGTGGCCTGGGAATCAGCAGTTCTGGGCTATGACGGACTGGCCGAATATACCCAGGGTGGCTGGATGAACCACCGCGCGATGCGGCAGGCCACCGCTAACATGATGGAGCGCTTTGATGTGCGCCCGCGCGATCCTGAGCTGTTGAGTCGCAGCTTTTCCGGCGGCAACCAGCAGAAGCTGGTATTGGCCCGTGAGTTGGGCCAGCGGCCCAAGGTATTGCTGGTGGGCCAGCCCACCCGCGGTGTGGACATTGGCGCCATTGAATTTATCTACGCCCAGTTGCGCGCCATGCGGGACGCGGGCTGTGCGGTGTTGGTGGTGTCCAGCGAACTGGATGAAATACTGGCGCTCTCTAACCGGGTGATCGTGATGAACCAAGGGCGCGTAACGGGCGAGCTGGCGATTGAAAACTGCACCGAAGCCAGCATCGGTCTGCTGATGGTGGGAGACGCGGCATGAGTGCCGCACGAACCCTGCCGCGTTGGGCCGATCTGGTGCTGTTGCCCGTGGTGTGCCTGGGCGTTGCGTTGCTGGCTGCGGCCGGCGTGGTGGCCCTGGTGGGACAAAACCCGGCAGAAGTAATTGCGGTCCTGGTGCACGGTGCCTTTGGCACGGCGCGGGGCTTCAGCTACACCCTGTACTACGCCACCACCTTTGTGTTCACCGGCCTGGCCGTTGCTGTGGCCTTCCACGGGGGGTTGTTCAATATCGGGGGTGAGGGGCAAGCCATTCTGGGTGGTTTGGGGACTGGCCTGGTGGCGCTGTGGTTCTCGGCCCTTTTACCCGCCTGGGTCATGCTACCGCTGATGCTGGTGGCCGGCGCGCTGTTCGGCATGGCGTGGGCGGCCGTGCCCGCCTATTTGCAGGCCTATCGAGGAAGCCATGTGGTGATCACGACCATCATGTTCAATTTCATCGCCAGCAGCCTGCTGGTGTACCTGCTGGTCAACCATTTGCGCCCGGTGGGTTCGATGTCCGTCGAGAGCGTGGCCTTCGCGGATTCGGCCAAACTGCCGGGCATGCACGAGGCCCTGGCCTGGTTGGGTCTGGAGTGGCCGGCTTCGCCCTTGAACCTCAGCGTGGTGTTGGCCGGGATTGCCGCGCTCGGCGTGCATCTGTTTCTGTGGCGCACGCGTGCCGGCTACCATGTGCGTGCTGTAGGGTCCAACGCCAGTGCGGCCGAGTACGCGGGCATTCGCACCCGCCACCAGGTGATGGTGGCAATGGCAGTATCGGGTGGCCTGGCAGGCATGGTTGGCATGAACGAGATTGCCGGTGTGCATGGCAAACTGCTGCTGGAGTTTGTCAGCGGTGCAGGCTTCACTGGCATTGCGGTGGCGCTGATGGGGCGCAACCATCCGGTGGGCATCGTGCTGGCCAGCGTGTTGTTCGGGGCGCTGTTTCAGGGGGGTGCCGAGGTCGCCTTTGAGGTGCGAGGCTTCAGCCGCGACATGGTCGTCATGCTCCAGGGGTTCATCGTGCTGTTTTCCGGTGCCATGGTCTATGTCATCGCACCCATGTTGGCCTGGGCTCTAGCCCCCCGATCAGGAGCCGCCCATGGATGAAGCTCTGCTGGGAACCATGCTGGCCTCGACGCTGCGCCTGGCCACACCCTTGATTTTTTGTGCACGGGCTGGCCTGTTTTCGGAGCGTTCCGGTGTCGTCGATATTGGCCTGGAAGGCAAGATGCTGTTTGCCGCCTTTGCTGCGGGTGCGGCTGGCGCCGTGTCGGGGTCTACCACTCTGGCCATGCTGGCGGCCATCGGTGTTGCCGTGGCCCTGTCGTGGATGCATGGGCTGGCCTGCGTCAGCCACCCGGGTGATCAGGTGGTGTCGGGAGTGGCTATCAACATCATCGCCGCAGGACTGACCGTGGTGCTGGGCATTGCCTGGTTTTCCCAGGGTGGGCAGACTCCTCCCGTTACCACGGCGGTGCGCATTGAGCCGCTGTTTCCGCAGGCCGCCGCGGCGCTGGCCGGCATTCCCTGGGTTGGCAGCGTACTGGGCGAGGGATTGCTGAGCCACAACACCATGGTCTATCTGGCGCTGTTGCTGGTGCCGTTCTCGTGGTGGCTGCTGTTCAGAACCCGCTTTGGTCTGCGCTTGCGGGCCGTCGGTGAAAATCCGCAAATGGTGGACGCTGCGGGTGTGTCGGTCATGCGCCTGCGCTATACCGCGCTGACCCTGAATGGCATTTTGTGTGGCCTGGCTGGCAGCTACCTGGTGCTAGCACAAAGCGCCAGTTTCTCACCCAACATGACGGCGGGACGGGGCTTTATGGCCCTGGCCGCGCTGATCTTCGGGCGCTGGTATCCGGTGGGCGCACTCTGGGCGTGTCTGCTGTTTGGCTTTTTGGACGCGGCCGCCATCCGCATGCAAGGCGTGCAATTTGCGGTGATTGGCGAGGTGCCGGTGCAGGCTATTCAGGCCTTGCCTTACGTCCTGACGGTTGTCTTGCTGGCAGGGTTCATTGGCAAGGCTGTTGCGCCGCAAGCTTTGGGGCGGCCCTATACGAAAGATCGCTAGTCTGGGACACTATCAGCATGTCATCCAGTATTTGGGTCAAGGTAGTTGGTTTCAGTGCGATTGAGCGGCATTCGCTCAACACGCTGTTTCGCCTGTCCGTGCGCCAGACGCCCGCCTATTGCCTGTGGAGTCCGGATGCACCTGCGCCACCCAACGTCGCGCTGATTGATTTGGATTGCCATGAGGCCGAGGTTGAACTGGCTTCACCCACGTTTAACCCCAACCTCAAAATCATTTGTGTGGGCGCCAGTACGCATGCCAAGGCATGGCGCTCGTTTCAACGCCCGGTCGACTGGAACGCGATGGTGCAGGCTCTCGACGGGCTGTTTGCGTCCCAGAGTTACATCGATGTTGTGACAGGACTTGACTCGCTGGACGAACAGAACGTGCCACCCGGCGTGCGTGTCACGCTGCTGGTTGGGCTCACGCACGAACAGTGCTTGTACCTTCGGGCCCGCCTGTCATTGGCAGGGCTGGCCGACGTGGACGAAGCTGCTACCGCCGAAGAGGCCAGTGCTTCTGTTGCACGCCGCCACTATGACGTCGTCATCGTCAGCCTGGAACTGAGCGATGCCGATCCGTGGGCACTGGTGCAGATGTTCAAGGCTATGCTGGCACCACCACAAGCGGTAATCGTCACCACCGAGAACCCCTCCTGGCCGGTGATGGAGCGCGCCGAGCAAGCCGGTTGTGTCGGATTACTGGAGATTCCCTTCAATCCCCCGCAGGTGATGGGTCTGCTGCAAAAAGTCTGAGGCGCTGCGCCCGGTTCGCATCCAGACTACCCGAGAGACTAAATTCCACAGGCAACGGCTCTGCGCCGAGGCGAGCCACCAGCAACTCGGCGCACAAAGCCGAAAAACTCAATCCGCGCGCGCCCATGCCGACGCACAACCACAGCCCGGAGCCTGATGTGGTCTCAATCGGTCCGACCAATGGCAAGCGGTCATGGGTCACGCAACGGGTGGCGGACCATTGGCCAACCGGCCCACGGTCCAGGGTGTCGGCCAGATCAAACCCATCCACGGGCAGCAACTGCCGTAAGCGCTCCATATTGGCGACGTGCTGGGCCTTCAGGTCAGAGGCCACCAGCGCATCCGGCTCGAAGGTGGAACCTGCAAGCCATTGTTCGCCAGTTGCACTGGGCACATGGGGAATGAAGCAGCCGTTTCCGTTGACAGGATGCACGGGCAAACCGGGAAGCACTTCGGCATAGGTACCGTAACTCAGGGTTCCATGGATCGGTTGCAGAGCCGCAACCTTGTCCCTTAGGTTGGGCTCGGTTAGATGAGCCGATTCCAGACCTTGCATGAGCGCAGCACAGCCCATCGCATTGGCAACCACCACGACAGCGTAGGTGCCCAAATCTTGCCCCATAGGGTCTCCCAGTGTCCACCCCCCGCTGTACGCTGTGAGCGCGGCGATCTTCGTATTTCCGACAAAAGTAACTCCCGGTGACGCCAGCCAGGCCTTTACCAGTGCAGCCGGTTTGATCCAGCATGCCTGTGGGTGCCACAGTGCGCCACCATCTGGGCGTCTTTCCAGAACCCCACTGGGCTCCCAGTCCTGGCCACGCACCAGCAGGTGGTCAGCATGTTGCATGAGCAGGCGTGTGCCGTTGCGGGACAGACGGGAGCGCGGGTTGTCATCTGCAGATACGTGCGGCACGGCCAACCCGGCGGGCAGGCCGGATGCACCAGCGGCCGGGGCTGCCTCCTGGTCAATGACCGTGACCTGCCAACCGCGCAGGGCCATTGCGTGGGCGATGCTTGCGCCAGCAATGCCGGCTCCAATCACAGCGCATCGTCCCGGGGTGTGAACCACATGCTGTGACGGTGTACGGCTGGTCCGAATGTCCCAACGCGGGTTGAACGTGCCACACAGAGCGTTCAGCGGCGATGTTGTGCTATCCAGTTCGAACCCAGCCGCCTGCAACAGGACTGGCTGTGCAATTTTGGATGCAACAGGGGTCCTGTTTTGTGACGTGGTATCCATCCAGAACCGGGTCCCCCGCTTGCAGCGGCGTGCCAGCAACTGAGCCGCCCATTTGTCGGCGGTTGTAACGCACAGCAGGGTATCCGCTTGAAAAACATGCTCGCTAAGCAACGCCTGTGCGTCGCCAATGCACAGGGTCAGAGAAACCTGTGCCTGACTCAGAAGAATGCGGTGAAAGCCTGGCCCACGATCCGGCAACTGGTCGGCTAGGGCCTGGGCATTGTGGGGCGGAACACTGCAATCGGGCACACCGTCGTGCACGTCCATGTGGGGTGCCACGCTGGCAATGCCGACGTAATGCAACAGGCGCGGGCGCCGCGGGTCGCGCTGCCAGGCGCGCCAGAGATTTAGAAAACGCTGGCCGTCCCGAAAGTCGGTGTCGAGGACCGTCCAGGCGTCCCAGCCACCCCACGCATCTGGCAGGCCGATGGCCGCGAGGTCAAGAGCAGACGCCTGCACCACCAGGGGGAGTGCAGGGGCGTTCAGGCGGAAGGCGGAACATAGCCTTGCGCGGCGTCGGCACCGGAGCCAAAAAAGTGGTTCTCCATCTGGCGGGCCAGATACTGACGGGCGCGGGCATCGGCCAGATTGAGGCGGTTTTCATTGACCAGCATGGTTTGGTGCTTGAGCCAGGCGGCCCAGGCCTCCTTGCTGACGCTTTCCCAGATGCGTTTGCCCAGGTCGCCGGGGTAGGGCGGGAAGTCCATGCCTTCGGCTTCTTTGCCCAGCTTGATACAGTTGACGGTGCGTGCCATGGAGAAACCTCTGTTTGAAGAAAAAGGGGGCCCTTTGCGAGCCCGTAGGCTGAATCTTATTCGGTTTGGTGCGCCAGAACATCAAAGCCTCAGGTTTGAACGGGGAACTTCGATGTGAAAATGGGCACCAACCAACGCAAAGCGCCGACTCTTGGCGCAAATTTTTCACGGAGAACCGGATTTTGAATTACGTTTTGACTGAACTGGACAACGCGCCCCGGCGTGTTTTGGCGCTCGTGTGCGCGGCCTGTCTGGGTCTGCTGGCTTTTGGTGTCTACCTGCAACAGGTGGTTGGACTGGATCCCTGTCCGATGTGTATCGTGCAGCGATATGCTCTCGTTTTGGTAGCAATCTGTGCAGCATTGACGGGGGCTAGCAAGCGGAAAAGCTTGCACATCTTTGGCAGTGTCATGTTGGTCGTAGTGGCCATCGCCGGCGCTTATGTGGCCGCGCGCCAGACCTGGCTGCAGTGGTATCCGCCCGAAGTGGTGTCCTGTGGCCGTGACCTGTACGGGATGATCGAAACCTTCCCGCTGCAGCGTGTTATTCCCATGATCTTCAAGGGCAGCGGCGATTGCACCAAGGTGGATTGGACCTTTCTGGGCGGCTCGATTGCAAACTGGTCGTTCCTGTGGTTCTCCAGCATGGCGCTGGTAGGCGCCTTGCTGGTCTGGCGACGCGCGCGAGTGGTCTGACCCACACAATCACAAAAGCTTCTTCACCAGCACCTGGCTCTTTCGGTCCCAGTTGTACTTGCGCTTGCGGGCTTCGGGCAGCCATTCCGGATCAACCTGCACAAAGCCGCGTTTGAGGAACCAGTGCATGGTGCGTGTGGTCAGCACAAAAATGCTGTCCAGTCCGGCCGCCTTGGCGCGTTGTTCCACGCGTTTGAGAACGCGTTCCCCGTCGCCCTGGCCCTGCACGTCGGGTGAGACCGTAAGTGCCGCCATTTCGGCCGTACGGGCTTCGGTGTAGGGATACAGCGCGGCGCAGGCGAAGATCACTCCGTCGTGTTCGATGATGGTGTAGTTGCCGACATCGCGCTCGATCTCGGTGCGGCTGCGCTTGACCAGGGTTCCGTCTTTTTCAAACGGTTCAATCAGCTGCAGGATGCCGCCCACGTCGTCCACGGTTGCTTCGCGCAGGCTCTCCAGCTTTTCATCGACCACCATGGTGCCAATGCCATCGTGCACATAGACCTCCAGCAGGATGGAGCCGTCCACCGCAAACGGGATGATGTGGCTGCGCTCCACACCGTTCTTGCAGGCCTTGACGCAGTGCTGCAGATAAAACCCCGTGTCGGTGGGGTGGTTGGCGGCGGGCAGCTGGGCCAACAGCTTTTCGGCAGCGGCCAGCGGCAATTCGGTGTCGATGGGGTTATCTTCACTGGCCGCCTCCATGGGGCGCAGACGGATGCCGGGGACCTCGGTCACGAAGATCAGCTTGTCCGCCTGCAAGGCTGTGGCGACCGAGGTGGCCACCTCTTCCATGGTCAGGTTAAAGGCTTCTCCTGTAGGCGAAAATCCGAAAGGCGAGACCAGTAGCATGGCACCCATGTCCAGCACGCGGCTGATGCCGGCAATGTCCACCTTGCGTACCAGACCCGAGTGCTGAAAATCCACACCATCCACAATGCCCACAGGGCGGGCCGTGATGAAGTTGCCGGAGATGACGCGCACGGTGGAGTCGGCCATGGGTGTGTTTGGCAAGCCTTGGCTGAATGCAGCCTCGATTTCGTAGCGCAGCTGGCCAGCGGCCTCTTGTGCGCAGTCCAGCGCCACTTCGTCGGTGATGCGCATGCCGTGCGAATACTTGCCGGCATGGCCCTTGGCGTTGAGTTGTTCGTTGACCTGGGGCCGAAAACCGTGCACCAGCACGATCTTGACGCCCATGCTCTGGATCATCGCCAGATCTTGGGCCAGATAGTGCAGTTTGCCCGCCGCAATCGCCTCGCCTGCGATGCCCACCACGAAGGTCTGGTTGCGGAATTTGTGGATGTAGGGTGCAACCGAGCGAAACCAGGGCACGAAGGTGAAGTTGAAAACGGTGGTCATGGCGCGCAGGGTAGGGGGACGATGAAGGCAGGGCTGGGATAATCCGTGATTCTCTACGAAGTTTGTACCTTGACCACCAGTTCCCTGCACATCGAATTCCCCGAGTCGCTCCCGGTATCGGGCAAACGCGAAGAAATCATGGCCGCCATGGCGGCCCACCAGGTCATCATCGTTTGTGGGGAGACCGGCTCGGGCAAGACCACGCAGTTGCCCAAGATCGCGCTGGCCATGGGGCGCGGCAAATTGAATTACCCCGCCGGGCAACGTGCCCGCCTGATTGGCCACACGCAGCCGCGCCGTATTGCGGCCAGCAGCGTCGCCAAGCGGATTGCTGAAGAGTTGAAGACACCTCTGGGTGAGGTCGTGGGCTTCAAGGTGCGGTTTCAGGACCGCCTGTCGAAAGATGCCTCGGTCAAGCTGATGACCGACGGCATTTTGCTGGCCGAGACGCAGACCGACCCACTGCTGAGCGCCTACGACACCATCATCATCGACGAGGCGCATGAGCGCAGCCTGAACATCGATTTTTTGCTGGGCTACCTGCGCCAGATCTTGCCGCGCCGCCCGGACCTGAAGATTGTGGTGACCTCGGCCACGATTGACGCGCAACGCTTCGCGGACCATTTCAAGTCGTCCAAAGGACCAGCACCTGTCATCATGGTTTCGGGCCGCATGTTTCCGGTGGAGCAGCGCTACCGTCCGTTTGAAGAGTCACGTGAATACGATCTGAACAATGCGATTGCCGATGGCGTGGACGAACTGTGGCGCGATCCGCACAACCAGGGCGACATTTTGGTGTTTCTGCCCGGTGAGCGCGAGATCCGCGAAGCGGCGGACCATTTGCGCAAACACCTGAGCCACCAGCCGCTGACACGCAATGCTGAGGTGCTACCCCTATTTGCCCGCCTGAGCCCCGCCGAACAGGACCGCATTTTTGACGGCCACACGGGTCGGCGCGTGGTGCTGGCGACCAATGTGGCCGAGACCTCGTTGACCGTGCCTGGCATTCGCTACGTGATTGATGCCGGTACGGCGCGCGTCAAACGCTACAGCTTTCGCAGCAAGGTGGAGCAGTTGCTGGTGGAGCCCATCAGCCAGTCGTCAGCCAACCAGCGCTCTGGGCGCTGCGGGCGGGTAGCAAACGGCATTTGCATTCGTTTGTACGACGAGAAAGACTTCGTTGGTCGCGAGCGGTTTACCGATCCCGAGATTCTGCGGTCGTCATTGGCGGGCGTGATTCTGCGTATGAAGTCGCTGCACCTGGGCATTGTGGAAGACTTCCCGTTTCTGGAGCGACCAACTGGCCGTGCCATTGCCGACGGCTACCAGTTGCTGAACGAACTGGGCGCGGTTGATGATGCCAATGAGCTGACCGCTACGGGGCAGGAGCTGGCCAAGTTGCCGTTGGACCCGCGGGTGGGGCGCATGATTTTGGAAGCACGAACTCGCCTGGCGTTGGACGAGGTGCTGGTGATTGCGTCGGCCTTGAGTGTGCAGGACGTGCGTGATCGGCCTATGGAGGCGCAGCAGCAGGCGGATACGGCGCACAAAAAGTTTGATGATGAGAAGAGTGAGTTTGTTGGTTATTTGAAGCTGTGGAAATGGATTCATGATGCGCGTGGTGGTGGTCACGTGGCCGCTGCGGACACTGCGACCCAGGGTACGCCGGGCTCCTCGTCGCGAAGCTCAATATCGTCACCCGGCGCACCCCGGGCCACAGCGTCCTCCGCTAGTGGTGCGGCGCACAAGCTTTCTAACCGCCAGTACGAACAACTGTTGCGGCAGAACTTTGTGAACATCCGCCGCGTGCGCGAGTGGAAGGACATTTACAGCCAGCTCCACACCGTGGTGGCCGAGCACAAGTGGCATCTGAACACGCAGCCTGCCAGTTACGAGCAGTTGCATTTGTCCATGCTGGCCGGCTTGCTGGGCAATATCGGTTGCAAGGTGGAGACCGAAGGTCCAGGAGGTGAGTACCTGGGGGCACGTGGCATCAAGTTCTTTGCCCATCCTGGGGCGCACTTGTCCAAAAAACCGGGTCGCTGGATTGTGGCGTCGGAGCTGGTGGAAACCACGCGCCTGTTTGGTCGTGGCATCGCCAACATTGAACCGCAGTGGCTGGAGCAGGTGGGGGAGCATCTGTTGAAAAAGCAGTTGCTGGACCCGCATTGGGAGAAGAAGGCCGCCGAGGTGGTTGCACTAGAGCGTGCCACGCTGTATGGCATCGTCATCTACAACGGGCGGCGCACCAACTACAGCCGGGTTGACATGGCCGGTGCACGCGAGATCTTTATCCGCCAGGCCTTGGTAGACGGCGAGTGGGAGACGCCGCTGCCCTTTTTGGCCGCTAACCAGAAGATGGTGCGCCAGGTGGAGGAGCTGGAGCACAAGGCGCGCCGACAAGACGTGCTGGTGGACGATGAGCTGATCTACGCCTACTACGACCAGCAGCTGCCCGCTGACGTGTGCAGTGGCTACAGTTTTGAGCGTTGGTACCGAGAGGAGTCGCGCAAGCCCCAATACGCGCTGGCAGGCCCGCGCGGGGCAGCTTCAGGTGCCAGCGGATTGCTGCTGCTGACCCGTGAAGAGCTCATGCGCCACGAGGCCGCTGGCATCACTACTGCATCTTTCCCCAAGACGATTCGCCTGGGCGGCGTCGATTGTGCCGCCACCTACCTGCACGAGCCCGGCGACCCACGCGATGGCCTCACGGTGACCGTGCCGCTGTTCGTGCTGAACCAGGTGAATGACGAGCGCTGCGAATGGTTGGTGCCCGGCATGCTGAAGGACAAGGTGCAGGCGCTGCTGAAGACCCTGCATCAACGGCCACGCTCGCGCCTGGTGCCACTGCCCGACACCGCCACCAAGTTTGCCGAGGTGCTGAATGCGCCCGAGCGCTTTGGCAGTGGCGCGCTGATCGACGCGTTGTGCAAGCTGGTGCGCGAAGCCACGTCGGTGGATGTAGCCCGGGCCGACATCAAGGCAGACATGCTGACGCCGCATTTCTTCATGAACTTCCGCGTCGTAGATGAGCATGGCCGCCAACTGGGTCATGGGCGCAACCTGGGTGCGCTGAAGGCCGAGCTGGGTGCGCAGGCGCGGGGTGCGTTCCAGGCACTGGCGGGGCTCAAACTGGCGCAAGTAGGCGCGGGCACTGGCGCGGTGCAGGCGCCGGGTGCGGGTGCGGGTGCGGCCACGGGAGCCGTTTCGGGCAGAACCTCTAAGCAAAATGAGCCTCTAGCCCTCGTGAAATATGAACATATAGCTATCAAATCAGGAGCTAATCAAGCGGCCACCCCGCAGGGCAAGACCAGCCCATCCGCCGTCACCGAACAACGCCACACCGCCTGGACCTTTGGCGAGCTGCCCGAGCTGCTGGAAATCCGCAAGGGCGGCCAGACGCTAATCGGTTTTCCGGCGCTGATCGACCAGTTGGACGCCGTCACGATTGAAGTGTTTGACGAGCCCGAAGTGTCTGCTGCCAAGCACCGCGCCGGCTTGCGCCGCCTGTTTGCGCTACAAATCAAGGACGCGCTGAAGTACCTGGAAAAAAACATCCCCGACCTGCAGAAGATGGGCGTGGCCTATATGCAGGTGGGCAAGGCGGAGAATGGAACCGGTGGGGGTACGGTTGAGGAACTGCGCGAGCAGATCATCGGCGTGGCGTTGGACCGCGCCTTCTTGCTCGACCCCTTGCCAACGGATGAATTCGCCTTCAAACGCCGGGTGGAGGAGGGCAGGGGCCGCCTGACGCTGATCGCCACCGAGGTGGCGCGCATGGCCGGCACCATCCTGCTGGAGCACGCCACGGCTGCCCGCAAAATCAAGGACACCAAGAACGCCCCCGAGGCGACAGCCGACTGCGCCCAGCAGCTGCAGCGCCTGGTGCCCAAGCGCTTCCTGCAGGCCGCGCCCTGGCCGCGCCTGCAGCATCTGGCCCGCTACCTCAAGGCCATCACGCTACGGCTGGAAAAATACCGTGCCGACCCGGCCCGTGATGCCACCCGCCTGGCCGAATTGCGCCCGCTGGAGCAGCGCTACTGGCGCCTGGTGGCCGAGCGCAAGGGCGCGGTCGATGAGCGCATGCAGGAATTCCGCTGGTTGATGGAGGAACTGCGGGTGAGCTTTTTCGCGCAAGAGCTGCGCACGCCCCAGCCGGTGAGCGTCAAGCGCTTGGACAAGGCGTGGGCGCAACTCAACACATAAACTCCGCACACCTACAATCCCCCACCGTGCCCCAGACCCCTACCCCGCGCAAGAAAAAAAACGTACGTGCTGCTGAAAAGCCCGTGCCAGCCCCTGTGCCGCCCAGGGCGCGAACGGATGACGAACCGGCCAGCACCCTGTCGGCCGTGCGCTCAGGCGGCAGCAAGCTTCTGCGCGGCGTCAAGGACCTGGCCAAGCAGACCGTGCAGCTGCCCGGCTCGACCGCCAAGGTGGCCGCGGCCTTTGTTCCGCTGACGCGGCTGCTGGGTGGACCCGCGCATATCCAGGACCAGCAGCTCAGCGTTGAGCTCGACAAGATCTTTGCCGCCCTGTACGGGCACCCGCTGACCGAGCAGACTCGGCGCTTCACCACCTACCTGCGCGCACGCAATGTGCTGCCCAACGAAAGCTCGACCGAGAGTCTGATTCGCTATGTGGTCAATGAGTCGGTGGCGCGCTCGCCGCTGCCGGTGCCCCAGCAGATCGTCGACGAGTTCTGGACCTTCTTCCACGAGCTACTGGCCGACCCCGAGTTGCGCGGCCTGGCCGATCTGGGGCTGGACATCACGCGCCTGTTGCTCAAGACCTATGAGCCTCTGCTGGTGGAAGTGATCAACGAGCTCAAGGATATTTACTACTCCAACCAGGACCGGCTGGACCTGCTGTTGCGCCGCGTCCAGGTGGTGCGCAGCGACCTGAAGATTATTCGCCGTCAGATCAAGGCACTACGGTATATCCGCCCGTTCTTTCAGGCAGACCCGAAAGACTTTGCTGCGCAGGCGCAGATAGTTGCCAAGATGGTGCGCGAGTTTGGCCCCTTCTTCATCAAGATGGCGCAGGTCGCAGCTGCCACGTCAAACTTCTTGCCCGATGAAATTGCGCGTGAGCTGGCGGTCTTTCAGGAAGACGTGCCGCCGATGTCGGCCGAGGAAGCGCGCAGTGCGCTGATGGACAGTTTTGGCCGGCCGTCCGAGGAAATCTACTTTGGATTCGACGCTGAGCACCCGCTCAAATCAGGCTCCATCGGTTCGGTCTACCTGGCCAAGAAGCCTGTGGTGATCGATGGTGTGGAGCACCTGGTGCCCGTCATCGTCAAGATCGGGCGCCACAACCTGGACCGCGAATTTTTGATGGGCAAGACCTCCATCGGGCTGATGCTGGTGTCGAGTCAATACTGGGCGCCGCACGGCAAGCTCACGCCGTTTCTGAAGGCCATGACCGATCAGATCGACGGCTTCGTGGAGGGCTTTCGCAACGAACTGCAGTTCGAACGCGAAGCCCAGGTGCAGAGCAGCTTTTCGCGCCGTGCGCAAAACAGCCTGATCTGGCGCGTGCCCGAGGTCTACCGGGCCACCGAGCGGGTGATCGAGATGGAGTATGTTGAGGGCGCCGTCAATATTTCCCGCGCCGCGCAGCACTTCAAGCCACGCGACCGTGCGGCCTACCAGCGCGACCTGGCGAAGAAGTTCTTGTTTACCATCCTCAGCCAGATTTTTGTCTACCAGGAGGTGCACGGCGACCTGCACCCCGGCAACGTGATGGTCGACAAGGCCGGGCGCCTGCATCTGATTGACTGGGGTAACACCATTCAACTGGCCGGCAAGATGGTGCCCGTGCTGAACTACCTGAAGGGTGCGCTGGTGGCCAACCCCGACCTGATGACCGACGCTCTGATCGCCATCTGCACCGATCCGGAGGCCGCACGGGCCCGGCGCGGCGAAATCCGCGCCGCGCTGGTGCGCACGCTGCACAAGAAGAGCATCAAGCCCCTGTCCTACGACTTTGCCTGGATGCTGTACACGGAAGGTCCGCAAGGCTGGTTGACCCGCGCCAACACGCTGCTGCACCTGATGTCCAACACCCAGCAGTTGGGTCTGGTTGTGCGCGGTGAATACCTACACCTGTCGCGCTCCTTCGTGGCCATGATCGCGACGCTGGGCAGCCTGTATGAGGGTGTGCCGCGCCGCCGCGTAGTGGCGGACATCCTTATCACGGTCAATACCTTTCCGGCCCGGCTGTTGCAGGACTTTCTGCGCAGTAACCGGAGTGATATTCGCCAGGCCGTCACCGCGCTGGCACGGCGGGCAGTGTTTGCGGCGCCCAAGGCCTCCCCGACAAGCCCGTCGATTGCCTAAGCGATTTTTTTTGGGGGGGTGACCCAGCCAATGTGGCGGTCTGTTGTGCCACGGAAACACAGGAAAGCCCCCATGGCCTATTTGTTGCATGTGGTTCTAGAATTTCCGATTCATCGCCACATTCACTGTATCGAAAGCGAAACATGACCGTATTGCGCAAAGCTTTAACCCTTGGACTCTATGGCGCAGCCGCTGCAGCCGTCGCCACCCTCACACCCGTGTCATTTGCGGTGGCCCAAACCACCGGAGCCACCAAAGAGGCTAGCTCGGCTCTGGAAGGCGTCACCGTCGTCGGCTCGCGCCGGGTTAACGCCTCGGCCACCGACACGCCGGTTCCCATTGACTTCATTGCGCTCTCCAAGGTGTCGGAGCAGGGTGGCCAGTTTGACCTGTCGCAGTCCTTGCAGTACCTGTCGCCGTCTTTCAACTCCACACGCCAGACCGGAGCCGATGGTGCCGATTTGATCGACTCCGCCGCACTACGCGGCTTGGGCTCTGACCAGACCCTGGTGCTGGTGAACGGCAAACGTCGGCACACCACCGCTTTGGTCAACCTGTTTGGTGCGCGCAACCGCGGCAACACCGGTACTGATCTGAACGCCATTCCGGTGCTGGCCATTGACAACGTCCAGATCCTGCGCGACGGTGCCGCTGCCCAATACGGCTCGGACGCCATTGCCGGCGTGATGGACATCACGCTGAAAAAGAACAAGGGATGCGAAGCCGTGCTGGGCTACAGCCAGTATTCGGTGGGCGATGGCAAGAACTTCCTTCCGTCGGTCTACTGCGGTTTTGGCCTGGGAGAAAAAGGCGTGTTGGGCATCACCGCTGAATACTCGGACCGTGGCCGCTCCAACCGGGCCGAGCCCGACAACCCCCGCACCATTGGCGACACGCAGTCCAAGAATTCGACGCTGTACCTCAACGGCGAGTTGCCCACCACGGCCACCGGAAAACTCTACTTCACGCTGGGCGCCCAGAATCGCGACGCCTCATCTGCCGCTTGGGCGCGCAGTGGCGTGGGTTCGGACGACATTCCGTCGCGCAACTCGGCGGCCATGTACCCCGCTGGCTTTGTGCCCTTCATCAACGGCGACATCACCGACCGCTACGGCATCGTCGGGCACCGCTGGGTCGTGGGCGACTGGAATACCGACCTGTCGCAAACCTACGGTGTCAATGAAATGCGCTATCGCATCTCCAACACCATCAATGCATCGCTTGCCAACAAGGATCTGCTGGCTGGCGGCGCGGGTCGAAGTGCCAGTGTGTTCCAGGCGGGTGGCTTCTCTTTCTCGCAGGCCACCACCAACCTCGATGTCAGCCGTTTCTTTGACGGTTTCTTCCAGGGGGCCAACGTCGCTTTCGGTGCCGAGTACCGCCGCGAAAACTACCAGATATTTGCTGGCGAAGCCGGATCGTATGTGGATGCCGACGGCGTAGGCTTCGGCGGCAACGCCGGCAGCCAGGGCTTCCCCGGCTTTCAGCCCGCAGACACCACCAACCGCAACCGCGAGAGCACCGCGCTGTATGCCGACATCGAAACCGACCTGACCCAGCAACTGAAGGTTCAGACAGCGGTGCGCACCGAACGCTACAGCGACTTTGGCTCCACCACCACCGGCAAGCTGGCCGCCAGCTTCAGGGCTAATGACGCCTTGCTATTCCGCAGCTCCGCCAGCACCGGCTTTCGCGCACCATCGCTGCAACAGGTCTACTTCTCGTCCACCTTCACCGACTTCATCAGCGGTGTGCCGCAAGACGTGGTGTTGGCCCCCAACGGCGGCGCCATTGCGAATGCGGCCGGCATTCCCAAACTCAAGGAAGAGAACTCCAGAAACTTCACACTGGGGCTGACGCTCAAGCCCAGCAATACGCTGTCGATGACGGCCGACGTCTACCAAATCAACATCGACGACCGCATAGGCCTGTCGGGTCGTTTTGATGCGGACAACTACCCAGCACTGGGAGCCAGTCTGGCGGCACTGGGCGTGGGGCAGGCCCAGTTCTTTGTCAACTCGATCGATACCAAGACCAAGGGGCTGGATTTGACGGTGGCCCACAAGGCCACGTTTGGCGCAGGCAAGCTGTCGAGCTACCTGGCGATGAACCTGAGCCAGACGGATGTGGTCAACGTGCATGCACCAGCCTCGCTCAGGGGCTATGAATCGGTGTTGCTGTCCGAGCGCGAGCGCCTGTTCATCGAGCAGGGCGGCCCGCGTACCAAGGCCACGATTGGCTTTGACTACAGCCGTGGCGCGTGGGAAACCAACCTGAAGGTCATTCACTTTGGTAGCCAGACCCTGGGCACCTTCTCGGGCACCGAAAACGGCGTGCCCAACGCCTTCTACGAGCCCAAGACCTCGGCCGATCTGAGTTTTACCTACAGCTTTGACAACAACACCAAGCTGACCTTCGGCGGCAACAACATCTTCAACGTCAAACCGACGAAGCAGGACGCCAATGAAACCGACAACGGCTTCATTTACGATAGCGTGCAGTTTGGCCTGAACGGTGCGTCGTATTTTGCGCGGTTCTGGAAGAAGTTCTAAGCACTGTAAGAAAGGGCGGGGCCATCCGACCAATGGGTACCCATTGCAATTGGATGAACCCGCCATGTACCAGTCGAACACAGCACCCCTTCGCCAGCACACGCAGTACGCATTGCATGTGCTGGTCGTTGTGCCCGTCATGATAGGGGCGGTGTCGGCATCCTGGGCCGTAGCGCCAGCATCAGCCACTTGCGAGGCGCGCTCAGGTGCGCAGCGCACTCCGGTGATCGAGTTGTTCACCTCCGAAGGTTGCAGCTCGTGCCCACCAGCTGACCAGTGGCTGTCCACCCTCAAAGGGCAGGCGGTGGTAGCCCAGGCTTTTCACGTGGGGTACTGGGACTACATCGGTTGGGTGGATCGCTTTGCAACGCAGGCCAATACTGCGCGCCAAAAAGAAGTGGCCCGAGCCAACCACCTCAACAACATTTACACGCCGCAAGTCGTTCGCGACGGCAAAGACTGGCCGTTGTGGCGAACCGAGAGCCTGTTGCAGGGCAACCGCGTCGCGTCCTTTTCCGGCGCCAAGTTTCTAAATGCTGCGCCGCGCGCTACACAGACCAACACCGCTGCGCAAGCGTCGATTGCCATGCAGCGCATCGCGCAGACCGATCAGTACACCGCACGGGTTACCCCGGCGGACGGTGTGTCCCACTGGAGTGCCTACTGGACGGTTACCGAACATGGGCACAACTCCAAAGTGAAGTCTGGCGAAAACAAAGGCGAATTTTTGCAGCACGATTTTGTGGTGCGCCAATATGTACCCGTCGGCCGCCATGAAGGTGCCCAAACGCTAAGCTTTGCCAGCATTGCGCCGCAACCGGGGCATGCACGCCAGGTCAATCTGGTGGTACACGAAAGCCGCTCAGGTGAGCCGCTTCAGGCACTCAGTCTGCAATGCAACTGAGCCACCCTCCGATGCGTTGGCTGCAGGCCCCGCTCATGGGCGCTGTACTGGCGCTGGTGTGCGCTTACGTTGGCGATTGGCTCACGCCACCGGCACTGGCGCGTTGGACCATTCAGATCAACGAGAACGACGAGCTGCGCGCCGCACTGGCCATGGTGGGGGTGCGGCATCTGCCGATTTTCCTGATCGCAGTTGTAATCGGAAATTTGATGTTTACCGCAGTCAAAAGTATTTCAGCGCTAACCGTGGGCCTGGCCGCCATTCCCTATTTGCTCTATGTCATCGGCAACGCCGTGCACGATTCGCTGGAAGCAGCAGAGCCCGCCTTCAGCTGGGTGACCTACGAGCCCGGGTACTTCATCTGGCCCCACTTCATCGCCTTGCCTTTGGGGCTGCTGGCGGCTGCGCGCATGGTGAAGCGAAGAGGCGC
>CAINUX010000076.1 GCA_903853895.1 uncultured beta proteobacterium | reverse complement strand
GCCATCTGGGTGGCCGCGTAGTAGTCAAACAGGTTTTCGTCGTGCTGGTTATTCAGCGTGTCGCGCTTCTCGTAGGTGCTGCTCTGGCCTTTTGCGCCCGTGGACTCCTGAATACTGGGGCCCTGCGGAACCAGGGGTTCTGCCGGTGGTGCACCAATCTGGGCGGGAATCAGTTTGACCAGCAGGGTCTTCTGGTCTGGCATCCATTGCACTTCGCCGCCAAACATCGGGTTCAGCCGCGCTCCGGGAACCCGGTGGACCCGACCACTGCTGGCATCGCCGACCCACAGTTCGACCGTATCCGGTGTGATGTTGGCAAACGCAAAGCGCTTTCCGTCCGCGGACCAGTGGGGGGAATCGGGACATGCGTCGGGTGGCAGTGCCACAGGTGTCTTTGCACCGGTGGCAACGCGCACCAGCTCAAACCCGGTCACGCAGATTCGTATTCCATTGCCACCGGCTCGGTCGTGCTTGCTCCGGTTCTTGGTCTCCACCCGCGCACCGGCGAGTCGCAAAAAAGGTGTTGATACCTGGGAGATTTTTGGATAGTCCTGGCGGGTCACCAACAGTATGGTGTCAAGCGTGGGGCTCATCAGGGGTGATGCCGGCGACGGTGCCTGCATGACGTCGAGGATTTCTTTGGGCGGTTGGTTGTATCCGCCAGCAGCGGCAATGGTGGCAGTTGCAAGTGATCCAACGACTGCTGTCGTCAGGCACTTGAGGAGATAGTTGGGCATCGAACGAGTGCTCTGGATGATGTGTTGCCGGGGCCGGCTCCCAGCACCTCGCTTGTAGAATTGCTATGTATTAAATAGCAAGTGTTTCATATTCTACGAGGGCTAGAGGCCTCTTTTGTCAACTAGCTTCTGGACATGGTTGCCCGCAACGCTTCACCGAGTGAGCCAAGGCTCTCGGCCAAATGCGCGCGCGTTTCAACTGCAAGTCCTGGCTTGCCGATGGCAGCACGCAGATCGCTTTGAAGTTGGGTCGCATTCAAACGAACCAGGCTCAAGGCATCGGCTGGCAAACTGGCTGAACCTTTGGTTAACAACGTCTGTACTCTCTTGAGGTGCTCGCGTTGCAGGTTGCGGCGCAGGCGGTCAATCTCTCGGCCGGTTTTGAGTTCGCTCCACACGCTGGTCTGCAAGGTGCTGTAGACCTCATTGAGCGAGATGACGTTGCGACGCTGAGCTTCGGGGACGTAGGCTGGCAAGTCCAACAGGCGGTTGGCGGTATTGGCGCTGAGCAAGCGGTCAAGCGCGGTGAGTTGCACGCGCGCTACGCTGGCCGTGATGTTGACCAGTCCGCCGCGTTCCCACTCGTTGTAGTCCAGCGTTAGAGCAGACAGTAACGCCGGGCTGAACTTGAAGCTTGATTCACTAAACAGCCCCGTGGCCATGAACTGCAACGCTTCACGTTGCTTTGCGGGATCCACGGGCACAAAGCTGGCGCGGCCCGTGGTACCTGGCAAATCACGCACGGCGTTCACGCCCCCCACATACTTGCCCACCAACTCCGCCGCGCGTTGCAGTTGCGAGAAGCCTGCCAGTAAGGATCGGCGTTGGCGCAGCGGATCATCCCCCGCGACCGGCTTGCGGTCTTGCACGCGGGTCCACAGCTCTTGCGAGAGTTGTAGCCGCTTCTTGTAGTAGGCCAATGGATCATCGCCCAGGTCAAACCGGTTGGCCATCGGGTCCATGCCGTCATTGGGCCCAAAGCCGCCTGCGTCCGCATCGTCGGCATAGGCCAGTTGGGGCTCGGTACTGCGTGACGCAATACGGTTCAGCTCCAGCGCCTCGCGCGATGCCTCAATCGGTTTGTAGGCGTATTCAATCGCCCAGTAGTCGTAGGCACCCAGTGTGGAGTTGTTAAAGCTGGCCTGTGGCTCGCCCTTGAGGGCAATGTTGTAGGCGTTGTAGTCCATGACCGAGTTGGAAATACCATTTTTCTCGGTGAAGGCCTTGTCCTTCAACTGGGCTTGCGTGATGGTGGTGGAGGCTTTGAAGTTGTGCTTCAGGCCCAAGGTGTGGCCGACCTCGTGCATGATCGTGTCTTTGATCACCGCCTGCACAAACGCTTCTGCCTCCGGGCCGTTGGGCGCAATTTCACCCCGCGCTTCCAGAATGTCCATCGCGAAGTTCATCTCAGCGGCGGCTTCATGGGAATAGTTGCACTGGGCCGCATGCGACGCGTTGGGCGCAGTACCAGCTTTCCAGCCATAGGTCAGTTGGGCAAGGCGCTGCTCGCTGCTCATTCCAATATCGTCAACAATCAGGCGGCGCGAACCACGCGCAAACACGTCACTCATGCCAATGTCGGCATCGATGATCTCCGCGCTGCGCGGATCAGTATGGCTAGGCCCGATGGCAAAGCCGACATCAGCACCTACAAACCATCGAATGGAGGCATGTCCCGCGTCCATGTTGTCCCAGTTGGCGTCGTCTGGCTGCTGCTTGGCCACCACCGCATTCTTGAAGCCGATCTTTTCAAAGGCCTTGTTCCACTCGACGATGCCCGCTTCCACGGCAGGGCGGTACTGGGCCGGAATATTTTTGTCCATCCAGTACGTTATGGGCTTGATCGGCTCCGACATGGCGGCAGTTGGGTCCTTCTTTTCCAGGCGCCAGCGGTTCACATAGTGGACCCGTGGATTAGCCTTTAAGTCGCTTCCCAGATCGGTGAAAGACTCCATGAAATGGCCCAAGCGCGGATCGGCCAGGCGCGGTGTCATGGCCACTGCGGGCAAGGCAGCAAAGCTGTAGACATAGTCCAAAAACAGGCTGCGTGCATCGGGCGTTGCCTGGGGCGGCGTGGGAGTTGGAACTGGCCCCGTAGGCGGTACCAAAGGCGGCGCAGGAATGCGCGGCGTGGAGAAATGGATACGCGCTGTCAACGTGCTAAGCGCTGGCTCTGCCCGTGACTTTTCAATGGAGGAGTTGGGCTTGTCCACCGCGAAGGGGAGGCGGTAGGCCATTTCAAGACGGGTGCTATAGCCTGGTATGTCGGACAGCAGGAAACCTGCGTCGATCAGCACCGATTTGCGTTCCGGATGCTCCAGGCTGGCCACCGCACCCGAGCCCAGCAGACTGGGGGAGAACGCCTGCTCAACCGCACGTTTGGAGCCTTCACCCGAGAGTGCGCGGAACTTGGTATTGATGGCCAAAAGCTGCACCTGTTTGCCCACCAGTCGGAACTCGGACATCCAGTCGCCACCCATCTGGCTTGCGTACAGGCCTCGCTCGCCGACCGAGTTGGCGATGTTGGCCGTGAACAAAAATGCCTTGTTGAGCATGGCCTTCGGGATTTCGAGCCAGACCTTCTCATCCTTGCGCCAGATCGGGAACATACCGTCTTCCATCTTGGCGTCTTTGGTGACTTCCGCAAAGGGCTTCGGCGCCGTCGGGTCAACGGGCGGCTTGGCTGCGGGTGCGCTGGCAGCGCTCGCAGGTGCGGCCGCGGCTGCGGCTGCGGGCTCAGGGGGGGTCTGCGCCCATGCGCTGGCGCTGATCCAAGAAGTCAAGAGAGGAGTAAGTAGCAGAAGCTCTTTTACGCGGAGTTGGTGCATGTAGTGTCTCGAATTTTCTTTTTTACCGGCCAGATCATGGCGCGGCGGGTGTTGCAAAAAAACGGGGTACCGTTTTTGACGGATACCCAGGATGGATTATGCAGATGTCGGACCTGTCGGGCGATCCAGACCGGGAACTCACAGCATTTTGAGCCGCTCTAACGCCGCGAGCAGCGTCGCGTCCTGCTTCGCAAAGCAGAAGCGCACCACGCGCTGGTCGAAACCGTTGCCGTAAAAGGCCGACAGCGGAATGGCGGCTACGCCCACCTCGGCGGTGAGCCACTGGCAAAAATCGGCCTCACCCAGATCGCTGACCTGCGAGATGTCCACGCACTGGAAGTACGTACCTTCGCTGGGGAGCAGTTTGAAGCGGGTTTTCGTCAGGCCCGCACGGAACAGGTCACGTTTGCGCTGGTAGAAGGCTGGCAGATCGCGATACGGGCCGGGGTCGGCCATGTAGGCGGTCAGCCCGTGTTGCATGGGCGTGTTGACCGTGAACACGTTGAACTGGTGCACCTTGCGGAACTCGGCCGTCATGGAGGCCGGGGCCGCTACGTAGCCTACCTTCCAGCCGGTCACGTGGTAGGTCTTGCCAAAGCTGGAGACGATGAATGCGCGCTCGGCCAGGCCGGGGTAACGGGCAGCGCTCTCATGCTGGGCGCCGTCAAACACCATGTGTTCATAAACCTCGTCACTGATCAGCAGCACGTTGGTGGGCGCCAGAAGTTCTTGTAGCGTCAGCATGTCCTGGCGCGTCCATACCGTGGCGCTCGGGTTGTGCGGGCTGTTGATGATGATGGCGCGGGTCTTGGGCGTGATGGCGGCTGCAATGGCGTCAAAGTCGGGTCGGAAAGTGCCCGGGGTCAGCGGCACGCGCACCGCCGTGCCACCGGCCAGCACGATGTTGGGCACATAGCTGTCGTAGCAGGGCTCCAATGCTATGACTTCGTCACCCGGGTGGACCACGGCCAGAATGGCGGTGATGATGGCTTGAGTCGCGCCGGCAGTGATGGTGATTTCGTCCGCGGCCCGGTAGGCACGCCCGTGCAGTACTTCGATTTTGGCGGCAATGGCTTCGCGAAACTGCGGGATGCCGGGCATCGGCGGGTACTGGTTGTGCCCGGCCTGCATGGCCTGTGTCACATGGTCTACCAGGGCCGGATTGCAGGCGAAGTCCGGGAAGCCCTGGCCCAGGTTGACGGCCTTGTGCTGCGCGGCCAATGCCGACATCACGCTGAAGATGGTGGTGCCCACATCGGGTAGGCGCGAGTTAAGTTTCGGTGTCATCAGTAGTCGTAGTTTTCAACATGCCCGTCCATGGCGCGGGCAATGAGTTTACGGTCCAGCCGGTCGCTGAGTAGCTCGGCAAAGGTGTAGACAAAGTTGCGCAGATAGGCGCTACGCTTGAAGGCTACCCGGGCCACATTTTGCCCAAACAGATTGCCAGCCGGGCGCACCACCAGGCCGCTCTTGCCACCGTCGTCAATCACATCGCGTACGGCCATCTCGGCGGCAATGCCCACCCCCAAGCCCAGGCGCACATAGGTCTTGATCACGTCCGAATCAATGGCTTCCAACGCGATGCGGGGCTCCAATTTGCGAGTGGCAAAGGCCTGGTCGATCTTGGTGCGCCCGGTGAAGGACGGGTGGTAGGTGATCAGCGGCTCCAGCGCCACGTCTTCCAATGTGATGCGATCCTTGCGGGCGAGCGGGTGGTCGGTGGGCAGCACCAGCATGTGCTGCCACTCGTAACAGGGCAGAGTAACCAGCTCGCTATAGCTGGCCAGTGATTCGGTAGCGATGCCGATTTCGGCCACCTCATCAATCAGCATGCGCGCCACCTGATCGGGTGAGCCCTGGTGCAGGCTGATGTTGACCTTGGGATATGCGGCACGCAGTCCAGCCACTTTTTCCGGCAGCACATAGCGGGCCTGGGTGTGTGTGGCGGCGATGGACAGGGTGCCACTGTCTTCGGCGCTGTACTGCTCGCCAATACGTTTGAGGTTGCCGACCTCGCGCAGAATCAGGTCAATGCTCTTGAGCACATGCTGGCCAGGTTCGGTCACGCGCTTGAGGCGTTTGCCATGGCGGGCGAAGATTTCTATGCCCAGTTCTTCCTCCAGTTCGATGATGGCTTTGGAGACCCCAGGCTGTGAGGTGTGCAGGGCTTTGGCGGCTTCCGTCAAATTGAGGTTGCGCCGAACGGCTTCCTGGACAAAACGAAACTGGTGCAGGTTCATATCGAATCTCTACTAAAGAAGAGATTCATTATGCCGGACACGGGGCTTTCTAATGGTTATCCAGGGCAATTTGTGCCATCAGCTGGACCAGTCGTGCGTCTTCACCGACGGCGGGCTGCAGCGTGAACTGCACATCAGGGTGGCTGGCTCGCAATGCCTCCACCAAAATCGGCAGGTCTTCCCGAGCGTGTTTGCCCACGCCCAAAAACATCGGGAGAATCGTGACGGTATGCACACCGCGATTGAGCAGAGCGCTGGTAGCGGTGGGCAGATCGGGAGTGCTCAGCTCCAGGTAGGCGCAGACTACTGGTATATGGGGGGAGAGCGTTGCGATCTGAGCCGCCACCGCCTCAATAGGCTTGTGCCACAAGGGGTCACGCGAGCCGTGTGCAAACAGAATGATGCCGCGCGTAGATAAGTGATTTGTCATCGTCGTATGACCAGCCAGGTGAAGGCCGTCAGTGAGAAAAAGGAATAGATCAGGCCCGGCAAAGCCGCGGTTATCCACGGCTGCCATCCCCGCAGAGCGCCCAGGTCACCGAGCACGTTGTTCAGCAGCACAAAGCTGATGCCGGCCATGACGCCGCCAAATACGTAGGTTGCGACGCTGCCCGAACGGAAATGCAGGTAGGCAAAGGGCAGGGCCAGCACCACCATAACCAGGCAGCTCAGCGGGTAGAACACCTTCTTCCAGAACTGGATCTCGTACTTTTGTGCCGTCTGGCCATTGGCGTCCAGGTGACGCATGTATTGGAACAGGTCAATGGTGCCCATGCGTTCCGGGCGCAGCACGGCAGTGGCCACCATTTCGGCACTGATCTGTGTGGGCCAGCGAAAGGTCTCGATCACCGTGCGGTCAACCCGTGTGGCATTGGCGTCGGTGCTGGTGAATTCGGTGTGGTCCGCATTCTTCAACAGCCACGACTCGTCCTTGCCAAATTTAGCCGTCTGGCTTTCGGTCATCGAAACCAGAATGCCTTGGTTGTCGAATTCAAAAATGCGCACGTCGCGCATGCTGGCATCGGGCGCCAAGGCACCCACGTTCACCGCATAGTGGCTGTAGGCTTGGCGTTCCTTGAGCCAAGCCCCGGTCTTGCCGACGGTGACTTTGCCTTGGTAGCGCGACTTCAGCAACTGGGCAGTTTTGTCTGCCATTGGGGCCACATAGTCACCGACAGCAAAAGTAAACGCCACAAAACCAAGGCCCAGCGCCAGCAGGGTGCGCAGCGCGAGCCAGGGGCCAAGCCCGCTGGTGCGCAGAATCGTGAACTCGGAGCTTTGCGCCAGACGTGCCATGACGAAGATCGTGCCGATTAAAACCGTGATCGGCAGCAGCTCATACAAATGGCTGGGCAACATGAGGCCGACGTAGAGCAGTGCCTGCGCCACCGTGTAGCCGGTGGCCTGGTGCTTGCCAACCGCCTGCAGTTCTTCGACGAAGTCAAAAAAATAGAACAGGGTGACAAAGCCGAGTGTGACCAGAATAACGGCGAGGATGACTTCCCCATACAGAAGGCGTCGTATGGTCTTCATGGTGTGCTTTCCGGTGCGCGGCTTGCGCGCCGGGTTGCGCCCGGGAGCCTGAAGACCCAGTTGTTATTGCGTTTGGTGAGCCATAGCAGGGCCAGGGCCAGCGCGCCGCCATGCAAGGCGACCAGATAGACACCAAATTGCACCTGGCCGGTTTCGATCCAGCTCTTGCCCAGGATCAGCAAGTTGAAGTACACGACAAAGGCACCAAAGGCAAAGCCCAAGTTGGCGGCGCGTCCTACCCGGGGGTTGACCCCTGCCGCCGCTAAGCCAATGACAACAAAATTGATGGCTGCGAGCGCAAGTCCGGCACGCCATGCCAGTTCCGCCAGGTGCGCCTTGGTTGGGCTCGCCAGGAGTTCGAGTGTGCTTTTGGCTGCCGACGGAACAAAGCTGCGGGCCGACTGGTCATCGGCATCCACCTGGGCGCCGTAGGTGGAAAAGGCAGCCACGGTCAGGTCGGGCTTGCCCGCAACCTTTTCGAGACGCTGGCCGTTTTGCAGGACCAGAAATTTTTCGCCGCTGATGATCTCGACACGCCCACTACGCGCCGAGGTGATGGTTTCCTTGTCCAGCTTGTGGGTGGCGATGAATACATTGCTGCCGGCTTGGGTGCCACTGGCATCTTTTTCGATGAAAAAGACGCGTTCTCCGCTGGCCGATTCCTGAAACTGGCCTGGCTCAATGCGGGCCAGATCGCCCCGTTTCTCATAGCGGTCACGCATGTCCTCAATGCGCCCATAGGCCCAGGGCAGAATCAAGAGGGCCAGTGCCGTGATGACCAGCAGAATGGGCCAGGCAAAGCGGAACAGGGGTTTGATCAGCGATGTCAGGCCGTGTCCGCTACCAAACCAGATCACCATTTCACTGTCTCGAAACATGCGGGTTAGCACGCTGAGCACGGCGATGAGCAGGCACATGGACAAAATGGTGGGCATGTCGGACAGCACCGTGTAGCCCATGATAATCATCACATCCGAGGGGTTGAATACACCCCGTCCGGCCTCACCCAGCGTGCGGATCAGCGTCATGGTCATGACCACCGTGACCAGCACCACCAGGGTTGCACCAAAACTGCGCGCGAGTTCTTTGCGGAGGGAGGAATGGAATAACATGGCGACAAAGGAAAACCCGAATTATGAACTTTGAACTCAAACCCATGGGCCTGGTAGTGGCCTCGACCGAAAAATGCGACGCCCTGGTGATCCTGGTACCGGCAGATTTCAAGGCCGGGAAAGACGATTTGTCTGCTCTTGTGGCGCAAGCGCTCAAGTCAGCGGACCTCGAAGCCAAACCCGGAAAACTGTTGGCCCTGTACCGTCCCGTGCAGGCCAATGCGGCGCGTGTGGTGCTGGCCGGAATCGGTTCCGGGTCAGCCCGCGATGTGCGCACTGCGGTGCTGGCGGCGGTCGCGTCCGTGAAGTCGCCGTCGCTCAAGAAGCTGATGATCTGTTTTGCCACTCCAGCCCGAGAAGAGGCCGTGCGGGCCGTGGTCACGGCTACGGCCGATGCAACCTATACGTATACCCACACCAAATCCAAGCCCGAAGGTCGCACGCTGAGCAAAGTAGTGGTCGCCACCACCAACGCCACCGAGGTGCAAGCGTCATTTGACCGGGCGGCCGGTATTGTGATCGGTGCGGAACTGGCCAAAGAATGGGCCAACCGCCCCGCCAACCATGCCACACCAACCCTGTTGGCTGAAGCTGCCAAGGAACTGGCGCAATTGCCTAAGATCAGTTGTGAAGTCTTGGGACACAAAGAAGTGGCCAAGCTGGGTATGGGCGCTTTTATGGCGGTGGCGCAGGGTTCCGACCAGCCCCTGAAATTTGTGATTCTGAAATACAGTGGCGCCGCCAAGTCCCAGGCGTCTACGGTTTTGGTCGGCAAGGGCATCACGTTTGACTGTGGCGGTATTTCCATCAAGCCAGCCCCCGAGATGGACGAGATGAAGTTCGACATGTCAGGCGCTGCCAGCGTCTTGGGCGTGTTCCGTTCCCTTGCGGCGCTGAAGCCCGCTATCAATGTGGTGGGTCTGATTCCCGCATGCGAAAACCTGATCAACGGCGCGGCCGTGAAGCCCGGTGACGTGGTGACCAGCATGAGCGGACAGACCATCGAGATCCTGAACACTGACGCCGAAGGGCGCCTCGTGTTGTGTGACGCACTCACCTATGCCGAGCGCTTCAAACCAACAGCCGTGGTGGACATTGCCACCCTGACCGGCGCCTGTGTTATTGCCCTGGGTGGCGTGCGCAGCGGGTTGTTTGCATCAAAGGATGAACTCGGTGCAGCATTGTTTGCTGCAGGAGAGGCTGCACAGGACCTGTGCTGGAGGATGCCGTTGGACGAAGAGTATGCCGAAGGACTGAAGACCACGTTTGCAGATGTCGCCAACGTGGGTGGGCGTGCGGGTGGCGCCATTACAGCTGCCAAGTTCTTGCACCGTTTTACGGAGAAGTTTCCATGGGCGCATCTGGACATCGCCGGTACGGCCTGGAAGAGCGGGGCTGCCAAGGGCGGAACGGGTCGTCCGGTGGGGCTTCTGGTTGAGTACTTGATGACCCAGGCAAACTCCAAGTGACCGCTCTGGCTTTTCACTTCGGTGCGCCCGACAAGCTGGGCTATGCGTGCCGATTGTTGCGAAAAGCCGCTGCCAGTGGTGCTCAGGTGGTCGTGGTGGTGGGCGCAGATGCCATCGCGCAGTTGGATACGGATTTGTGGGCGCTGACACCGACGGAATTCTTGCCACACTGTGTTGGCGCAGCTGGCGATTCAG
>CAINUX010000075.1 GCA_903853895.1 uncultured beta proteobacterium | reverse complement strand
CCCACGATGTCGCCAATGGCGAAGATGTGGGGCACGTTGGTGCGCATCTGGATGTCGACGTTGATGAAGCCACGGTCGGTCACGGCGACACCGGCCTTCTCGGCGGCAATCTTCTTGCCATTGGGCGTGCGGCCCACGGCTTGCAACACCAAATCATAGACTTGAGGTGCAGGGGCAGTGCCGCCCTCTTCTGCCGATGCAAACGTCACCTCAATGCCTTCGGGCAAGGCGCGTGCGCCCACCGTTTTGGTCTTGAGCATGATGTTGTCGAAACGCGGTGCGTTCATCTTCTGCCAGATCTTGACCAGGTCGCGATCCGCACCCTGCATCAGGCCGTCCAGCATTTCCACCACATCCAGGCGCGCGCCCAGCGTGCTGTAAACGGTGCCCATTTCCAGACCGATGATGCCGCCACCCAGAATCAGCATGCGCTTGGGGACTTCTTTCAGCGCCAGCGCACCGGTGGAGTCCACCACGCGCGGGTCATTGGGCATGAAGGGCAGACGCACGGCTTGGCTGCCCGCAGCGATGATGGCCTTTTTGAAGCCAATGACCTTCTTGGTGCCCGTCTTGTCTTGCGAGGTGCCGGTGGTTTCTTCCACTTCAACGTGGTTGGCACCGACAAACGCGCCGTAGCCACGCACGATGGTGACCTTGCGCATCTTGGCCATGGCTGCCAGACCGCCCGTGAGCTTGGTGACGACCTTTTCCTTATGGCCGCGCAGCTTGTGAGTGTTGACCAAAATGGGCTATTCACCCGTGCTGACGTTCGAACAGGGTTTGGCTGAGATGCAAGCTCGCCAACTCTGAATCCGGTCCCAGGCCACCGCGATTGCTACAGGGCACCACCGCTATAGCGCGCTACCGCCAGGTTGAAGGTCGATCCGTTCTTGCTATAGCCAACCGCCACGATCTTGCCATCCCATGATTGCAGCGCCAATGATTTGATCCAATCATCGCTATCGGTGCCGACAACCGTGGTTACCAGGCCGCCCGTGCCAAAGCTGGTGTCCAGTGCGCCGCTGCTCAAATAGCGCGCCAGTGCAAATTTGCGGTCGCTATAGCCGCCGGCGACGATCTTGCCATCCGACTGGAGTACCGCTCCGGCCGTTTCGTCCGCAGAAGGACGAGGACCCGAGACAAAATTAGTGGTAACCACGCCATTGGCTCCAAAGCTGGTATCCAATGCACCGTTGCCAGTGAAGCGTGCCAGGGCGAAATCATAATTTGTAGCGGTCATCGCGCTACCGGAGAGGACGATCTTGCTATCGGCTTGCACCATCAGTACATGGCAATAATTGTTGCCGGTTCCAATCGAAACTGTGCTTGAGCCGTTGATTCCAAAACTGGTGTCCAGCGCGCCGTTCGACAAAAACCGTGCCACCAAAAAGCCGGTTTTACCCGTGTCAACGTTGGTGGCGTAGCCGCCAATGAGCAGCTTGCCGTCGGCCTGCAACGCCAGCGAATGGGCGTTTGCGCCAGTGCCGAACGCCTGCGTTACTTTGCCATTGACGCCAAAGCTGGTATCTGCGGCGCCGCTGGCCAAAACCCGCGCCACCGCGAACATGCCGCCATCAGCGCTGGTGTAGGTCTCGCCGGTCACCACGATCTTGCCATCGCTTTGCACGATGACGGAATGGCTATGGCTTGGCAGACCGAAGTCGATCAGCACCTTGCCCCCAGTGCCAAAGCTGGTATCCACGGCGCCATCTGCCGTCACCCGTACCAGCACACTGGTTTCGTACGATCCGGCTTGTCCAGCACCACCGGCGATGATGATCTTGCCGTCCGTCTGGAAGACCAGTCCCTTGGCATTGTCATCGGCGGATGAAAGCTTGATGACGGTTGCGCCATTGGTGCCGAACGCCACATCTGGCGTCCCGTTGCTGTATAAACGCTGCACCAGAAAATCGTCGTCGTGCCCGTTGTAATGCTTGCCAACGACAACGATCTTTCCGTCGGACTGAATTTTCACCGCCGGACCAAACTGACTCAGGCCGCCATAGCTGCTGGTTACTTTGCCGCCACTGCCGAAGGTGGCGTCCAGTTCTCCGGCGGCAGTCGGGATGGATGGCACGGTGATCGTCACAATGGCGGCGCTGCTACTGACCTTGCCATCATTCACCATGAGGCTGGCAACAAAAGTACCGGCAACATCTGCCGTGAAGGTCGATTTGACCGAACTGGGCAACGCCAGTACCGCCAAGCTACCGATCGGCTTTGTGGTCAGGGTCCAGGCATAGGTCAGCGCATCGTTGTTGGCGTCAGAACTGGCGCTGCCGTCGAGCGTCACGACGGCGTTGGCCAGCACACTTTGATCGGCACCGGCGCGGGCGACCGGGGCCGTGTTGGTGCTCGTCGACGGGGCGGTGGAACTGGTACCACCGCCGCCACAAGCCGCCACAACAGCCATCGAAAAAGTCAAGACCAGGCGTTTCAAGTATTTCATGGTTGGCGTTCCATTGTGCGTTGCGGGAGTCTGCTTACGGATCATCCGGAATTTCACAAGACCTTGCTCAGTTTGCTTTAAAGCCTAGGCGATGAGGCTGATTGTGCGCTAGGCTCGCAGATGCTTCAACCCAAATTTTTCACCCAAATTTTCCATTAACCCCAATGTCTAATGGAAGCCATTAGCGCAAGTGTTTGATTTATTTGAGGAAAGTGGCGATTCTTGGGTAAAGTAGCTGATCGCGATTTCAGTGTGGGGTGGCTATGGGCTATGCACTGCGCTTTACGGACAAAGAAATAACCGCCTGGGGCGGCATGGGACTCATGAAGCGCATGCTCGATCACATGGGATTTGATGGTGCTTTGTCCGCAGCCGGCTTGCCACAGCCGGGCTCCAACCGCGGCTACGCACCCGAGCAACTCATCACCCAATTCATGCTCTCGGTATGGTGCGGTGCCAAGCGATTCGAGCATGGTGAAGTTACCCGCCACGACCCTGTACTCAAACGCATCTTTGGCATCAAGCGTATGGCCAACTTCAAGGCCGTCATGCGGCTGTTTCGCCGCTTTACGCAAAACTCCAACGAAGCGGTGATGGACAAACTCTACGGATGGATGTTTGAGCAAATTGCCATTGATGGCATCACCCTGAATGTGGACTCCACCGTCATGACCCGCTACGGCCAGCAAGAGGGTGCAGCTCGGGGCTACAACCCGGCCAAGCGGGGACGAGCAAGCCACCACCCGCTGATGGCCTTTGTGTCTGAGACCCGCATGGTGGCCAACCTGTGGCTGCGCCCAGGCAACACCAGCTTAGCCAACAACATCCAAGGCTTCTTGGCCAACCCCCAACAACGCCTGGGCAACAAGCCTATTGCGCTCTTGCGCGGTGACAGTGGCTTTAGTGACAACGCATTTCTGACCCACTTAGAAGAACAGAAGCTGCACTACGTCATAGCCTTGCGCCAGACACCGCCACTGCAAAGAGCGCTGGTAGATGCCAGTCTTGAGGGCAAGGGCTGGTGGGGCCTTGTGGATGACAATGGCAAAGTGGTGCCGGGCATTGAGGTCATCCGCTTTCGCTACCAGGCGAGCAATTGGTCCACGCCACGCTGGGTAACGGGCATTCGCCAGCAGATCGATCAGCGCAGCAGTCCCAAGGGCAAGACCTTGAATCTATTTGCCGATGACCCGGTGATTGGACGCTATCGCTTCAGCGCGCTGGTCAGCGACATGGACTTGCCTGCTGAGACCGTGTGGCGCACTTACCGGGGGCGGGCCAATTGTGAGAACCGGATCAAGGAATTGAAATACGACTTTGCGGCCGATAGCTTCAACATGAAGGATTTTTGGGCGACTGAGGCGACACTGAACACGGTGATGCTGGCCTACAAACGGATAGGAAATTCAATCCCATCGAGGCAAGTATGGCATGGGTTTTGGGCGAGCAGGCGCCTTTGAGCGGGGCAGTTTCAGCCGTCCCGGCAGCGTAAAAGCGAGCCCACTGGTCGAAAGATGGATTTGGGTCTGCCGCGCGCGCAACCGCTCCCCGCACGTGCTTGCGAAATGACTATTTTGTTCCCTCACCAACTGACGCGCTGATCAACCTCAAAGTCCGGTGCCGGTTGTGCCGCCAGATCCCAATCGAGCTCAATGTGCACCCCTGCATCCGCCTGATCTGTGTGCCCTCGGTCATGAACGCGATCAGGTGCATCTGCCCACCGCACTTCGGGCACAGCAGCGGTAACACTTCGTAGATGCGGGCGATCAGCGCCGCCCACAGGTAGTGCGCCGGTGAGCACTTGGGTGGCACGAGCTCGGGCGTGAGTGGGTGCGTGGGCGTGGGTGGGCGCAATGCCTCAGCCGCCGCTGTGTTGGTGCTTCTGTTAATTTGCCCACACCCAAATCGAATTCCATTACAGTCCAACCATGAAACCTCGCGTCTATGTCGAAACATCTGTGTTCAGTTATCTG
>CAINUX010000074.1 GCA_903853895.1 uncultured beta proteobacterium | reverse complement strand
CTTGGTAACTTTGTTGAAAATGCTCATTGTTTCATCTCCTGATAGTGCGGGAATCCGCTGGCAGGTAAAGGCCACCTGCCAAGCCCGGAGGCAACAACGCAGAACACGATGCCATTCCAGAGAAACTCAAGGTCCGGTTCCTCAAGGTCCGGTTCAAATGAACCGCCAATTTCCGTGGAATGACACAGCTTCGCTCTGTTTTTGCCGTCTCCGAAGTAAAAAACGCCTGAGCTAGTGAACTAACTCAGGCGTCTGTCATTCAATGCAACGCTTACTTGCGCAGACCCAACTTGGCGATCAGCGCGACGTAACGGTCGTGGTCCACGCGGTTCAGGTAGGCCAACAGGCTCTTGCGCGTGTTAACCATGCGCACCAGACCGCGGCGACCGTGGTGGTCTTTGGCGTGCGTCTTGAAGTGGGGCATGAGTTCGTTGATACGGGCGGTCAACAGTGCAACTTGCACTTCTGGGCTGCCGGTATCGGATGGGCTGCGGGCGTTGTCTTTGACAACAGCGGCTTTGATGCTGGATGCAATCATTTCTATTTCCTAGGTATGGTTTTCAACTTGCGCCGGGTGCTGGAACTGCTCCTGGCGTGCGCCCTGCCGTATGCAAAGCCGCTCGATTATAGCCCGATTCAAGGGCGTTGCATCTTGCAGCTGGTGGGTAGTTCGGCTGCCTCCGGCGTCAGGGTCTTGGCAACACGGAACCCGTAGCCCGATCCCTCCACGTCAAACTTGACGCCTGGCACACCCTGGCGATCCATGATCCCCACAACCAGAGGTTGCTGAAACTGATGGTCCGCGGCACGCATGGTGCCCGACTGTCCGCTCAACGACACGCTGGCCTTTTCGAGCTGAGTCGCCAAGGCTGCAATGTCAAAAACACCTGCGGTAGTTGATACGCCTTGTTTGGCCGCCCCCTCCAGGGCCTGAGCGAGTGCTTCGATCAGGAGTTGCATGCGCATGTGCACGTAGTCGTCTGCGGCTGCCGGGTAGCGTGCCCGGAAGGATTTGTAAAACGCCTCACTGGCGGCTGTCTGGACATTGGGCAGCCAATCGGCTACGGCCACCACCTTGCCAATGCCCGCATCCCCAATTGCTGCGGGCGCACCCAGAGCGTTTCCATAAAACGTATAGAACTTGCCGTCAAAGCCCACCTCTTTGGCGGCCTTGATCATCAAGGTCAGGTCATTGCCCCAATTGCCGGTGATCACTGCCTGGGCGCCGCTGGCCTTGATCTTGGCAAGGTAAGGCAAAAAGTCTTTTACGCGGGCCATGGGGTGCAACTCTTCGCCCACGATGTGCACATCCGGTCGCTGCACACCCAACTGGCGCCGCGCCTCGCGCAGCACCGATTGGCCAAAGCTGTAGTCCTGCCCGATCAGGTAAACACCTTTGAGCGACTTGTCATCCTTGATCACATCCATCAGCGCAGCCATGCGCATATCGGCGTGGGCATCGAAGCGAAAGTGCCAGAAACTGCATTTCTCATTCGTCAGTGACGGATCGACCGCGGAGTAATTCAGGAACAGCACGCGCCGGGCCGGGTCACGCTCATTGTGCTTATTGATGGCATCAATCAACGCTGCCGCATTGGCCGAGGAATTGCCCTGCAAAACGATACGCACACCGTTATCGATGGCCGAGCGCAATGCCGAAAGGGCTTCTTCATTTTGGCCCTTGCTGTCATAGCGCTCCAATGCCAGTTTCACACCCCCGCGCGCATTAACCCGCTCGACGGCCCAGACCAAGTTGCGAAACACGGCCTCGCCAGCGTTGGCATTGGGGCCACTCAGGGCCTCGATCATGGCCAGCTTGACCGGCGCTGCAGGCGTTTGTGCATGGGCAGCGCTGCCCAGCAGCGCCAGAGCACATAGCGCCACGGATACGGTTTTCAAGACCCAACGGAGAAGAATAAACATGTGATTTTTTTCTTGAAAATTAGAAGAAGAGTCGCAGCTTAGATCCATGCGGCGCTCGCTGTGAGAGCCGCGCAGTGTACTAGGAGTCCCACCATGTTTTTTGCCACTACCGCCCAGCCCCAATTGCGTCGCCAAGCCTATGCACAGGCGGGCCGAACGCTGGAGCGCTTTATGGATGACGCACTGCGCGCCAACGCGAACAAGGCGGTTGCATACACGCAGGACGAAACATCGTTCACCCTCACATTGGACATGCCAGGTATCGCCAAAGACCAACTGTCCATCGCCATCGAAGGCGCGGTCGTGCGCATCGCCAGTAAGGAAGGCGCCACCCGCCGTTACAACGCGGCCTATGAGTTGCCGCAGGACATTGACACGGCACTGAGTGAGGCCAAACTGGAGAACGGTGTGCTGACCCTGAAGCTGGTCAAGAAGGTGCCTGTGAGCAACGCCACCGAACTGGTCGTGCACTAAAGGCTGTCCAGCGGCCAGCGCGGCTTGACGTCAAAGGCGTAAGTCTTGCTGGCCTGCTGCAGACCGCTTTGCAGGCGCATCGCGGCCGCCATGGCGATCATGGCGCCGTTGTCCGTGCACAAATGCAGCTCCGGGTAATGCACCCGCACACTGCGGTTGGCGCAGGCTGCGTTGAGTTGCTCGCGCAGCGCGCGATTGGCGCCCACGCCGCCGGCCACCACCAACCGCTGCAGTCCGGTGTGTTTCAGCGCCAACAAGGACTTCTTCGCCAGCACTTCCACTATGGCCGCCTGGGTCGAGGCCGCCAGGTCGCACTGCTGCGCAATTGGCAGGGCATCAAAACCCGCCGTGCTGCTGCCGGTGGGTTGTACTTGTGGAGGCTGTTGCCCCAGCAACTGAGCCCGCTCGGCGGCCACCATGCGTTGGGCTTGCACCAGCACTGCTGTTTTGAGACCCGCAAATGAGAAATCGAGGTTGCCGCTTTTCAGCAAAGGGCGCGGTAGCGCATAGGCTGCTGCATCGCCCTGCTCCGCCATTTTTGCCAACGCCGGGCCGCCTGGGTAGCCCAGGCCCATGAGCTTGGCTGACTTGTCGAACGCCTCACCAGCAGCATCGTCGATGGTTTCGCCCAGCAGCTGGTAGCGCCCCACCCCGTCCACCCGCATCAACTGCGTGTGCCCGCCCGACACCAGCAGGGCGACAAACGGAAATTCAGGCGGGTCGGCGCTCAGAAAAGGGGACAGCAAATGCCCTTCCAGATGGTGCACACCCAATACCGGCTTGTCCAAAGCCGCACCTAATGCACAGGCCACACCAGCGCCCACCAGCAACGCACCCGCGAGACCCGGACCCCGTGTGTAGGCCACCACGTCGACGTCCGATAGCGTCCGATTGCCTGCAAGCAGCACCTCCTGTGTAAGCGGCAACACCCGACGAATATGGTCACGGCTGGCCAACTCGGGCACCACACCGCCAAAAGCCTGGTGCATGTCAATCTGGCTGTACAACGCATGCGACAACAGCTTGGGCATCGACTGGTCGTGCCAGTGCACCAGGGCCACACCCGTTTCGTCACACGACGACTCAATCCCCAAAACCAGCATGTTTTCCCCTGTGAGGCCGTAAGTTTAGAGGAAGTGCTCCGTTTGCCCTCGTCACAATAGGGTCTGCCCGTAAATCCTTTCGCCATGCACACCCAGCACCTGCCACTGCAAGACAACGACATAGCCAGCCTGGAGCGCGCTACCCTCGACGCAGTGGCGCCCCCGGCCACTCTGGAAATTGAAGGCTGGCTAGTGCCCTTTGACAGCTCCACGATTGGACGCGCCAAGAGCGCCGTGCCCTTGCGCCACAGCTGCATCGAAGGCCGGGACATCGCCACAATCGAAACCCTGTATGCCGCCCGCGGATTGCCGGCGGCTTACCGCGTAGCCGACGTGCCAGGCCTGGCATCCGTGCACGCCGAACTCGCACGCCGCGGCTACCAGGCCCAGCAACCCACGCTGCTGCAGGTTGGCAGTGTGCGGGCTATGCGTGCACTGTGCTGCGACCTGCCCGCGCGCGTGAGCGCCAGCCCCGGAGCCGCGTGGTCCAGCGTTTACCTGGCCGAGGGCTTTGACCCGGTCGACGGCGCACACCGGGTCCAGGCGTTAAGCCGTAGCCCGCACATCATGTACGCCTGTGTGGAAGAAGACGGACAGTCCGTGGCCGCCGGCACCGCCGCGTTCAGCCAGGGCTGGTGCAGCATCCACGGCATGCGCACCCTGCCCACCCACCGCGGCCGGGGTCTGGCGACCCGTGTACTGGCGGGGCTGGCCGATGCAGCGACCGACCGTGCAATGGAAGGCGTGTTTTTGCAGGTGGAAGAAGACAATGCTTCGGCCTTCGCCCTGTACGGCCGCGCCGGATTCGCGACCGCCTGGCGCTACCACTACTGGCGCAAACCCCAGAATCCGCCCTCCATTGGCGCGAATATTGCGTCAAATAGCCCATGCTAGAAGCCCTGCGCATTGTCGTAATCGCCCCAGACCTGGACGTCGCCGACCCAGACGACACCCATGCGCTGAGCCAAGCCGAACGCTCGCGCAGTCTGCGCATTGGCTTGCTGGAAAGCGGCTTCAACCTGGTGGCCTCCTTGCCAGCCGACACGTTCCTGCAGGAACGCTTGGCCCAGTTGCAACCCGACCTGATCATTCTGGACGCCGAGAGCGAGGCGCGTGACGCACTGGAGCACGTGGTCATGGCCACGCGGGATGCCCGCCGCCCGATTGTCATGTTCACCAATGACAACGACAGTTCCAACGCCCGCGCCGCCGTGGCGGCAGGCGTGTCCGCCTACATCGTGGCCGGTTTGTCGGCAGAGCGTATACGCCCTATCCTGGACGTTGCCATGGCCCGCTTTGAGCAGGACCAGGCACTGCGGGCGGAACTGGCCGATGCCAAGACCGAAGTACAGGACCTCAGCACCGAACTCAAAAATCGCCGCATCATCGACCGCGCCAAAGGCCTGCTCATGCAGCGCCAGGGCTTGAGCGAACAGGCGGCCTACGAAAAACTACGCAAGACCGCGATGGACAAGAGCCTGAAAGTGGTTGAAGTGTCCCAGCGCATGCTCGACGCGGTGGATTTGTTAGGCTAGGTTCATCGCGCGGGCCAGCGCAAAAACACTGTTCACACAAAGCCTGGAGACACTGGACGTAGTTTGGCCACGGGAGACTACGCAGTCGCGCCCGTACTGCGTGATTACATAGTGGGCGCAGGTCACCTGTTTGCCAGGTCCAAGGATTGCAGTTGCCCGGTTAGCCTCGACGGCACCCAGGGCTTCGAGCCGCGCCAGGCGGTTGCGTGTGGATATCTCAGGAGCGCTGACATCGTGCGCCAACGCCCTAATGGACACCGCTTTTTTCTGTAAGGCCAGATGCCGCAGTATCTCCAGGGACTCAGGCCATTGCTCAACCGGCACTTTGCGGTTGGTACGCGCTTTCGAGGATTGAGTATGGGATTGCATGCAACATTTGTCGACCACATTCCCCACTTTCTTTAGGCAGCAACTGATTTTGGTGCAGCGCACAAATTTGGTGCCGGAACCCTGTTTGCAGAAATATCTCTCAACAAATCGGGCAGTAGCCCTCGTGCAATATGGAACTATTGCTATCAAAATGAAAGCGATCAACGCGTCGCGCGTAGTAACAAAGCACCAAGAGAAACCTGGCACGCTCATTGCGTATGACTCCATGAGACCAACGATGGTCACTGACAGGCACGACCCAATGGCGGGTTGAGCCAGTCACCCCGGACAAAGGCGTCCCCACCTGCACGCGACTTTTCAATCAAGTCATGTGCAGTGTGAGGACGCCTTTTTTCGTTTCGTCAACGTCAAACTTTTAAAGGAAGCCTGCCATGACTAATCTTTTTGACCACAAACTCAGCCGCCGTGCCGTGTTGCAGTCCGCTGCCGTCGGCGCCGTCGGCATCAGTCCGGCACTGCGCGCTACGGTTTACGCCGCAGGTTCCGACGCCCCTGAGAAGACCGAGGTCAAGATCGGCTTCATTCCCCTGACCGACTGTGCCAGCGTGGTCATGGCATCGGTACTGGGCTTTGACAAGAAGTACGGCGTCAAGATCATCCCCAGCAAGGAAGCCTCCTGGGCCGGCGTGCGCGACAAGTTGGTCAATGGCGAACTGGACTTTGCACACTCGCTGTACGGCCTGATCTATGGCGTGCACTTGGGCATCAGCGGACCGAAGAAAGACATGGCCATCATGATGACGCTCAACCACAACGGCCAGGCCATCACCCTGTCCAAAAAACTGGCGGACAAAGGCGCCGTGGACGGCCCCGGCCTGGCCAAGCTGATGGCGTCCGAGAAACGCGAGTACACCTTTGCGCACACCTTCCCCACCGGTACCCACGCCATGTGGCTGTACTACTGGCTGGCGGCCAACGGCATCAATCCGATGCAGGACGCCAAGGTCATCACCGTGCCGCCACCGCAGATGGTGGCCAATATGCGTGTTGGCAATATGGACGGCTACTGCGTGGGCGAACCCTGGAACCACCGCGCCATCATCGACGGCATCGGCGTCACCGCCACTACCACCCAGGACATCTGGAAAGACCACCCCGAAAAGGTGCTGGGCACCACGGCCGAGTTCGTGAAGAAGTACCCCAACACGGCGCGCGCCGTGACCGCGGCCATCATCGAGGCCGGCCAGTGGATCGATGCCAGCCTGTCCAACAAGAACAAGATGGCCGAAACCATTGCCGACAAGAGCTATGTGAACACCAGTGTGGACGCCATCAACCAGCGCATCCTGGGGCGCTACCAGAACGGCATGGGCAAGACCTGGGATGACCCCAACCACATGAAGTTCTACAACGACGGCGCGGTGACCTTCCCCTACCTGACCGACGGCATGTGGTTCATGACCCAGCACAAGCGTTGGGGCTTGCTGAAGGACCACCCCGACTATCTGGCGGTGGCCAAGCAGGTCAACCAGATCGACATCTACAAGCAGGCCGCCACCGCTGCCAAGGCGTCTGTTCCCAAAGACGTGATGCGCTCGGCCAAGTTCATGGACGGCATGGTCTGGGACGGCAAGGACCCGAAGAAATACGCCGACGGTTTCAAGATCAAGGCCTGAAAACTTGCGGGACAGACCTTTAGTTCTGTCCTCAACTGATTGAAAGGATTCCAAATGGTTAGCGCAGTTTTCCATTCCCCTTTGGCTGCGGCCAGCGAGAGCATTGCTATGAAAAAGGAAGCATCTCACATAGATTCCACGAGGGCTAGAGGTCCGAAAGACTCAGAGCCTTCAGTCCCGGCAGTTGCCAGCGTCGCTGCACCTGCAGCCGCACGCGCGTCCCGCGACTGGCGCGGCCTGGTCATGACCGTGCTGCCACCCCTACTGGGTCTGGGCCTGCTGATTGGCATTTGGGCCATCGTCAGCATCAGCACTTCCAGCAGCATCCCCAGCCCGTGGGAGACATGGAAGCAGGCCGTGGTGCTGTTCAGCGACCCGTTCTACCGCAAGGGGCCCAACGACCAGGGTGTGGGCTGGAACGTGCTGATGTCGCTGGAGCGCGTGGCCGTAGGCTTTGGTCTGGCCGCCGCAGTGGGCATCCCGGCCGGTTTTGCCATCGGTCGCTTTGAGTTTCTGGGGCGTATGTTCAACCCGCTGATCAGCCTGCTGCGCCCGGTGTCACCACTGGCCTGGCTGCCCATCGGCCTGATGGTCTTCAAGGGTGCCAACCCGGCTGCCATTTGGACCATTTTCATCTGCTCCATCTGGCCCATGCTCATCAACACCGCAGTGGGTGTGCAGCGCGTACCGCAGGACTACATGAACGTGGCCAAGGTACTGAACCTCTCCGAGTGGAAGATCGTGACCAAGATCCTGTTTCCCGCCGTGCTGCCCTACATGTTGACCGGCGTGCGCCTGGCGGTGGGCACAGCCTGGCTGGTCATCGTGGCCGCCGAGATGCTGACTGGTGGTGTGGGCATAGGCTTCTGGGTGTGGGACGAGTGGAACAACCTGAACGTCAAAAACATCATCATCGCGATTTTTGTGATCGGTATCGTCGGCCTAGTTCTGGAATACGCACTGATAAAGATCGCAACGGCATTCACTTTCGAGGAAGTTAAATCATGAATAGTCTGAAATTCATCGAGATCCAGAACGTCGCCCAAACCTTCAAGACCAAGAAGGGGGTATTCCCTGCGCTGCGCGACATCAACCTGACAGTTGCCAAGGGCGAGTTTGTGACGCTGATTGGCCATTCAGGCTGCGGCAAGTCAACCCTTCTCAACCTGATTGCAGGGCTAACCATGCCGTCTGAGGGCACGCTGCTGTGCGCCAACCGCGAGATCGCCGGCCCCGGTCCCGAACGTGCGGTGGTGTTCCAGAACCATTCGCTGCTGCCATGGCTCACCTGTTTTGAGAATGTCTACCTGGGTGTGGAACGCGTGTTCGGCGCAGCCTCCAAAAGCACCGGCGCGCCCTCGGAAAACAAGGCCCAGTTGAAAGCACGAACCGATGCCGCGCTGGCCATGGTGGGCCTGACGCCCGCCGCGCAGAAGCGCCCCGGCGAGATCTCCGGCGGCATGAAGCAGCGCGTGGGCATTGCCCGCGCCCTGGCCATGGAACCCAAGGTCTTGCTGATGGACGAGCCCTTTGGCGCCCTGGACGCACTGACCCGCGCCAAACTGCAGGACGAGCTGCTGGAGATCGTGGCGCGCACCCAGAGTACCGTAGTGATGGTGACGCACGATGTGGACGAAGCCGTGCTGCTGTCGGACAGGATCGTGATGCTGACCAACGGGCCTGCCGCCACCATCGGCGAAGTACTGGCGGTTGACCTGCCCCGCCCACGCAACCGCGTGGCACTGGCCGACAGCGCGCAATACCTGGGCTACCGCAAGGCGGTGATCGACTTTTTATACACCCGCCAGGCCCACGTCGAGAAGACGGCGGCCTGAGCCATGGCGCCATAATGTGGCGCTATGCAAAACACCCTCCACGGGCCAACCCAAACTCTGTCGCAAGAACGCCTGGAACTGATCCTGCGCAGCATCAACGCCGCACCATGGGACTGGGATTTATTGACCAGCGAGGTCTACTTCTCCCCCGCCTGGTGGAACATGCTGGGCTACGTCAATGCCGAACTGCCTGCCACTTCCGGTTTAATGGCCAGCTTTTTCCATCCGGATGAGGCTAAAGCCATTGACCGGGGATTCACCGCGGCACTGCAGGGGTCTGGCAATATTTGGCAAGTTGAATGCCAACTGCGCCACAAGCAAGGGCATTACATTTTCGTCCTGCTTCGGGCCCACATTCAACGCGACAGGCAAGGCAAAGCGCAGCGCCTGTCAGGCACCAACACCGACTTGACCGCGACCTTGGCCGTAGAGGAAAAACTGCAGGATAGCGAGGCGCGCTATCGCGCACTGGTGGAATGGTCACCCATTGGCATTGGGGTGCACCAGCATGGCCGGGTGGTCTATGCCAACCCCGCCGCCATTTCCATATTGGGCGCAAACCGCGAAGCGGAACTGATTGGCCTGCCCGTCAAAGATCTGGTGGACCCCCGGTATCAAAGTATCGTGGCCGACCGCATTGCGCAGGGCTATGCCAAGGGCATGCCGCTGCCGGCCCAGGTTGAGAAGTTTTTGCGCCGGGACGGAAAATCCATTGACGTTGAAATCCAGGCTTCACCCATAACCCATGGAGGCGAGCCCGCCATCCAGGTCAATTTTGTCGACGTGACCGAACGCAAGAAGAGTGAGGCCACACTACGCGACAGTGAATCACGGTTCCGCGCGTTGACTGAGCTCTCGTCCGACTGGTACTGGGAGCAGGACGAGAACTTCCGGTTTACGGTGCTGGGTGGCAAGGTCTACAACAGCACCGGCATGACAGCAACCCAGCACATGGGCAAGACGCATTGGGAACTCACGTCGCTCAACATGACCGAGGCCGACTGGGACGCACACCGCAAAATTGTCTACGCGCACCAGCCGTTTCGTGATCTTGAAATCCGCCGACCCGACACGGGCGCTACGGTGCACTGGGCCTGCATCAGCGGATCACCCATGTTTGATACCGATGGCAAGTTTCGGGGTTACCACGGCATTGGGCGCGACATTTCGGTACAGAAACAAACCGGCGACGAGATCCACCGCCTGGCGTTTTACGATGCACTGACTGGCCTGCCCAACCGCCGCCTGCTGCTCGAACAACTCAAGAAGGCACTGCACACCAACACCCGCCACCACCAGCACGGCGCCCTGCTCTTCATTGATCTGGACAACTTCAAGACACTGAACGACACGCTGGGCCATGATGTGGGCGATTTGTTGCTGCAGCAGGTCGCGCAGCGACTGGTGGGCTGTGTGCGGGAGGCCGACACCGTGGCGCGCCTGGGCGGTGACGAATTTGTCTTGGTGCTGGAAGACCTGGAACCCTCCACCCATGGAGCCGCATCGCAAGCCGACAGCGTGGGCAAGAAGATTTTGTACACGCTGAACCAGCCCTATGACCTGGCGGGTCGCGAACACCACAGCTCACCCAGCATGGGCATCACGCTGTTCGACGCCCACTCGAACAGCGTGGATGATCTTCTGAAACAAGCCGATCTGGCGATGTACCAGGCCAAGGCGGCGGGACGCAACACCTTGCGTTTTTTTGATGTCAGCATGCAGACCGAACTGGAAAGTTGGGTGGCCATGGAGTTCGACCTGCGCGACGGTTTGCAAGGCGGTGAAGAACTGGTCCTGTACTTCCAGCCCACCGTTGGCTCCGATGGCGTGCTGACGGGGGCCGAAGCCTTGGTGCGCTGGCAGCAGCCCACACGCGGACTGGTCATGCCAGAGCACTTCATCGCGCTCGCTGAAGCTACGGGTCTGATTGTTCCCTTGGGCCGCTGGGTCATGAACATGGCCTGCGAACAACTGGCCCGCTGGGCCAAGAACCCGCAGACCGCTCACCTGAGTCTGGCAGTAAACGTGAGTGCACGCGAGCTGCGCGAACCCAACTTTGTGCCGCAAGTGTTGAAGTGCCTGCAGCAGTGGTCCGTGGCGCCCAACCGGCTGCGCATTGAACTCACCGAAAGCGTTCTTGCACACCGTGTGGACGACATCATCGTGAAGATGAACGCCCTGAAGGCACATGGCATCGGCTTTTCACTGGACGATTTCGGCACTGGCTATTCGTCGCTGAGCTATCTGAAACTGTTGCCACTGGACCTGCTCAAGATCGACCGCTCGTTTGTGCGGGATGTGCTGAACGACCCCAACGATGCCGCCATAGCGCGCACCATCGTGGCGCTCGGCACCAGTTTGGGTTTATCCGTCGTGGCCGAAGGCGTTGAAACCGAAGAACAGCGCGATTTTCTGGCCCGCATTGGCTGTTACGCCTACCAGGGCTTTCTGTTTGGCTGCCCTGTTCCCATCGAGCAATTCGAAGCATTTCTGGAATTCCCCACCGGTCCCGCACCGTTTGCAACTGTTAACAACTGACGGCCACGGCCGTTTTACGTGCCCGCCAGCACCTGCATACTGCATTCATAGTGGGAAGACAGTTGCTCAAACACCTCCAGCAGGTCTTCACTGGCAGTCGCCAGACTCTGCAAGCCTGTCAGGCGCTCGGCACCCGGCAGGCGCCCTGCATCCCTGGCGCACTCCACCATCGTCAGCCAACCCAGGCCGGCGGCCTGTAGCGCGCTGTGGATGTCGGGCGTGCTGAGTGGGAGGCTGTTGAGATACGTCAGCGCCTGCTCAAAGGCGGCCTTGGATTCGACCATTCCTTCGTCGCAACGCTGTGTCCACGCGCTGTCACCCAACATGCCCAGGACTGCATACTTGGCAAAACGCTGCGACAACATGCGCTGACGCCCAGCCATATTGAGCACCCGCAGGGGCGGCGCCAGACCCGCGCTCTCCAACTGCGATGTCAAACGCTCGGCACCCTGCAACAGTTGCTCGGCCAGCTCGTCCGTCAGGACCATCGCCGAGGCTTGCACTGACGAAACGTGGGCCGCTAGCAACGCCGGTTTCAACCGCGCCCAGGTCTGCACCACCTGCCCCAACAGATCGCCATAGGTGGCGTGCGACAGGCTCTTGCCCAAGTGCGCCAGATTGGCGTCAATGCGCTGCACGGAGTCCTGCGCTTGCTGCGCGTTCTTCACAGTGTGCACACCCGCCAGCTGTAGCCCATACAGTTTGACAAGGCGTTGCGAAAGCATGCGCAGTTGGCCACAGCGGTTCACATCTTCGGCAAAACGTGCGGAATGGATGATCTGCTGGGCGACTTGGCCCAGGCGCTGGTTGGTGTGCATGGACACCGTGCGCAGCACCTGAAAGGCCTCGTCTTCTGACACCTGCCGAGCGCGCATCAGAATGCCCTTGGCACGCTCGACCAGCCCCCGCTCCTCAAAGCGTGTGGTTACGTCCTGCAGTGCATTGCGTTGCGCCTGCTCATGCCGGAACCGGGCCTGTGCCAGGTGAATGAGCGGACGCAGGCGATTGGCCCCATAACCCTGCACCACATAGGCGTGGATGCCGGACTCGATGGCGCGGGCAATGTAGGCGGCGTCCAGGTCATTGGTAAAGACAATCAGCGGGCATGGGGCGGTCAACGCAATCGACAGGGTCGCCCTGAACAGTGCGTCGTCAGGCGTGGTTTCGTCACAAATGACCACATCTGGTGCGTGGCGCACCACTTCCTGCAGCAGCTTTGCGCGCTCGGACGCAACACCCAGCACCTGAATGCCTGCGGCCTCCAGATCGGCACGCAACGGAAGTGCAGCCTTCAAACCGTTCACATGAATCAACGCAGACGTCATACAACCAGACTTCAGAGGGAAAAACAGTGTGCCCAAACAACAAATTGCACATCTGCGCCACCATAACCGGATGCAGACCTGCGGGACCACCCAATCATATGGCACACCTCTTGCATAAGCTAGTTCGGGCGTAACGAAGCGCCCATGACCTTAGCGATTGCACTGCGGGTTCTGCATACAACGACGTGTGCACTGATGTGTTGTGTACTGGCCGCACGGCCGGTCTCTCTATTCCCTGTTTTTTTGGCATGCGGCTCGCCGTGCGCCAAAGCCTATCGATCTCTGGAGTGGCGCAATGAAGAAATCAAAGTTGGTAATGATTGGCAACGGCATGGCGGGTGTGCGCACCCTGGAAGAGCTGTTGAAGATTGCCCCCGAGCTCTACGACATCACGGTCTTTGGCGCCGAGCCCCACCCCAACTACAACCGCATCCTGCTCTCCCCAGTGCTGGCCGGTGAGCAAACCCTGGACGAGATCGTCCTCAACTCCTGGGACTGGTACACCGACAACCACATCACGCTGCACGCCGGCAAAAAGGTGGTCGAGGTGGACCGCATCAAGCGCATCGTGCGCGCCGAAGACGGCACCGAGGCCGAATACGACCGCCTGCTGCTGTGCACCGGCTCCAACCCATTCATCCTGCCCGTACCCGGTAAAAACCTGGAAGGCGTGATCGCCTACCGCGACATTGCTGACACCGAGGCCATGATTGACGCAGCCTCCAAATACAAGAACGCCGTCGTCATTGGCGGCGGCCTGCTGGGTCTGGAAGCGGCCAACGGCCTGATGCTGCGCGGCATGGATGTGAGCGTGGTGCACGTGATGCCCACGCTGATGGAGCGCCAGCTGGACACCGTGGCGGGCAAGATGCTGCAAAAGTCGCTGGAAGACCGCGGCCTGAAGTTTCTGATGGGTGCGCAAACCCAAGCGCTGATTGGTAGCGCCGATGACGGCAAAGGCGGCCGCGTCCAATCCATCCAATTCAAGGACGGGACTTCCGTTGCCGCCGACCTAGTGGTCATGGCGGTCGGCATCCGCCCTAACACCCAGTTGGCCGAAAGCATGCGCCTGCACTGCAACAAGGGCATCGTCGTCAACGACACCATGCAGACCACCACCGATGCACGCATTTACTCGGTGGGCGAATGCGCGGCCCACCGCGGCATTGCGTATGGCCTGGTGGCCCCTCTGTTCGAGCAGGCCAAGGTCGCAGCCAACCACCTGGCGATGTTCGGCATTGGCCGTTACCAGGGCTCCCTCACCTCGACCAAGCTCAAGGTCACCGGCATTGATCTGTTCAGCGCGGGCGATTTCACCGGCGGTGAAGGCACCGAAGAACTGGTGATGAGCGACCCCTACGGCGGCGTCTACAAGAAGCTGGTCATCAAGGACGACAAGCTGGTTGGGGCCTGCCTGTATGGCGACACCGTGGACGGCAGCTACTACTTCAAGCTGCTGCGCGATGGCCGCAGCGTGAGCGACATCCGCGACAAGCTGATGTTTGGCGAATCCAACATCGGCGACGTTGGGCACGAGGGTCATAACAAGGCCGCCGCGATGAAAGACAGCGACGAAGTCTGCGGCTGCAACGGCGTGACCAAGGGCACGATCTGCAAGGCCATCAAGGACAAGGGCCTGTTCACGCTCGACGAGGTGCGCAAGCACACCAAGGCCAGCGCGTCGTGCGGCTCCTGCACCGGTCTGGTCGAACAGTTGCTGATGTTCACCGCCGGTGGCGACTACTCCGCCACGCCCAAGCTAAAGGCCATGTGCAGCTGCACCGACCACGGCCACCAGGCCGTGCGCGATGCTATCCGCACCAACAAGCTGATGACGATTGCCGACACCTTCAAGTTTTTGGAATGGAAGACGCCCAACGGTTGCGCATCGTGCCGACCGGCCGTCAACTACTACCTGATCAGCACTTGGCCCAAACAAGCCAAGGACGATCCGCAAAGCCGCTTCATCAACGAGCGCAGCCACGCCAACATCCAGAAGGACGGCACCTACAGCGTGATCCCGCGTATGTGGGGGGGAGAAACCACGGCCAGCGAGCTACGCCGCATTGCCGACGTGGTGGACAAGTACAAGATCCCCACCGTCAAGGTCACGGGCGGCCAGCGCATCGACCTATTGGGCGTGAAGAAGGAAGACCTGGTCAATGTCTGGAAAGACATCGGCATGCCCAGCGGCCACGCCTACGCCAAGGCCCTGCGCACGGTCAAGACCTGCGTGGGCAGCGAGTGGTGCCGCATGGGCACACAAGACAGCACGCAGATGGGCAAGGACCTGGAGCGCGCCATGTGGCGCATGTACGCTCCGCACAAGGTCAAGTTCGCCGTATCAGGCTGCCCGCGCAACTGCGCTGAGGCCGGCATCAAGGACGTAGGCATCATTGGCGTGGACAGTGGCTGGGAGATGTATGTGGCCGGCAACGGCGGCATCAAGACCGAGGTGGCCCACTTCCTGGTCAAGGTAAAGACCGCGGCTGAGGTGCTGGAATACACCGGCGCGTTTTGCGAGCTGTACCGACAGGAGGGCTGGTACCTGGAGCGCACCGTGCACTTCGTATCGCGCGTCGGTCTGGACTACGTGAAGAAGCGCATTCTGGAAGATGCCGCGGGCCGCAAGGCACTGTGGGAGCAGTTGCAGTTTGCGCTGGATGGCGAGCCTGATCCGTGGTTCGACTTCAAGGAAGCGGAAGTCGATACCCGGCAGTTTGCGGCGGTGAACGCCTGAATGGAGATTGATGTACATCAATCTGTGTGCACTGACTACGGCAATCCATGAAATTCTTTAACTACTGCATTTTTGAAAGTAGCGCTATTCCGGACACTGGCGTCTTTTTTTGAAAGCTGCAACCATGAAAACCAACTTGTTGAACCGCCGTACGCTGATCGTTGCCGCAGTGGGCCTGCCGCTGCTGAGTGTGCATGCCCAGGTCAATGACCTTGGTGATGCCATCAACAAGGCCGGGCGCCAGCGCATGCTGAGCCAGCGCATGGGCAAGGCCTGGCTGGCCCTGGTGCACGGCATTGAAAAATCCAGCGCACAGTCGGCGCTGGACAAATCCATGGCCCTGTTCGACCGCCAACTGGTGGAACTCAAAGCCTACGCCGCGTCCGCCGAAATCAAGGAGACCTACAGCAAGCTGGAGTCATCCTGGAGCGGCTACAAGGGTGCGCTGGTGGGCACTGTGCCATCCCGCGAGAGCGCGGCCAACATGCTGCACCTCAACGCCGGCGTGTTGGCGTTGGCCCAGCAGGGCACCGTGCAGTTTGAGGCTGTGCAAGGCAAGCCACTGGGCAAGCTGGTCAACGTCGCCGGCCGCCAGCGCATGCTGAGCCAGCGCATGGCCATGTATTTCCTGGCGGCGCGACTGCCAGTAGACGCCGCCACAGCCGGCATCGAAATTGACAAGGCGCGCACGGAGTTCAGCAACGCCATGCTGATGCTGCACAAGGCACCCGAGACCACACCCAGGATTGAAGACGACCTGAAGGTGGCCGACGCCCAGTGGCTGTTCTTTGAATCGGCCCTGAAAAAGGTGACCCTCACAGAGTCGAGCACGCCCAAGGCGCTGATCGATGTCTTCCAGGCCAGCGAGAACCTGCTGCAGGTCATGGACCGCGTCACCGGCATGTATTCGTCCCTGAAGACCTGACCATTTAACAAACCAGCCTGTAGCCCTCGTGAAATATGAGAGTGCAGCTATAAAAGGAATAGCAAAATGAGTGAATGGACCGCAGTTTGTAAAGTCGAGGACATCCCCGTGCTGGGCTCCCGGCGCGTCGCCCGCACTCACGGGTTGGATGTGGCCGTGTTCCGCAACGACGCGGGTGAAGTGTTCGCCCTGCTCGACCGCTGCCCGCACAAGGGCGGCCCTCTGTCGCAAGGCATTGTGTTCGGCACCAGCGTGGCCTGCCCGCTGCACAACTGGACGATTGGCCTGTGCACCGGTCAGGCGGCCGCGCCCGATGAAGGCTGCACACCCAAGTTTGCGGTCAGGGTCGAAGACGGCCAGGTGTCGCTGAAGACCGATGAGCTGGCCAGCCACGCCATTGACCAGACCCGTCCGATTGCAGGTCCCAAAACCACTCCATGACCGCACTGCGCGAGACCCAATCGACCTGCCCCTACTGCGGCGTGGGCTGTGGCGTCATCATCGAGTCCAACGGTGATCAGATCACCGGTGTGCGGGGTGACCCCGACCACCCGGCCAACTTTGGCCGCCTGTGCACCAAGGGTGCCACCCTGCACCACACAGCCAGTGCCTTCGTCACACGGCAAACGCGGCTATTGCAGCCCATGCAACGCCTGCAGCGCGGCGAAGCGCCCCAGCCTGTCTCGTGGGATGCAGCGCTGGACACGGCCAGCGAGGGCTTTGCCCGCATCATCCGCGACCATGGCCCGGACGCGGTGGGCTTTTATGTGTCAGGCCAGTTGCTGACCGAAGACTATTACGCCTTCAACAAACTGGCCAAGGGCCTGATTGGTACCAACAACATCGACACCAACTCGCGCCTGTGCATGAGCAGCGCCGTGGCTGGCTACAAGCAGACGCTGGGGGCCGACGCGCCACCCGCCTGCTATGACGACCTGAACCACGCGCAGTGCATCTTCATCGTGGGCTCTAATACGGCCTTTGCCCACCCGATTCTGTTTCGGCGCATTGAAGACGCCAAAAAAGCCAACCCGAACTTAAGCATCGTGGTGGTGGACCCGCGCGCCACCGACACCGCCAGCATTGCCGATCTGCACCTCCCCATTCAACCCGGCACCGATGTCATGCTGTTCAATGGCATGCTGCACATCATGGCCTGGGAAGGCTGGCTGGACACTGCGTTCATCGACGCCCACACCAACGGCTTTGAAGCACTGAAGGCCACGGTGCGCGACTACACGCCCTTTGTGGTGGCTGACGCCTGCGGCATCACCAAGGACGCGCTGCTCAAGGCCACGCGCTACTTTGCAGGCATGCAGCACATGCACGGGCAAGAGCGTACCCCCACACTCAGCCTGTACTGCCAGGGGCTGAACCAGTCCAGCAGCGGTACGGCCAAGAACGCCGCGCTGATCAACCTGCACCTGGCAACCGGTCAGATCGGCAAACCCGGCGCGGGGCCGTTTTCGCTAACCGGCCAGCCCAACGCTATGGGCGGGCGCGAGGTGGGTGGCCTGGCCAATTTGCTCAGCGCCCACCGGGACATGAACAACCCCGCCCACCGTGCCGAGGTGGCCGCGCTATGGGGCGTGCCCCAGGTTCCCCACAAACCCGGCAAGACGGCGGTGGAAATGTTCCAGGCGGCCGCCGACGGGGAGATCAAGGCCCTGTGGATTGCCTGCACCAACCCCGCCCAAAGCATGCCCGACCAGGCCACAGTGCGCCGCGCACTGGAGCGGGCCGAGCTGGTGGTGGTGCAAGAAGCCTTCTCCACCACCGCCACCTGCCGCTATGCCGACCTGCTGTTGCCCGCCACCACTTGGGGCGAAAAGAGTGGCACGGTGACCAACAGCGAACGCCGAATCTCCCGGGTACGGGCGGCGGTCGAGCCGCCCGGGCTGCGCGAGAGTGGACCGCGTAACGACTGGCATATCGCAATCGACTTTGCCCGCCGACTGGAAGCAATGGGCGTTGGCTGCGGCAAACCCCTCTTCGCCTACGATTCCCACGAATCCATCTGGAACGAGCACCGCGAAAGCACGCGCGGGCGCGACCTGGACATCACCGGCATGTCCTACGCCATGCTGGACACACAAGGCCCCCAACAGTGGCCATTGCCGGAAGGCCAGAGCACCGGCAAGAAACGCCTGTACGAAGACGGCCGGTTCCCCACAGCGGACGGCAAAGCCATGTTTTCCAACACGGTGTACCAGCCTGTGGCTGAGCCGCGTGAGGCACGCTTGCCGCTGTCACTGACCACCGGGCGATTGCGCGACCAGTGGCACGGCATGAGCCGCACCGGCACGCTGGGCCGCCTGTTTGGCCATGTGGCAGAGCCCGCCATCGAGATGAATGCCAAGGACATGGAGCGGCGCCAACTGGTCAATGGTGACCTGGTGCATGTCACCGGCAAACGCGGCTCTATCGTCGTGCCAGTGCAGTCCAGCGCCACGCTGGCCCCCAACCAGACCTTCATGGCCATGCACTGGGGCGAAGAGTTTCTCAGCGGCTCCAGCAGCACCGGCGAGCGCCTGGCCGGCGTCAACGCACTGACGTCGCCAACGTTTTGCCCGATTTCCAAGCAGCCCGAGTTCAAGCACGCCGCCATCAAGGTGCTCAAGGCCGACATGCCGTGGTCGCTGTTGGGCATCGCCTGGCTGAGCGATGGTGTGGCCCTGCAGGCGCGCGAACAACTCAAGGCCCTGATGCCACAGTTCGCCTTCGCCAGTTGCACACCGTTTGGCCGCGAGCGCAGTGGCCTGCTGTTTCGCGCGGCGGCCTACGATGCACCACCCGACAGCGTCTTGACCGCCATCGAAGGCCTGTTGGGCCTGGGCGGCAACGACGTGCTGCGCTATGCCGACAAAAAACGCGGTCAACGCCGTGCCGTGCAACTGACGCATGCTGCCAACGCCGGCAACACCAAAGGTGAAGCACGCCTCAACGCCTTTGTGCTGGCGGGTGACACCAGCGCCCAGAGCTGGATCAAGACGCTGCTGCAGGACGAACTGCCCGCACAGGCCTATGGCCGCATGCTGCTGGTGCCCGGTGCCAAGCCGCCGATGGCCGTGCAAGCGCGCGGCAAACAGATCTGCACCTGTTTCAACGTGACCGAGGCGGCCATCTCCGCGCAATTGGGGCATTGCAAGGGCAACGAGGACCAGCGTCTGGTGCAACTGCAGTCGGCACTGGAGTGCGGCACCAACTGCGGGTCATGCCTGCCCGAGGTCAAGCGCATGGTGCGCCAGTCGATCCCGGCTGGGCTACGGGATGCCACGCAGGGTGCTTGACCCGTAGTAAAGAGACTCCTACAGCTTGATATTCAGCCGGACGTAATAGAAAGCACCGTTGTAACCAAACGGGCTGATCGGCGGGTACTGGATGATGCCGCTGCCGCTGGTAAAAAGATTGTTGGAATCAGGGAATTTATCAGGCAGCACATTAAAGATATTGTTCCCGCCCAAGGCCACTTCCACCGTCTTGCTCAACTGCAGCGCCACGTCCAGATCGGTAGTCAGTTTCGCGCCAAAGCGGCTACCGTTGAAATAGGCATAGCTGCCAACACGGTTCAGATTTAAAGTGCTGCGCCAAGCTCCAGCGTCATACTGGGTCCATAGTTTGTAGCCGTCAGCAGGTTGAGCCGTTTCAATAAATGACTGCGTGGTGTCGTTCAACACGGCTGTTGTGGTTTGATTGCCAAGAATCGAGGCCAGCGGGTAAATATCGGCAATCGTCGTCTGGTCGCGGTGGTACGAGGCGACCACCTTGAGCTTGCTGTGATTCTCAAAGCTGTGCTTGTAGTTCAGACGTATATCCAAGCCCTTGGTTTCAGTGGCAATGGCGTTTGTGAAATAGCGGGCGCTTTGCACACCATATTGCTTGAGAATCGCTTTAACTTGGGGCGACACCGAGTCAACAATGTTGCCGGTCAGCATGATGCGATCCGTAATGTCGGCGGAAAAAAAATCAGCGCTGATCGAGAAATCGCTGGTGGGCTGGTACACCACCCCCACCGTCTGGTGCTTCGATTTTTCCGGGCGCAGCGCCTGCGATCCGAGCGCAACGGCAACCGGATGATTGACAGCAAAGGTTCCCGCTTGCCTGAATGTGGAGTCCGCACTGCTTAGCGTGGAAACGGTGGAGGTGTAGTAAGCCTGGGAAAGCGAAGGTGCGCGAAAACCCGAGCTGGCACTTGCGCGTAGCAACATATCTTCATGTGGTCGAAAGGCCAATGCCAACTTATTGTCCAAGGTAGATCCAAAGTCGCTGTAGCTCTCATAACGGACGGCCCCCTCGACCGACACGGCCCGCGAAACCCCGTAACGGGCATCCCCATAGAGTGCCTTGTTGCTGCGCGAAGCATTGACTTCGTTCTCGGGCATGAAGCCCGGAAACCCCTGAGCCCCCGCAATGGTGCTGGTGGAACCCAGCACATACGATGCAAGCTCACCACGGCTGATCCGGTAATTCTCGTGGCGAATTTCTGCACCACCGGCCAGGTTGAGTGCGCCAATTTTCTTCACCAGATCGAGATTGAGGATGTCCTGCGTGTAGGTGGTTGCGCCACTGTCAAACGACGTAGGCGAGCTGTTTCCCAGCGAGTCGTTGTGGGTGTTGGACACATAGAAGTGGTAGTCGTTTCTGCCGTGGGTCAGGCTTAGGTCCCAGCGCACGTTGTCAGCACTCACGCCGCGCACACCGGCGCTGAGTGAGTAGTCGTTGATTGTGGGCTCAATCATTGGTAAAAAACCCGTCGGGTACAGCGCCGGGTTGTTACGCACATCGGTCGGCAGTCGGTACAGGGCACCGGCACTGCTGTTACGGCGGTCCAGCAGACCGTGTGCATAAAAGCTCACCGCTTCGACCGGAACCTCAGCGTTGATCGCGAATTGCCCGTCTTGCGCCGCGGTCTCGCCGATCAAGTGATTGATCGCGTTACCAAGCCGTGAATCCGGGCCTGCACGGTTGGTTCGGCCACGGTCCCGCGCCTCGGCGGTCATATTGATGAAGCCGTCGTTTTTCAGCTGCACAGAATAGAACACATCGGCCTGACGCACCGCCCCGTCCCCCTGCGTTGTGCGGCCATAACTCACCGAGGCCCGGCTGTCATGCCCGTATCCCTTGAGGATGATATTGATGATGCCGGCAATCGCGTCTGACCCGTATTGGGCGGCAGCACCATCGCGCAGTACCTCGACACGTTCAATGGCACGCATGGGGATGGTGTTGATGTCCACGCCCGAGGTGCCCCGACCCACGGAGATGTTGACATTCAGCAGCGAACTTTGGTGCAGGCGCTTGCCATTAACCAGCACCAGCACCTGATCGGGGTTGAGCCCGCGCAACATGAACGGCGGCACATGGTCGGTGCCATCGTGACCGGTAGGCCTGGGCGAATTGAACCCCGGCACAAGCTTCATCAGCGCCTTGCCCAGTTCCGTAAAGCCACTGGATTCGAGTTGCGCAGCGGTGATGACGTCAATCGGCACATCGGCCTCCAGCGCATCACGCGCACCCGATCGTGAGCCGATCTCGGCCTTGGTGGGTGTTTCAACTTTCAACAGTTCTTCCAAGGGCTTCTCGTAGAAGTCATTGGCCTGCTGCAGCGACTTGTCTTGCGCCCATACGGCGGCTCCCAAAACCAGACCACAGAGTGCGACAGCAAAGCGTTTCATTGCGCATCTCCCCGGATGACGGTTGCCAGTGACAGCAAGGGTGCGCCGATGCGGATGTTCGACTTGACGGCAGCCCCATGGTTGATCTTGATCCGCGTATGTTGCTGCAGAAAATCGAGCTGGATGATGCCGCCGCGCTCGGCAAAACCCATGGCAGTGCTGATGGTCAGGATCGATTTTTTGCTGGCATAGTCAATCGCCTCTTGCCGCGTGCGGGGGTTGACCAGGGTGACAAACAGAATATCGCTCTGGCCAATATCTTCGACCCGTGTGACGTAGCGAATGTCAACCGGCTTGCCGTTGATCAGCTTGGCCTTGTACAACTCATCGAGCAAACTTCCAAAGGGGTTTTCGTCAATGAGGGTGATGACGAATTGCCTGGCAGAGCGGTCGGGCAACTCGATGTAGTTGGAGAATCGGCCAAAAAACACCGCCAGCAGCTTGTTTTCCTCCTCGCTGGCAAATGCCGATGCCGCCAGCATTTGCGCGGCAAGAAGGACCAACGATGCCACTTTTTTCTTCATGTGCGGTCTCCAAGGGATACACGGTTTCGTCCCGACTCCTTGGCATGGTACAGCGCCTCGTCAACCCATTTCAATGGCAGGTCGGCTTGCTCTGTCTGGGGCACGGCGGCATGGACACCTGCGCTGACCGTCACCTTGAGCGTGTTGCCGTCAACGGTGTGAATGACAGCCTTTTCAACTTCCAACCGCATGCGTTCGGCGATCATGTGGGTGGTTTCCAGATCGCTGTTGTCACACAGGACCAAAAACTCCTCCCCACCGATGCGGGCCACCAGGTCATATTCGCGGGCCGTGTGCGCCATGATGGCCGCAACCTCTTTCAGGACAATGTCTCCAACCGGATGCCCATATTGGTCGTTCACGTTCTTGAAGAAGTCCACATCAAACATGACCAGACCAAACCACTCCCGCTTGCGGCACGCTCGCGTCACCATGGTCTGCAACACCTCCATCGCCTGGCGACGGTTAGGCAACCCGGTCAACGGGTCGGTGGTTGCCAGACGGTTCAGCAGAACGTCACGCTCGCGAATCTCGGAAATCATGTCATTGAATTGGGCGTACAAGCCTTTGAATTCATCGTTTTGTGTGGTGCTGACACTGAGCGAATAGTTCTTGGTCTGGGCAATTTCACGAATCGCATCGATGAGGTGAAAAATGGGCTCCGTAAACACCGGCTGCAAGCGCATCGAGATGAAGGTAATGATGACCAGGGTCAGCACCGAGATCAGCAATTGCATGGCAAGGTAGTAGGACAGTTGGCCTTTCAGCTCCTGGGTGTCCGAAACAATCGTCAGCGTGCCCAGCACTTTGCCTTCGAACACAATCGGTGTGATAGCAAACATGTAGTTGAAGTCAATGGACTCCAGCGCTTTGCTCCGGTCCAGAATCTGGCTGCGGTTGCGGATCGCCAACTGCTCCAGCCCCTGCAGATAGTGTCGAACAGCGGCCGTATCGGCATCGGATGCGATGTAGTCACTGAACGGCTTCATCTGGTCGTCATGGATGATCGCCGCCTGAATGTGCGGATTGGCGCGCAGCGCCCCTAGCAATCGCCCGGCACTGGCGCTGTCACTGAAGGCCAGTGCAGCGGTCAGGTTTTCACTGGCTATGTCGGAAATCTGCTGCAAATGGCGTAGTGACTCGGTGCGCTGGGTCACGAACGTGACCGAAACCGACATCACCGCCGATATGAACAAGGCAATGGCCGCACTCGCCCCAAGCAAAACGATGAGCTTCAGGCGTATGGACAGGTCTCTGAATTTGAACATCGGTTTCCATTCTTCCAGGCGCTCCAAACAGCGATACGCGATCAGGCTGAATGGCATCCACCGGCCAAGTATCTCACCATTAGCGACTGAAATTGGTGCTCTGACTTCCACTTCCATTGCGTGTGAACGGGGCTACAACCCCAATGGAATGTCTGCCCGAATGCGAATACTGCATCACCAAGACGCACCAATCCCCATCTTTTGAATGCTACATTTGCAGCAGGATGCCCAAATTGAAGGGCTATTCAACGCCATGACATCCCTCCTTGACATTCGGACATTGATTCTCGTGATCACTATCGTACTGGTGTGTCGCGCGCTGATGATGGGCTATGTCTGGACAATCACCCGGCAATTCCCGCCGGTTAAGGTTTGGATGGTGGGTTCTGCCCTGATTGCGGTAGGCGCAATGTTGCTGTCGCTACGGGGGGTTGCGCCCGATGTCCTGACTATTTTGTTGGCGCAAAGCTTCTTGATTCTCGGCTGGTTGATGATCTCCGTTGGTAGCCTGAAGGCAGCCGAACAGCGCGTGCCGTTGAAATCGGGAGTCTTGGTTAGTGTCAGCGCTATCGCGGGATGCGTCTGGTACCTGTTTGTTACTCCGGACTTGGCAATCCGGACAGTAGTGATCAGTACCCCTGCCATCATTTTTGACATCTATGTGGCCATCGCCTGCCTGAAATACAAAGGGGAGTATCGGAAGACGACTTTGCGGGTACTGTCCGCCGTTTTGCTGCTGATGGCGGTTGCCAATATCGTGAAGACGCACCACACCTATTCCGTTGACCTGAAGGATATGTTTATTGCCAGTTGGGCAGTCGTGCAGTTTTATGTCGTGGCACTGATGACCAGCGTAGTGGTCACTGTTTTGCACGTTTTGCTAGCCGTGCACTACCTGCAGGAACAACTGGATCAGGAATTGACCCAGCGCAAGCAGCATGAAGAGACCCTGAAAATCGCTGCCCTGTTTTTTGAGAACTCCAGCGAAGGCATGATCGTCACAGACCCGGACGGCAACATTACCTCGGTCAATCCGGCGTTCACTGCGCTGTCTGGCTTCGCCGCCGATGAAGCCATCGGCAGGACCCCTAGGATTCTGAAGTCAGGCAGACAGGACGAAGCCTTCTACAAGCAGCTGTGGGGTGACGTGCTGACCAAGGGCCGCTGGAAAGGCGAGATCTGGAACCAGCGCAAGAATGGCGAACTGGTCGCAGAGCAGGTCGCAATCAACACCGTTTATGGCCCGGATGGCTCGGCCCATCAGCGCATTGCGCTCTACCACGACATAACGCAGCTAAAAAATTCAGCCGAGACTGTGTTTCACCAAGCCAACTACGATGCGCTCACTGAACTGGCCAATCGGCATTTGTTCTTCCAGCAACTGTCAAGGGAACTGTCGAGCGCCCGGCGCAAAGGCAAACATGTTGGTCTGCTCTTTATGGATTTGGACAAGTTCAAACCGGTCAACGATGAATTCGGGCACGAAGCCGGAGACTTCGTATTGAAAACCGTGGCCAATCGTTGGCAGGCCTGCGTGCGCTCCGCCGATACGTTGGCGCGCCTGGGCGGCGACGAGTTCGCTTTGATTGCCGGAGATTTGTCTTTGCCCAGCGAAGCAGAACGAATTGCACAGAAGCTGATTGATGCGATAGCCGCACCCATCGAGCTGCTGGATGGAAACCAGTGCAGCATCGGAGTCAGTATCGGAATCTCTATTTACCCGAACAACGGCCTGGAAATGGACTCCCTCATCGCGGCAGCAGATGCCGCCATGTATGAAAGCAAGCACATTGGCCAGAACCGGGCAATGCGGTCTCAAGCGGAGTCCCGCTCCAAGACGCCCAACGGGGACTGGGTGGTCTTTGACGCCGCCCACATGACGGGCGTGAAAATTATTGATGACCAACATCGTCAGATGGTCCAAATGGTGAACGATCTCAACCGGTCAATTGAAGAGGGCCGTGATGACGCCGAACTGAAGAGCCGGTTTTCAGCCCTGCTGGCATTCACCGCAAGCCATTTCGCCACCGAAGAAATGCTGATGGACCACAATGGCTATCCGCTAGTTGAAGAACACAAGAGGCAGCACGTGGGTCTGCTCCACGACCTGCAAGAGATTGCAAGGGAGTTCAACCAAGGCGCAGAGCTCCGGCTATTGCAGACCATCAAGGACTGGTTGCTCGGGCACATTCAACATACCGACAAGCCACTGGGCACCTATTTGACTTCGCAGGACTCATTTACCAACGTGTAACACTCTACCCATGGCAATAGGACAATACATCAAGGAGATCGGACGGGGTAAAGACGGCGCACGTTCCCTGACGCGAGAACAGGCGGCCGACCTGTTTGGCCAGGTGCTGGACGGCGCGGTCACCGATCTGGAAATCGGAGCCTTCTGCCTGGCCATGCGCATCAAGGGTGAAACCGCGCAGGAGATGGCGGGTTTTCTGGACGCCACGCACCAACGCCTGCACACGCTGCCGGCCGGCGAAAAGACGACGATCGTCATCCCAAGCTACAACGGCGCGCGCAAACTGCCGGTGCTGACGCCACTGCTGGCGCTGCTGTTGGCACGCGAAGGCCTGAGCGTTCTGGTGCACGGCACGGCCACCGAATCGCGCCGGGTCTATACGTCAGACGTGCTGCTAGCCCTCGCCATTCCTGCAAATACCGCTATTGAGCTGATAGCACCTGGAAGCGTGGCCTTTGTCCCGACCGCACTGCTCCACGCCGGCCTGCAGCGCCTACTGGACGTGCGCCGCGTGGTGGGTCTGCGCAACCCGGCCCACAGCCTGGTCAAGCTGATGAACCCCGTGCAGGGCAAGAGCCTGCTGGTCACCAGCTATACCCACCCTGAATATGCCGTCTCCATGGCGGAGACGCTCACCTTGATGGGCGGCAACGCGCTGCTGCTGCGCGGCACCGAAGGCGAGGCCGTGGCCGACGCACGGCGCACACCCACCATGCAGGGCTTTATCAACGGCAAAGTGGTGGACCAGCAGGAGCACCAGAGCGGGCCACTGCACAGCCTGCCCGACCTCCCCCCTGGCATTGACGCCGCCAGCACCGCTGCCTATATTCAACAGGTGCTGGATGGTGCGCAGCCGGTTCCGACTCCCATAGCCCAGCAGGTGGCCCACATCTTGCATCTTGTGCAAGCACTATGAAACACGATTTATCCAGCACTCCGGTCCGCGGCCAAGTCACCCTGGTAGGCGCCGGCCCGGGTGACCCCGAACTACTGACCCTCAAGGCCCTGAAGGCGATCCAGGCCGCCACCGTGCTGTTGGTTGATGACCTGGTGAATGACGCCATCGTGGCTTTTGCTGCGCCCACGGCCCGCATCGTATACGTGGGCAAACGCGGGGGCTGCAAGTCCACCCCACAGTCGTTTATTGAGAAGCTGATGGTCACGGCGGCGCTGGAAGGCGAAGACGTGGTCCGCCTCAAGGGCGGCGACCCGTTCATCTTCGGGCGCGGCGGCGAAGAGATGGAAGCATTGCAAGCCGCCGGTGTGCGGGTGCAGGTTGTCAACGGCATCACCGCCGGCATGGCGGCCGTCTCGTCGCTGGGGGTGCCGCTGACGCACCGCGAGCACGCCCACGGCGTGGTGTTTGTGACCGGCCACGCCAAACCCGGATCAAGCGGCACCGATTGGCGCGCCTTGGCTGCCACGGCACGCCAGGCCCGGCTCACGCTGGTGATTTACATGGGCGTCAGCGGCGCGGCCACCATACAGCGTGAACTGCTGCACGGACTGAACGCCGACACGCCAATGGCCATCATCCAGAACGCCAGCCTGTCCAGCCAACGCCACGCCGTGTGCACGCTGGCCGAGCTGGAGTCGACCATTGCCCGCGAACAGCTCGCCAGCCCCAGCGTGATCGTGGTGGGCGATGTGCTGCAGGGCTTGCTGGCGGCAGGCGTCGAATCCAACACGCTACTTGGACTGACGCGCACCGCCTAAGCTTGCGGATCAGGGTGCGAGGGTAGCCGCCTCTGCCTTGCAGTCACCACTGGCGTGCAGGTTCTTGCTGCGCGCGTCCGCCACTTCGGCTTTGGCAGCCGCCAGTTGCGCGGTAAAGGTGGGGTCGGTGTGCAAAACAGCTACGGCAGCAGAACCCATGACCCTGCCTGCGTCCACGTCACTTTGCCAGTGCACACCGCAAATTACCCGGCTTTGCCCAAACGCCAACCCGCGCGCCAGCAACGCATTGGCTCGCTCGGGTGACACTTCGCTCAAAACCAGCGCCCATGCCCAGCCCAAGGCAGCGTGACCCGAGGGGTACGACCCATCTTTGGTCAGAGTGGGCTCTTCAGCGGGAGTGCACGAAGTATCCCCCTTGACAACAAAAGGACGCTTGCGGTTGTAACTGTCTTTGGCGGCGTAAGTGGACAGACCTGCATCCAACAAGGTGCGCCGCAGCAGCATATTCAGATGCGGCGTCTGCTCCTGCGAAATCGGCAGATCCATCGCGCAGGCATAGGTGGACGCCGCCTTGGGAAACTTGAGGTTGGCGTCCTGCGCGGCCTGGTCCCAGCGTGGCGTGCCACGCAACGCGCGCGTGGCGGTAAAGGTCGCCAGATCTGCCGCCTGTTCGGCCGATCCCTCTGCCGGAGGCTTGGGAAGCAGAGCCAGGCTGTTGGGCAGTGCTTTGCGATCCAGGTAGCCGCGCAAATAGCCCGAACCTGCCCGGAACTCACCGACCACCTCGGGGGAAGTCGGTGGAAGCGGCGGGGCACTTTGACAACCCAGCAGCACAGCGCCTGCCATGACAGACAGCAATGCCACAAAGGGTCGGACGTGGTGATTCTTCATGTGGTTTCCTCGTTTGAATATTACATTCGGGGCCCTGATCAGCTTCACAAAGGGCCTGCCACGCACTGTACTGTGGGCCACGTGAAGTGTCCATCGCAGATGCGACGGCGGGGACGCGAACCGCGGGCGTTCTAAACTAGGCGATCTCATCAACCAATGGAGATCTGCATGATCGGCTACGTCACCCTCGGAACCAACGACCTGCCCCGCGCGGCGGCTTTCTACGACACACTGCTGGCGGAGATCGGTGCCAAGCGCCTGATGGAATTCCCCACCGGCATTGCCTGGGGCGTCTCCATGCAGCAGTGCAGTCTGGCCATCATGAAGCCCTACAACGGCCAAAGCGCCACCGTGGGCAATGGCGTGATGGCGGCCATCGTGGTCGACTCCAAGGAAAAAGTGGACCGCGTCTACAAGAAGGCCATCGAACTGGGCGCCCAGGACGAGGGCCCCAACGGCCCACGCGGCGATGGTTTCTACGCCGGCTACTTCCGCGACCTGGACGGCAACAAGCTCAACGTGTTCTGCATGGGGTAGGAGCTAGCCCCGCACGGTCGCTGCTTCGGGATCAGGCGGACCGGGTGCTCTGCGCCGTTCGTGTCCCCCGGGCTACGCCCTCCTCCTTGACCTCACTTTGCAGAACACCCAGCCCGCCTGATCAGCGACGGTAACTATCTACTGCCGTCAAACCACAGCTTCCAGCAGCAGGCGTGGGGTGAGTACCAAAGCGAAGTCAAGGAGGAGGCCATGCTTGCATGGCCGGGGGACATGAGCGGCGGTACTCTCCCCATGCCTGCTGCGGGCGCGTGAAGCGAGTAAAACAAGCGCCTCCAACCCTAGCCGCTACACAGCACACCCTACACTGCGAACCATGCAAAATTTTGACGTCACCATCATCGGCGCTGGCGCGGCCGGCCTGTTCTGCGCCGGGGTGGCGGGACAGCTGGGGCTGAAGGTTCTGTTGGTCGACCACAGTGAAAAGGTGGCGGAAAAAATCCGCATCTCGGGCGGCGGCCGTTGCAACTTCACCAACTTGGACACCACACCGGCCAACTTCATCAGCGAGAACCCGCGCTTTTGCCGCTCGGCCCTGTCGCGCTACAAGCCGCGCGACTTTATCGCCCTGCTGGAAAAGCACCACATCACCTTCCACGAAAAGCACAAGGGACAGCTGTTTTGCGACCGTTCGGCCGAAGACGTCATCCAGATGCTGCTGGCCGAGTGCGACGCTGGCAAAGTGACCCGCTGGCAGCCCTGCAGCCTGAAGTCCATACGCTATTTGGCAAAACCCCAAGTCCAGACCTCTAGCCCTCGTGGAATAAGCACAACTAGCTATGAAATTGATAGTGATCGCGGAATCATCCACTGCTCCGCCGTCGTCGTGGCCACCGGTGGCCTGTCGATCCCCAAGATTGGCGCCAGCGACTTTGGCTACCGTGTGGCCAAACAGTTTGACCTGCCCCTGATCACGCCACGCCCGGCGCTAGTGCCGCTGACCTTTGACGAAGCGGCCTGGGCACCGTTTGCCCAACTCTCCGGCCTCTCCCTGCCGGTGAAGATTGAAACCGGCGGAAAATCATCCTCCCCCACGCTGGTCGCTGCGCGTACTGCGCTGCCCCCCGAGGGTGCGCATCTTGCCTTGGGGCGGCCCGGCGGCAAGACGGACCGCATCGCCTTTCTGGAAGACCTGCTGTTCACCCACCGCGGCCTCAGTGGCCCGGGCGTGCTGCAGATTTCCAGCTACTGGCAGAGCGGCACGCCCATCCGCCTGAACCTGGCGCCGGATGCCGACGTGGCCGATCTGCTGACCCGCGCCAAGGCCACATCGCGCAAGCTGATCGCCAACGAGCTGGCCACGCTGGTGCCGTCCCGTCTGGCCGATACCTGGGTAGCACAGGGAGCGGTGCTTGGCCACAACTGGTCGCGCCCCGTGAACGAAGCTACCGACAAGTCCCTCGCCGCACTGGCCGAGCGCCTGAGCCAATGGTCGCTCACCCCTACCGGCACCGAAGGCTACCGAAAGGCGGAAGTCACTGCCGGTGGCGTGGACACGCGGGTGCTGTCGTCACAAACCATGGAATCGAAACAGCCCGGCCTGTATTTCATCGGTGAAGTGGTGGACGTGACGGGCTGGCTGGGCGGCTACAACTTCCAGTGGGCCTGGGCCAGCGGCTTTGCCTGTGCGCAGGGGCTGGCGGCGACGCTGTTGGCGCCCTGATCGGGACCCCGTCTGCTCGTACCATGCCCCACGACCTCCTGCTGTTCGACCTGGACGGAACACTGAGTGACCCGCTCGAAGGCATCGGCCGCTCTATCAACTATGCGTTGACCCACTTGGGCTTTCCCGAGCAGACGATGGCCGATCTGGCAGCCTTCATTGGGCCGCCGCTGGACGAGTCGTTCGGGGTCATCACCGGCATCCGCGATGTGTCCGTCATCAGGGCACTGGTGGCCAGGTACCGCGAGCGCTACGCCGAGGTGGGTTACTCTGAAAACATCCTCTATCCCGGCATGGCTGAGGTCTTGGAGGATCTGGGCCGTGCCGGCATGCCCATGGCGGTTTGCACCTCCAAGCGGGTGGACTTCGCGGAGCAGATTCTGGAGATGTTCGGGCTGCGCCATCACTTCCAGTTCGTCAGCGGCGGTGAGATCGGAACCCACAAGTGGCAGCAGATGGCAGCCTTGTGCTCACAAAACCGTGTCACACCTTCATCCGTGATGATTGGCGACCGTGCGGTGGACATGGTTGCGGCCCACCGCAACGGACTCTCGGCCGTCGCCGTGCTGTGGGGCTATGGCAGCCCCGCCGAATTGGATGCGGAGTCGCCGCGCTATTGCTTTTCCGCGCCCGGTGATCTGCTGCAATTGCGCGGCTATCAGCGTGACTGCGAGACCATGTAGTCCACCCCCGCTTTGACTTCACTGTCGGTCACCGCTGCACCGCCGCGTGCGGGCATGTAGCTGGTGGCGCCGCTGAAGCCTTCCAACGCATGCCGGTAGAGCGTGTCCGTGCCCTGTGCAATGCGCGGAGCCCAGTTGGCCTTGTCGCCCGGCCGAGGCGCACCGCCTACGCCTGCGCCATGGCATAGCCCGCAGGTCTTGTCAAAGACACGTTTGCCGGCCGCATGCTCCGCCGCAACGGGGACCGCCACCACGGGAACAACCGGTGGGGCTTCCAACAAAGACCTTTGAACCGCGGATGCGGCAGGCGCCATTCCAGTGGTTGCCGAAGGGTCGGGTTTGCTGCAAGCCATAAGAGCGGCAGAGCAAATCAAGAGGATGAATGTTTTGTGTGTGATGGACATGGACCCATTATCTCTGTCCACTGAGGCCTGTTTGCGCAACCTTCCTGAGCGCCTGGAGCCCAAGTTCACACCAGTTGTCAGCAACTTGTTACTTTTGCACGACGTTGCGAGGGCTCACAAGCGTGGGCCGCTGCCATAGAATCCAAAAACTCTATGGTCGACCCCATTTGCAGATGCCCGGTAGGTGTTATCCAGACAAAGGACACATGATTGAATTGCCCATTCGCGTTGCAGCACCCGATGTAACCCATGTGGACGCATTGGCTTGCGGGACCCGGCTGAGCGAATTTGAAATAAGGGGCCTGATTGGTGTGGGCGGGTTCGGCATGGTGTACCGCGCCTACGACCACTCACTGCAGCGGGATGTCGCCATCAAGGAGTACATGCCCACAGCCATGGCCGGTCGTGGCGAAGACCGGTTGAATGTGGTCGTCCGCGCCTCCAGCGATCACGAGAGTTTTCAAACCGGATTGCAGTCGTTTATGGGAGAAGCCCGCATGCTCGCCATGTTCGAGCACCCCTCCCTAGTCCGCGTGTTCCGCTTTTGGGAGGCCAACGGCACCGCCTACATGGTGATGCCCCTGTACCGCGGCATGACGCTGAAGCAGGCGCGCCAGTGCATGCGATCACCCCCCACTGAAGCGTGGCTGCGCAAGGTGATGTGGTCTATTTTGGGTGCGCTCAAGGTGCTACACCGCGGCAAAGCCCTGCACCGCGACGTGTCACCTGACAACATCTTTTTGCAGGACGCGGGGCCTCCGGTTTTGCTGGACCTGGGCGCTGCCCGACTTGCCCTGGGCGACAACGCGAAGCCGCACACGGCGATTTTGAAGGTGAATTACGCGCCCATCGAGCAATACGCGGATTCACAGGATTTGCCACAGGGGCCTTGGACCGATTTGTATCCGCTCGCTGCCGTCGTGCATGGCATGTTGTGCAATGACGCCCCCTTGCCAGCCATGATCCGCGTGGTCAACGACCGGATGCCGCTCTTTGCCAACGTTGTCAAAACAGTAACCGCCGAGTATGGACAAAGTTACTCAGACCAATTTGTCGACGGGATTGCATGGGCACTCCAAGTTCAACCCCAGGACCGCCCCCAGTCGGTGCGTGAATTCGCCCGGGGCCTGGGCCTGTCGACCCCCAACGGCATGTCCTCGTTTGATTGGCGTGCAGAGTTGGGTGCGGCCTGTCTGCCTGCAGGGGATGTGCTGCAACTGACTGGCACGCAGCCGACCGAAGAAAAGACCCGCCCCAATAGCCGTGATCCCGACTACGCGCCCACCCAAGTCATCGGTCGTGAAGACGATGAGGCCGCCACCATCATTGCGGACTGGGCGCCCGAGGAGTCCGTGCCCGCAAAGGACGATGCTCCCGCTGCACGCAAGACGAAACTTCGGCAAACGGCGGGGCGAACCCATGTGGTGGAAGATGGCACGACCGTCCCGCGCAACAGCGCGCCGCGTGCCGCAAGCAAGCCGACGGCGTCTGCGCGGCAGCTCCCCAGGCTGAGTATCGGGCTAATGGTTGCAACCGTGATTCTGTCGACCCTGGTCGCAGTGGCGTGGGGTTGGCGCAATTCCATCGCAAAGCCCAAGAACGCCCGTGTAATCGCACTGGCCAGTCCTCAAGCAACGAGCGAAACCAGCGCAGCGCCCACAGGCGACCCGATGCCGAGCGCCAGCGACGCGTCGGCTACTGCCAACAACGCTCCCATTGCTCCCCCACTCCCCGTTGCCAGCAGCAGTGCCCCCCTGGAACCCCTGGTTCTCGCCAAACCGGCCAAGGCTGCAAGCAACGAGCGCGGCCGCAGTGCACCGGTCCGCCCAACCAAAGCAGAGCAGCCACGTGCGCCGGTGGAGACTGAAACGGCAAGCCCCCCACCAGCCGTTGAAGCCCCTGCTTCGAAACCCGAGCAGAAGCCCGCGGCGCCAACGGTGACACCCGAGAAACTCTGCGCTGACAGCAGTTTTCTGACCCGGCCCATGTGCATGTACCGGGCCTGCCAACGGCCAGATATGGCGGTCACCGCAACCTGTCTTGAACTGGAACAACGTTTGAAGCGCGATACCAATACCGACAGAAACTAGGCGACTTGCGGTGTTGCACAATGGTGCAGGTCAGGTCACTAGAAAGGTCGGCATGAAACCGTTTTCGATGATTCGAGAGTTCCACCTTGCGGACTGGTTCACGTTAGGCAATGCGGTGTGCGGGGTGGGCGCGTTGTTCTCCACCATGACATTCCTGGCCTCCAACGACGTCGTTCACATCTACTACGCCGCCGCACTGGTGTTTGCCGCATTGGTGTTCGACGTGTTGGACGGTCGCATCGCCCGCTGGCGCAAGAAGTCGTCGGCCATGGGGCGCGAACTGGACTCTCTGGCCGATATCATTTCGTTCGGTGTGGCACCCGCCATCATCGCGTACGGCTGCGGCATGCGCGGGCTGTATGACCGCATATTGCTGGCCTACTTTGTGGCGTGTGGTGTATCACGCCTGGCTCGGTACAACGTGACCGCAGAAGAAATATCGCAAGGAACCGGCAAGGTCACCTATTTTGAGGGGACTCCGATACCCACCTCTATTGTGTTGGTCATATTGCTTGCCATCGCTGCCCAGCAAGGCGCGGTTGGCGAACAACTGTGGTTCGGATCTCTCAGCTTCGCAGGTTTCACGTTGCACCCTTTGAGCCTGCTTTTTGGGGTCTCGGGTTCGCTCATGATCAGCAGGATCCGCATTCCAAAGCCCTAGTTGAAGCAGCCTCCCGACGATGAAACTGCACATTGATACCCCCCTGGTAGAGTCCCGCGCGTTGAGCCTGCACAGCGGTCGGTCCGTCTGGCTCAAACTGGACGCGCTGCAACCGCCCGGTTCCTTCAAAATTCGAGGGGTGGGCCACGCCTGCACTGAATATGCCCGCCGCGGTGCCCGCCGTTTTGTTTCTTCGTCGGGCGGCAATGCCGGTCTGGCAGTGGCCTATGCAGGTCGCAAGCTGGGCCTACCGGTTACGGTCGTGGTTCCACAAACCACCTCGAACCGTGCGAAAGAACTGCTGCAACTGGAGAATGCCGAAATCATTGTCCACGGCGCCAGCTGGCAGGAAGCCAATGCACTCGCGGTGTCACTGGTTGGCGCAACCGATGCGTTCTTGCACCCGTTTGACGACCCGCTGCTGTGGCAGGGGCACGCGTCCTTGATTGACGAAGTTGCGCAGTCTGGTCTCAAGCCTGACGCAGTCGTGCTGTCGGTTGGTGGCGGCGGCCTGCTGTCGGGCGTTGCAGAAGGTCTCCACCGCAACGGCTGGAACAATGTACCCATCATCGCCGTGGAAACCCATGGCGCGGCATCGTTCCACGCTGCGGTGCATGCGGGGCATGCGGTGCAGCTGGAAGCAATCAACAGCGTTGCCACATCGCTAGGTGCCAAGAAAGTGTGTGACCAGGCGGTGCACTGGTCAAAAACACGCCTGATCGACAGTGTTTTGGTGTCTGATCGCAGCGCAGTTGCCGCCTGCGAGCGCTTTCTGGACGATCACCGCCTGCTGGTGGAGCCGGCCTGTGGAGCCAGTCTCGCACTGGCTTACGAAGGCGCGGTGCAGCTTGAACCATTCAAAACCGTGCTGATCGTTGTATGTGGTGGCGCAACTGCCACGGTCGACCAGATTCGGCAATGGTCGCGGGAACTCGCTTGAATCGCGACTACGCCGCCAAAATGTTGGGGCTCCACAGAGCCAATTGCTGCTTTGGCGCTTCAAAAACGCTATAATCCGAGGCTTTTCTGGCATTACTCCGTCGGCCAATACTAGTTACAGACGGGGAAATCGCTGAACGTGGCATGTGGGGCTCGATCTCCCCCCGTGACTGGCGGCAGCACATTTTGGACAACATTGCGTAATGACAACCATCCGTGTAAAAGAAAACGAGCCGTTTGACGTCGCCCTGCGTCGCTTCAAGCGCACTATCGAAAAATTGGGCTTGCTGACCGACTTGCGCGCGCGCGAGTTCTATGAAAAGCCCACTGCAGAGCGCAAGCGCAAGAAGGCAGCCGCCGTCAAGCGCAACTACAAGCGCATTCGCAGCATGCAATTGCCAAAGAAAATGTTCTGATTTTTGGGGGACAGACCGCAGTGACGCGCAGCGCACTAGCTCTGTCCTCAACTGATCAGGCTTAGGCCAAAAAAGCTCGCTTGGGGACGCTCCGGCGGGCTTTTTTTATTTCAGCCAACTGATTCACACATTCCTCCCGGAGTTACACCATGTCCCTCAAAGACCAAGTCACCGAAGATATGAAAACCGCTATGCGCGCCAAGGACAGCGAGCGCCTGGGCACCATCCGCCTGCTGCTGGCGGCCTGCAAGCAGCGTGAGGTGGATGAACGCATCGTGCTGGACGATGCTGCGGTAGTGGCCATCGTGGACAAGCTGATCAAGCAGCGCAAAGACAGTGTGGAAGCCTTTGTCAAGGCCGAACGCATGGATTTGGCGGACAAGGAATCGGCCGAAATCAAGGTACTGCAGGCCTATCTGCCACAGCGGCTGAGTGCGGATGAGGTGTTGGTTGAGGTCAAGGCCATCGTGGCGGAGCTGGGGGCTACTGGGCCCGGGGATATGGGCAAGGTGATGGGGGTTGTGAAGACTCGTCTTGCAGGGAAGGCGGAGATGGGAACGGTTTCTGCGGCTGTTAAAACGGCTCTTGCCGGATAGGGTTTGGCTTTTCGGGGAGGTTCTTACCCTGCGGGGCTTTTGTAGGTCCCCACTCTCCCCCAACCCCTCTCGCCCCGCCGGGCGAAAGGGGAGCCTTAACAGCCGATTTGGCTTTGTCGCGCCGAGTACGGAATTACTGGCGTGAGGTTTCCACCGCTGCTTCGTGCCTGGAATCCAGCAGTCGCAGTTCCGAGCGCCGGGTAGCAGAACTGCTATAAATTGGGTAGCTGTTCAGGCTTATTCCACGAGGGCTAGCGCCTCAATTCAACAACAATCCCCTGCCGCTCCGGCTCCGGCTCCGGCGCTCGGAACTCCCTCGCACGAAATGTTCGAGCGCAAACCAGTTTGGTAACGCCCCGCCCGTAATTCCGTATTCGGCGCGACAAAGCCAAATCGGCTGTCCGCATTAACTCTCCCTCGCCCGGCGGGGCGAGGGGGTTGGGGGGAGGGGACCTACAAAAGCCCCGCAGGGAATAACTTCCACAAAAAACTAAGACCCAGCCACCTTCATCCGGTTGATCAAAATCGACCCGACAGTCTTGGCGCCGTAGTTATAGGTATCGGCCCCCACAGCCTCCATCCCTTTGAGCATGGTCTTCATGTTCCCGGCAATGGTGATCTCATGCACCGGAAAGGCAATACGCCCTTTTTCAACCCAGAAACCGCTGGCCCCGCGCGAATAGTCGCCGGTCACGTAGTTGGTGCCCTGCCCCATCAACTCGGTCACAAAAAGGCCCGTACCGAGCTTTTGCAGCATGGCGTCCAGGTCATCGCCGGTCTTGGTGTGGCGTGAGGTGAGCACCAGATTGTGCGAACCACCCGAGTTGCCGGTGGTCTGCATACCCAGTTTGCGCGCGGAGTAGCTGCTCAGGAAGTAGCCCTTGACCCGCCCGCCGTCGATCACCTTGCGGGCCTTGACGTTGACACCTTCGTCGTCAAACGGGGAGCTGCCCTTGCCGCGCAAGACAAAAGGATCCTCCATCAGGTCAATGTGTCGCGGCAAGACCATCTTGTCCAGCGAGTTCAGCAGGAAAGTGCTCTTGCGGTACATGGCACCGCCGCTGAGCGCCTGCACCAGTCCACCCACCAGCCCTGCAGCCAGTGGCGACTCAAACAGCACCGGGCATTCCAGAGTGGCGATCTTGCGCGCCTTCAAGCGGCTCAGGGCACGCTCTGCAGCGTAACGCCCTATGGCCTGGGGTGACGCCAACGTGTCCGGGTGGCGCATGGAGCTGTACCAGCTGTCGCGTTGCATATCCCGCCCCTTACCGGCAATAGGCGAGACTGACATGGAGTGGCGTGAACTGGCATAGCCGCCCCGAAAACCATGCGTATGGGCACTGAAAAAATGCGATTGCTGGGCCGACACCGCAGCGCCTTCGCTGTTGGTGATGCGTTTGCTGGTCCCCAGGGCAGCGGCCTCGCACTCCAGGGCCAGGCGCATCGCCTCTTCGCTGGTCAAAGCCCAGGGAAAGAACAGGTCCAGGTCGCGTTCGCGGTCATCTACCGGTGCGATGTCTTTAACATCGGGCAGGCTGGCAAACGGGTCTTCGGCGGTAAAGCGCGCGATGTCGTAGGCGGCCCCCACCGTTTGTGCAATCGCCTCGTCCGAAAAATCCGAGGTGCTGGCGTTGCCGCGTCGCTGGCCCACATAGACCGTCACACCCAGGGATTTGTCGCGGTTGCGCTCTACATTCTCCAGCTCGCCATTGCGCACGGACACACTCAGGCCGCAGCCTTCGGATACTTCGGCACCGGCATCGGTTGCACCCAGCTTCTTTGCGTGGGTCAGGGCCTTATCAACCAATGACTCGAAAAAAGGCCGGCTGTAGGCAAAGCCACTGTCCGCAGGCTTGGATGACTTGGCGCCCGCAGGCGAGGATTTTGGGGATGGGTGGGGGGTCTTCATAGCGGAGGCTATGATACCGGGGCTTATGAGTAAACTAAAAAAAGGCTATTTCGTCAAAGGTAAGTTTGTGGCGGAAGGCAGTGAACTGGACCTGGAGCTCAAACGCGAGCTCAAGGGAACCGACGATAAAAGCCGCACCGACCTCAAGCGTGAAAGCACCGAGCTGCAAAAGCTGGGTGAAGACCTTTTGACTCTGCGTGTGGAACTGTTAAAGCGCCTGGAACTTCCAGACAAGCTGCTCGAGGCCATTGCGGAATACAAACGCATCACCAACTTCGAGGGCCGTCGGCGCCTGATGCAGTTCATTGGCAAGCGCATGCGACAGCTGGAGCCCGCAACACTGGACGCCATTCGCGTCGCACTGGTCGAACAGCACACGCCATCGGCCCAGGAAACCCTGACCCTGCATGCTGCGGAGCAGTGGCGTGACCGTCTGATCGGTGACGATGATGCAGTGGGCCAATGGGTCAACGCCAGCCCCACAACCGATGTGCAGCAACTGCGTGCGCTGATCCGCCAGGCGCGCAAGGATGCCAAGCCCGAGAAACCCGGTCTGGCACCGCGCCATGGCCGTCCCTACAGGGACATCTTCCAGATGGTGCGCGAGCAATTGACTCACCCGCAAAGCGCACCGGGTACCAGTACAGAAGACCTGCCACCCAACCCTGGAGCCGATGCATGAGCCAGGTGGAGTTGCAAGCCCTGGATACGGTGAAGATTGGCATCGTCTCCATCAGCGATCGCGCCTCCAGCGGTGTCTATGAAGACAAGGGGATACCGGCCCTGCAGGACTGGCTGACCCGCGCCCTGCAAAACACCGTGAGCTTTGAGGCCCGGCTGATTCCCGATGAAATGCCGGTGATCAGCGCCGCGCTGATCGAACTGGTGGATGCGGGCTGCAGCCTGGTGCTGACCACCGGCGGCACCGGCCCCGCACTGCGTGACGTGACACCCGAGGCCACGCTGGCCGTGGCGCACAAGGAGATGCCGGGTTTTGGTGAGCAGATGCGCCAGATCAGTCTGAAATTTGTGCCGACCGCCATCCTGTCACGCCAGGTGGCGGTGATCCGGGGCAGTAGCTTGATCATCAACCTGCCGGGCCAGCCCAAGGCAATTGCCGAAACGCTCGAAGGCTTGAAAGACGCCAACGGTCAGCAGGTCGTCAACGGCATCTTTGCCGCTGTACCCTATTGCATTGACCTGATTGGCGGCCCGTACCTGCAAACGGACGAGCGGGTGTGCAAGGCCTTCAGGCCCAAGAACGCGATTCGCACCGTCACTTCCCCACCAGCTGATTGAGCCGCTCGGCCTCGAAACACTCTTTTCGGGCCGCATCGCCAGGCACGCAATCGGGTGTGCAATCGGCATCGATGCGGGTGGTGGACAACGTCTCTATCGCCTTCCACAGCAACGCAATCTGGTGTTCCTGGCCCGAGGCTGAATCAATCAATCCGCGCAGCGCCAGGCTCACCGGGTCGTCTTCCTGGGTAATGCCGTAGGCACTGAATTTGGGCTCGGTGTGCGTCACATCCGCGCTCTCACCGGTCTTGCTGGGGATGATGCGCGCTGGAATGCCCACGGCAGTCGCACCCGGTGGCACAGGTTTGATGACCACGGCATTGCTGCCGATTTTGGCGCCATCTCCCACGAGAAAGCCGCCCAGCACTTTGGCACCGGCGCTGACCACCACGTCCTTGCCCAGCGTGGGATGGCGCTTGGCACCCTTGTACAGGGACGTGCCGCCCAGCGTCACGCCTTGGTAGATGGTGCAACCGTCGCCAATTTCAGCCGTCTCACCCACCACCACGCCCATGGCGTGGTCAAAAAACACGCGCTCCCCGATGACGGCACCAGGGTGAATTTCAATGCCGGTAGCCCAGCGGCCCACATGCGAAATGAATCGCCCCAGCCACTTGAAGCCATGCGTCCAGCACCAGTGCGCGCGGCGGTGCAGGACCAAGGCGTGCAGGCCGGGGTAGCAGGTGAGCACCTCCCAGGTGCTGCGGGCAGCGGGGTCGCGGTCAAGGATGCACTGGATGTCGGAGCGTAGGCGGGAAAACATAATCGCCAGTCTACCCGCTGTGCGGTGAGCCTGATGCCGACAAGGCTTACCCGGGTTTGGGCTCACCTTTTTGGCCAGACTGCTGCAGGATGGCCTTGGCAATGCCACGCAGGATGTGGATTTCTTCCTGCGTGACCCCGGAACGATTGAACAACTGGTTCAATCGCGGCATCAGCTTCTTCGGCGCCGCGGGGTCCAAAAAGCCCAACGCCACAAGGGATTGCTCCAGATGGGTCAGCATGCCCGCCACCTGCGCGGCATCGGCCATGGCGCCAGACATTGGCGACCCAGTCGCAGGGACGACGGGTTGCGCACCCCCCGGCCCAGCTGCGACCGCCGGCACAAAGCCGCCCAGGGCCAGGCGCCACTCGTAAGCAATAACTTGTATCGCCGCGCCAATATTGAGCGAGCCAAACTGTGGGTTGCTGGGAATGCTTAAGGCAACGTGGCAGCGGTACACGTCTTCATTGCGCATGCCAAATCGCTCAGAGCCAAACAGGAAGCCAACCCCCTGCTGCGCCAAATTCTCCGCCTGTGGGGCTGCGTCCGGCGCCAGTACATTAGTAAAATCAGCCCCTGACCCTCGTGCAATATACTTTTCTCGCTCTGATTTTGATAGCGCTTCAAAGTGTTCGCGCGGTGCCACGGTCGGCGGACCAAAGTCGCGCGGCGTCATGGCCGTGGCACACAGGTGGGTCATGCCCTCCAGCGCCTCGTCCAGCGTGTCGACAATACGGCACTTCGCCAGCACGTCCAGGGCACCGCTGGCACGCTGTATGGTTTCTTCGCGGCGCAGTACATTGGCCCAGCGCGGAGCCACCAGCACCAGGTCGTCAAAGCCCATGGTTTTCATGGCGCGGGCAGCCGCGCCAACATTGCCGGCGTGGCTGGTGTTGATCAGGATAAATCGGGTGCGCATGGGAACCGGTAAAATACCGCTATTGTCGCCGCCTGCATCGCCAGCGGCGCCCCAACCGTTCTTCACAAAAATCTATGTCGCCCAATCTGCACCCCATGATCAACGTGGCCGTCAAGGCCGCACGCGCCGCCGGTTCCATCATCAACCGTGCTGCCCTGGACATTGAGTCCGTGCGCATCTCGCAAAAGAAAGCCAACGACTTCGTGACTGAAGTGGACCATGCGGCAGAGCAGGCGATCATTGAAACCTTGCTAACGGCCTACCCCGGCCACGGCATCTGGGCCGAAGAATCCGGGCGCGAACATGGTGCCCAGGACTCCGAATTCGTCTGGATCATCGACCCACTGGACGGCACAACCAATTTCATCCACGGGCTGCCCGTCTACTGCGTCAGCATCGCACTGGCCGTCAAGGGCAAGGTTGAACAGGCCGTGGTGTACGACCCCACGCGTAACGACCTGTTTACCGCCACCAAAGGCCGCGGCGCCTTTCTGAACGACCGGCGCCTGCGGGTTTCCAAGCGTATCCACCTGAAAGATGCGCTCTTGTCCACCGGATTCCCCTTCCGTCCGGGTGACAACTTCGCCAACTACCTGACCATGATGGGTGACGTAATGAAGCGCACCGCCGGTCTGCGCCGCCCCGGCGCTGCCGCGCTGGACCTGGCCTATGTGGCCGCCGGCTACACCGAAGGATTTTTTGAAACCGGTCTGCAGCCGTGGGACGTGGCTGCCGGCTCGCTGCTGGTCACCGAGGCCGGTGGCCTGGTCGGCAACTTCACCGGTGAAGCTGATTTTCTGGACCAGCAGGAGTGCCTGGCCGGCAACCCGCGTATCTACGGGCAGCTCATCCCCATTTTGGGCAAGTACAGCAAATTCGCCAGCGCCGGCGAGAAGGCTGCACTTCGGCAAAACCGCCATGCGGCCGCGCAAGAAGCCGCTGCCGCCCGCGACGAGGCTACAGACGCTGCACAAGAACCCGCCGCGCCGGCGACCGGCGACGCAACACATTAACGATCAGCCAATCGGACTGCCTGCCGCCTGTCAGTGGCTGGGCACCACCAGTTGCTCAATCGGAACAGGGCGACCGAAAAAATACCCCTGAAAGGCCTTGCAGCCGCACTGGAGCAGGAAATCCCGCTGGCCGGCAGTTTCCACGCCTTCGGCGACCACACTCAAGTCCAGGCTGCGCGCCAGGCTCAAGATGGTCCGCGCAATAGCGGCATCGTTGGTGTCAGTCAGCACGTCGCGCACAAACGACTGGTCGATCTTGAGCTGGTCCAGTGGCAGACGCTTCAGATACGACAGCGACGAGTAGCCCGTGCCAAAGTCATCCAGCGCAAAGTTGACGCCAATGGAACGCAACTCCCCCATCTTGACGATGACATCGTCAAAGTCACTGAGCAGCATGCTTTCGGTCAACTCCAGCTTCAAACGGTAGGGATTGGCACCGCTCACCCGCAGCAGCTCCAGTAACTGCGTCGTGAATTCGGGGTGTCTGAACTGGCGGGCACTCACGTTGACGGCCATCGTGAGTCGTCGGGTTACCGCATGGTTGTTCCAGGCCACCAGCTGGGCGCAGGCCGCGGCCAGCACCCATTGCCCCAGGGGAATGATCAACCCTGCCTGCTCTGCAACCGGAATAAATTCAGCAGGTGATACCAAACCACGCGTCGGATGGTTCCAGCGCAACAACGCCTCAACTCCGGTGATCGCGCTGTCTTCATCGACCACCGGCTGGTAGTACAGCATGAATTCCTTGTGGATCAATGCATGGCGCAGATCGATTTCCAGAGCGGCGCGGGCACTGGCAGCAGCCTGCATCACCGGGTCAAAGAAACGTAAAGTGTTGCGCCCAGCAGCCTTGGATTGGTACATGGCCAGATCGGCCCGCTGCAACAGCTCATCCACACTCTGCTGGTGGTCATAGAACAGGGTCAGACCAATACTGGGCGAGCTATGGTGCTCCTGCCCGCCCAACACGAAATGCTGATTGAGAGCAGCCAGTATTTTTTTGCCGACCGACTCTGCCAGCGCAGCGGCATCGAGCTCGGTACCGCTCAACTCTTCCAGCATGACGACGAACTCGTCACCCCCCAGACGCGCCACCGTGTCTATGTTACGCACACACTCGGTCAAACGGGTCGCCACCTGCTTGAGCAGTTCGTCACCCATATGGTGGCCACGGGTGTCATTGAGGACCTTGAAATTGTCCAGGTCAATGAATAGCAAGGCGCCGAAACTGGCGTGGCGCGCGCTTGCGGCGACGGCCTGGCTTAATCGGTCAATCAGCAGACGCCGATTGGGCAGATTGGTCAACGCGTCAAAAAACGCCAGACGTTCAATATCGGCTTCAGCTTGCTTTCGGGCGCTGATCTCGCGCCCGGTGCCGCGGTAGCCATTAAACACACCCTTGCTGTCAAAAATAGGCGCGCCGCTGATGGAGACCCACATGGGGGTGCCGTCCTCATGCCTGCGAAACATTTCGAAGTCATGAAAGACTTCATGTGCTTCCAACGCTGCGCGGTGCGCTGCCCACTGCTCTGCAGTGACACCCCCCGCATCCGAGTCCCAGCGGGTTTTTCCGATGTAGGTTTCTGCTGGGAGCGCCCGCACGATATCAATGTCGCCGTCAACCCGTACAAAGCGAAACTCTGCGTCCTGCTCCCAGTACCAATCCGAACTCAATTCGGTCAGGCTGCGAAATCGGGCCTCGCTTTCTTTTGCAGCGGCCAATTGTTCGGCAGCCGCCAGCAGCGCTGCACGTTCACTGGTGATGTCCTGCACGATGCCGAAACTGGCCTTTGCAGCGTCGTCTTGAACTTCGCGGTGCATGCGCGAACGAATCCACAGGATCTGGCCATCCCCCCTGCGCCAGCGGTACTCCACGATTTCCCCATCCATCTGCTTCAGAGCGCGCTTCACGGTAGGTTTGTCTTCATCGAGGACACCCCGCAAGTGGTCACCCATGGGGGCCAGCTGATCCCCGCCAAATTTCCCGATTTCACAGTAGCCGGGCGACAGTTGCACCACTGCATCCCCCGGATAGAAGGCCCAGTGCCCCACCTTGGCCACCGACTCTGTCATTCTGTGCAGGGTGACTTGACGGTTCAACGTTTCATTGGCCTTCGCAAGTGCCTGTTCATTGGCCAGAGCGGCTGCCTGCGCCTGCCGGGCAGCGGTGACATCCCTCAGGTAAATCAGCATATGCGATTCGCCATCCACAGTTACAAGAACGGCATTCATGCACATCAACCGCATGGAACCATCTGCGAGAACAAGAGGAATATCGGCTTCGCTCAACCGACCGTCCTCACATAAGGGTTGCAGCATCCGCTGGCGAGCCTGCGCGTCCGGCCAATGGCCAATTTCAATGGCCGTATGCCCCAACACCTGCTCACGGGAAAAGCCTGTGAGCCGAAGCCATTCTTTGTTGACTGCAATGATCACGCCGTCGCGGGTGCGCGTCAACGCAATCGCTTCGGGGCTCTCCATGAAAACCACCTGGAATATGGCATCCACCGCGGTTTCCCTGTTAGACTTTCACGGCCATCTGGCGCGTGACATCAAAACAAAACACGCGGTCGCGTCCATCGTTCTTGGCCGCATACAAGGCCTGATCGGCACGCTGAATCAAAAGCTCAGGTCCATCGCTGGCTGTGGGCAGGGTCGCATGGACCCCGGCACTGAGCGTTACGATCAAGCGCCCAAGATTATCGGCATGCACCAGTTCCCGCTCGCGCAGTTTCGTCAAAATGTCCTTGGCCACCTGAATGGCACCCGCGGCATTGGTGTCAGGCAGGATCACCGCCAACTCTTCGCCACCGTAGCGGGTGACCAGGTCCCGTGGCCGGCGACACACCATCTTGATCACATCGGCCACAGCCTGCAGGCAAGAGTCACCTGCGGGATGGCCATAGAGATCATTGAACTGCTTGAAGCGGTCAACATCAAACATGATCAGCGCCAGGGGTGCCCCGCTACGGCTTGCCGCCCGCATTTCAGCGGCGATGGATTCGTCAAAGAAGCGGCGATTGCCAATCCCAGTCAGGGCATCGATGTGCACCAGATCACTCATGCGGTCCGCATGGGCCTTGAGCAGTCGCTCACGCGCCACTGTAGGGGACACATCCGCAATCTGGATCAATGTAAAACGTTGCCCGGACAACGCTGTATCCACAGGCCCCATCGGCACGATATGGATGGACTGGCGCATCAGGTTGTCATTGGCACGCGAACCGGCCGGAGCATAGAGAGGAAAGGGGGAAGGATGCAGCGTCTGGGACATCAGCGCCGGAAACCCCGACCGCACCGCCTTGATCAGGGCACGCTCAAAATGGCCGCTCTTTAAAACCGGAAACACATCCATCAGTGCATTGCCCTGGACCTGCTCGGCGGTCAATCTGGCCCGCAGTAAAAACCACTTGTTGGCGAAAACGATCTGCATCTGCGCATCGAGCACCAGCAGCCCCGCCTGCGTATTCGACAGCACCCAATCCAGCCATACCGGGAGGCGGGAATCAGGTGAATCCTGGGACAGACCCATACTCATGACAACGACTCAATGAACGCCGCAATTTTTCTTTCCAACATATCGCTAGAAGCGACATCCAGCAAGAACACCAGATAGCCCTGGATTTGGCGGGTTGCGATTTCAAAGTTGATTTGCAGACTGAGAATCAAATCATCTTGACCACTGCCTCCATGAAGCACATCGGCCACCTGCCCGAGCTCAACATGCGGCAAGCTGCCTTCGAACTCAATGTGCAGCATGTCAGCCACACTTGAGACCACAGAATTGAGCAGGATGTTTCCAATTTCGGCAAGCGACTCCTGTTCCATTTCACTCAACTGCGCGAGGGGAAAGTCGTCCCCAACCATCATTTGAACCAGCCTCAAACTCTGATCTACAGGGAACATCAACAGCGCTTCGGTGTTCACAGCCCCGGTAAAGCCCTGGCGCACGGCACAAATACGGTTGGCCCCCTGTGCATCGAGTTTGTCGGTGATATCGCGCTTGGACAGTTCCTCGACTTTGGGTACGCTGAGATGGACTTGTTCCCCGGCCAACTCACTAAGGGCCAACGCGGCCTGGCCAACCCCATGGTTGAAGATTTCCGTCAGTGCGTCCAGTTCAAGAGCATTGAGTTTCATGGTGTGCCCAAAAAATAGTCGATTGCTACTTGAACCGCAGCCAGCGTCGCGGGCTTTTGCACAAAGCACACGCCCAATTGCTCAGCCCGCTCGCGGCTGCTGGCCTGGATATTGGCTGTGAGAATGACAATCTTCACTTTCTGGTTGACCTGACGTATCTTTTCCACCGCCTCAAACCCACTCATGCCCGGCATGTTGACATCCATGGTCATGAAGTCGGGTTGCTCACTGGCCACCAACGCAATAGCTTCATCACCATTAGAGGCCTCGATCACGTGCCAGTCCGGTTGCAGACCGGCGACCCGGCCGCGAATCATCATTCGGGATACGCTGCTGTCATCAACGATGAGTATTTTTGACTTCAAATAGCGCTCCTGATATTTTGGGGTCCATTGCCGCGCAAAACGGTACCAATTTGACACGAGCGTAGCACCGTTTGGCCCCGCACGACACAGTGATAATCCCGAGTCAACCCCTCATACGCACTCTGGACAGACCCCACCGCTACCGTGCTCCGCCAATTGATAGACTCCAAGTGATGAACGAACCCCTCAAGCCGCATTCCCCCATGATG